>NZ_JAFBGL010000002.1:0-300000 GCF_016811075.1 Oceaniferula flava
GGTGAGGACGGCGTCGACTCCGAACTCGACCTCGGCGTCGGCTGGCAAGACCCCGCCGTGATCCGCGAAACCGGTCTTTGTGTCTGGCGCAGCGGCCAGCGGCCGGTGCTCGATTTCAAACGCAATGGCGACATGCTCACGGGCAAGATGGCCATCCTCTGGACCCAGGGCGAACACGATACCCCAAGCTTCGCCGACGACGACCGCGACTACGCCACCATCGAGCGTTCCGGCCACCTCGCACGCGAGGGTGTCCTCAACGAAGACATTCACAAGCTCGCCGAGGGCATCCAAGTTTACCACGGAGTGCAGCTCGAGGAAGGCATGGAACCCCTGCCGGAAATTGCCGGTAGCATTGCTAGGAAATACAGTGGTGGTGGCCACGGAGGCTACGCGCTCTACCTCTTCGAATCAGAATCTGCCCGCCAGGAAGCACTTGAAATTACGTCCGATCTGAAAGCTGTCGAACCCTACTGTGTTTAAGGAGGGCTGGCTCCTTGCCTACTGCCTACTGAAAACCACCAAACTTCCTCTCACTGCCAACTGATAAACTGAATACTGAATCAGTACCGCTGGGGCGGCGGGAAGCGGCGGATTGAGGCCCCTTCTTCGTCGTGCTACGCAGGACACGCAATCTGCCCTACCGTGAAACGGCGGCGTGAGCCCCTTCTTCGCCAAGCTACGCAGGGCACGCAATCAGCCCTACCGATTGCGGATTTTTGTTTTATTGGTATTTCGAGTTTGAAACTTGAAGTTTAAATCCACCGTCTCCCCAGCAGCACAAACCCCCATTTCCCAATCCCAGCTTCCCATTTCCCATCAACACATGAAATTTTCCATCATCACCATTTGTTATAATCCTGGGCCTGTGTTGCGCTCTGCTTTGGAGTCTGTGTTAGGTCAATCCTATGATGGTGTGGAATACCTCGTGGTGGACGGTGGTTCCACTGATGGCACGGTAGAAATGTTGGCGACGTTGGCTGATACCTTGCCTAAGATACGCTTTGTTTCTGAACCTGACGACGGGCTTTACGATGCCCTCAACAAAGGCGTGGCGATGGCCACAGGGGACGTGATCGGATTTGTTCATGCCGACGACTTTCTTGCGCATCCGGATGTCTTGAAAAACATTGCGGCTAAGTTCGAGGAAAGCGGTGCCGATGCGGTGTATGGCGATCTGCAATACGTTGCCCAGAAGGAATCATCTGAAGATGACTTTAAGGTCATCCGTCATTGGGTCTCAGGTGAATACGACAGGAAAAATCTAAAGTGGGGATGGATGCCTCCGCACCCCTCACTCTACCTGAAACGCTCCGTCTATCAGCAAGCAAAAATGGACAATGGTGAATACTTCAACACCGGCTTCAGTTGCGCGGCTGACTATGACTTCATGATGAGAGTTTTATCTAAACTAGACATTGCTCCCGTCTATCATCCTGAGGTCTTGGTGAAGATGAGGGTGGGCGGTGTCAGCAACCGTAGTCTCAAACATATACTCACAAAATCTCTCGAAGATTGGCACGCTATCCGCTGCAACCGCATCGGTCATGCCCACACACTAGTGTGGAAAAACCTTCGTAAGCTCAAGCAGTTTATTCCCTCGGCGGCAAAAGCCTGAGAGATCTAGAGATTATATAAAATAACACCGGCGCATGTCGCATTGGTGGTATTTTTCAAAACACTTTGTTAGATATGGGAGTCTTTCTGTATCTAACCTAAACAACAACGCTATAAATTCTCTACCGAGTAAAAACTATGCCTTCCCCTTATTACCGTGAATCTGGAATCGATCATGTAGACCCTGAACCTGTTAATGTATTACCTGCTAGTGAGATGACGATCGGCTCAGTATTCGCCGATGGTCATGTCGATGATGCCGCAGTGGTGAAAAAACACCGCCGTCGTAGTCTGATGGCCGATATCTATCCCGTGATGATGGTCTTAGCCGATCTGATGCTGATCTCAGCCATCTTCGGTTTAGCCTGCTGGCTTCGCTACGACACTGAACTTCTGCATGCGATGAGCCGAAAAGTGCTCCTGGTATGTGGAGCTATTAGCATGCTGGGGGTCGCAATGGTGGGCGGCTATAGCTACAAGACGAACACCACGAGCGTGCGCTTCGTTTCCGAGCACATTATTGTTTCCATCGCTTCCTTCATTGGAGTGTTCTTCATCATCTATTCCTTCGTCACCTATGGTTACCAGATGAACTCAGGGCGTAGTGTGGTGGCGCTTACGATGGTGGCTTTTCCTGTCTGCTCGATTCTTTATCGAATGGGGCTGGGTAAGGTGAAAAACCATTTCCGCAAAGGCAACGCACTCTGCATCATCGGAACAGGGTGGTCGGCTCGGGACCTTTACCGTCGATTGAAAGCCAGTAATTCCACCTGTGAAGTCATGACTTTTGACCCTCATGGCGACCGGGAAGGGCAGCGACTTTGTAACCGCGATGACAGCTCGCCGATGATTGAGCCGCTAGGGGAGGTCCGTTTGCGGTCGTCCATGCGTGGTAAATATGTCGAAAACTACGTGCTGACCTGTCCTTTGGAAGAGCTTCCGTCCGATTTCCAAAAACGACTCGCCGTGGCTCAGTTCTCTGGGCACAAAGTGTGCTCTTATGAATCATATCTCATGGGGCAGATGAAAATCATGCCTCCTGGCAAAGTTTCTATGAGCTGGGCGCTGGAAGAAGGGTTCCTTTGCAACCGCAATAAGACCTACGAGCGGATCAAACGCTTTGGTGACATCATGGTGGGGCTGACCGGACTGATTGTTTTTGCTCCCGTGTTTATCGTCGTCGGGATCCTGGTGAAGCTGACCAGTCCGGGACCGATCATTTTCAAACAGCAACGGGTCGGGCGCCGTGAAGAGCCCTTCGATATCTACAAGTTCCGTAGTATGACGGTGCGCACAGAGGAAGAAGCGGGATCGATGTATACGCAGAAAAACGACCCTCGCGTGACCAAGATCGGAGGTTTCCTACGCAAGACCCGGATCGACGAGCTGCCGCAATTCTGGAACGTGCTCAAAGGCGATCTCAGCCTGATCGGTCCGCGCGCCGAGTGGGTGGACCTGGTCAAGGGTTACGAGCAAAGATTCCCCTACTACCACTTCCGCCACGCCGTCAAACCCGGCATCACCGGCTGGGCCCAGGTGAACTACTCCTACGGTGCCAACGACGAGGATACCGTGGAAAAACTCAACTACGACCTCTACTACGTGCGCAAACACTCGATGATCCTCGACGCGGTCATCGTGGTGAAAACCGTGTATATGGTCCTCTTTGGTCGGGGGCAGTAGTGGGGAGTCAAGGTAGGGAGGATTGCGTGCCCACACGGTAGGGCGGATTGGCCTCAATCCGCCGCTCCTCGCCGTCCGCCGCCGCCCTGATTCAGGATTCAGTGATTTTTTTGACCGCAACCGGAGCGCAGCGGAGATAGCCCCTAGGCAAATATTGCGAATTGGGCGAATTTTGTCTCTTGGAATTTGAGACTTAGCACTTAATGCTTCGCGCCCCCAGCTCTGGAGGAGCGATAGAAAGCGATCGCAAAGAGTGAGTTTCCCAACGGAGGATTGGGGCCCCTTCTTCGCCATAGCTTCGGCAGGGCACGCAATCCTCCCTACCGCCTCTTGGAATTCAAAACTCAACACTTAAATCTTCCTCATATTTGGGGGAGAAACATGAGGGAAATCTGCCGATCTGAGAAAAAGCAGCATTTTTCCCTTGTCAGTGATGCCCCTCACAAGTAAGAACTCCCCGCCCTGCCAAGGGGCACCTCCTGAACTAACCAGCAGGCGGTAAAAACATCCAATTATTATGGGTAGGTGGCCGAGTGGTTAAAGGCGGCAGACTGTAAATCTGCTCTCGTATGAGTACGCTGGTTCGAATCCAGCCCTGCCCACCATTTTTATAAAGACCCGGAGCGAATGCTTCGGGTCTTTTTTTGTGGGCAGAGCTGGATGAGAACCTTGGTTCGAGCGCACGACGAAGTAGCGTGTGTCACGCTTTCAGGGTGTTTCAATGCGGAGGAGCATTGGAGATGATTGCACAGATGGAGAGGAACGGAATCAATCCAGCCCTGCCCACCATTTTACTCACCCCAGTTCTTTGACTAGAGCTGGGGTGAAATGTTTTGGAGCTGGATGAGAACGTAGTTCGAGCGCACGACGAAGTGGCGTGTGTCACGCTTTTAGGGGGGGCTTGTTTCCTGAGGAGGAAACGAGGATATGTGCACAGCCTGAGCGGGCGAGGGCAATCCAGCCCTGCCCACCATTTTCCTAAAAGACCCGGAGCGAATGCTTCGGGTCTTTTTTTGTAGCGAGGCGTTTGCACGCTTCGGAGGGAGAGGGTGATGGGGGTGTGAGAGGACGAAGGGTGCAAACCCTTTGCTACGGGTGGGTGAAATGTTGATTGTGTTTGTGGCGTATGAATCACTTATGCGTGGATTGATTGCTTGGGTATTGTGTTGTTGCCTGCTGGTTACTTCCGGTTGTGGGCAGGAGGAGTCGGTCGTGTCGGCTCCATCGGGGGTGAGTGACATTGTGAATGCGGCGCGGAGCCAGATTGGCAAGACCACGAGCTATGACCCGGCCTACGTCGGTTTGGCTTATCCCATGGGCGACATCGATATCAGCAAAGGAGTTTGCACCGATGTGGTGATCCGAGCGCTGCGCAAGGCACGCAAGATCGACCTGCAGCAGCGGGTGCACGAAGATATGCGGGCGCATTTTTCCAAGTATCCGAAGATTTGGGGGCTGAAGCGGACGGACAAAAACATCGACCACCGACGGGTGCCGAATTTGCAAACCTACTTCAAGCGCCAGGGCTGGTCGTTGCCGGTGAGCAAGGACAAGGCCGACTACTTACCGGGCGATCTGGTGACCTGCACGGTAGCGGGTCGCTTGCCACATATCATGATTGTTAGTGACGTCAGCGATGCAGACGGCGTGCCAATGGTGATCCATAACATCGGTGGAGGCGCGCGTGAGGAGGCTCGGCTGTTCGAGTTTCCTCTGACTGGGCATTATCGGGTGAACTAGCTGGGGGGATGTTACGATTAAGCAGCGAAAAGAACGCTCCACATTCTCAGGATTCTAGCTAGGAATATTAGCAAGCTGAACTAGGCTCATTCTAATATGCATTCGGAACCTGCTGCTCAATCGACCCTTCACTCGGTGGATGCGCTGCGTACTCGGGTCAGTTTGCTACAGCGTGCCAGCGACGGTAGCGACCACTTGGCGTGGGAGGAGCTACTGAAGTTCTACAGCCCATTCATTGCCAAAGTTCTGCAATCGATGGGTTTTCGTGGCGCGGACCTCGACGATGCCCGCCAGCAGGTATCGCTGGCACTGTGGAAAGGTCTGCAGTCCTACGATCGCGATCCGGACCGGGCGAAATTCCGCACCTGGTTTGCCCGTCTGATCAAGAACACGGCAATCAACCAGATCCGTTCGAACCAGCGGAAACCGAGCGGTCCCAGTCTGGACGACGAGCACAAGGAAGTGGCGCTGGAACTCAGCGATGATCCGGAGCTGGATCAGCGGGTGGAGCAGGAATGGCAGGAATACGTCGTGGACCTGGCGATGGAGCGAGCCACTGCGGTCTTTTCCGGCAACGCGGTGGAGGTGTTTCGCCTCTCACTGGCTGGAAAATCTGTGGAAGATATCTCCGCCGAGTTGGGGATCAAGGTGAACACCGTTTACATTCTCAAACATCGGGTGAAGGCGGTGCTGTTGAAGGAAATCCAGAAGTTGAAAAATGATCTCGAATCGTTTGGCCATGTGCCCGCTGCCTGATGTCTGATAGCTTATCCATCTACCGCAGTCTCTATGACGAAGCGGATGAACTCACCGGCGACCTGACGGAGGGGGCGACCGAGGCGCTATGCCCGCTTTACCATGCGTTGGAAAAAATTGAGAACCGCTACGAGAACGAAGAACTCATCGGTCAGGGCGGGATGAAGCAGGTGCTGCGGGTTTACGATCGGCAGACCGAACGTGAGGTGGCGCTTGCACTACCGCGTAACGATTTCGCTCCCGAGCGCTACGATGCTTTCCTGCGTGAAGCCCACATCACGGCACGGCTGGAGCACCCGAATATCATCAAACTGTTCGACATGGGGATCGATGCCGAAGGGCGTCCGTTTTTCACCATGGAGTTCAAGCGTGGACTGTCGTTGCGCAAGATCCTCAGTCAGCTACGGGCGGACAAAGAGCTCGATCGCTACCCGGTTTCCCAACGACTCTCGATCTTCCTCAAGATCTGCGAAGCCATGGCCTACGCGCACTCGCGGCATGTTCTTCACCTCGATCTGAAACCGGAGAACATCCAGATTGGCACATTCGGTGAAGTGCAGGTCTGCGACTGGGGGATGGGGGAAATCGTTCGGGGTGACAGCGAGCGGCAATCGGCCGAGGCATTGTTAGATCCGGATCTCTACGGTGATCAGTTAGAGCCCGCGGTGAAAGGCACTCCCGGCTACATGGCACCTGAGCAGGAGAGTGCGCGGGTGGCCAAGTCCGCGCAGACAGACATCTACGCGCTTGGCTGCATGCTCTACGAGCTGGTGACGCTGCTGCCGCCGGACGCCCGCAGCTCGAAGCCGGCTAGTTCCAAGGCGATCAGTGCGATCGTGGACAAAGCCTGCGCGGAGAGCCCCTACGATCGCTATCTCTCGGTCGACATGATGCACTCCGATGTCAACCGGCACCTGATGGGCTTCAGTGTGGGGGCGGAAAAGGCCGGGTTTCTGCGGGAGATGCGGCTGTTTTACCGTCGGCATAAGCTCACCAGCACCATCACGCTGCTATTCACCATTTTCTTGTTAGGTGTGGCATTTTTCTTCACCCAGAAGCTCAAGGACAGCTACGACAACACAGCCCAGGCGCTGGACACCACAGCGCTCGCTCTGACAACGGCTGAACAGGAGCGCGACCGCGCTGAGCAGGCATTGAACAAATACCTCAAGGAAAAGGAATACTCGGCGGCCTTGTTAGAAAGCCAAGATGCCGACACCCTTGATGGCACGCTGATGCTGATGGAGGATGTCATCATGCACGAAGGCATCGGTGAAGTGGCGATCCAGAGAGCGATGGATAAGCTCGACGAGCGGCTGAAGGTTTCCCAAGAAAAAAGCAACCGAGCCTGGACGTTAAAAGCCTATCTGTATTTCCTGACCCAGCGGTTTGTCGAAGCGGAAATTTACTACAAGATGCGCACGGGAGACCAGCAAGAGCTGCGTGATGTCATCCCCGAGTTTGCACCACTCGTCCGGAAAGAAGATGGACTCCTGCCGCCAGAGGCCTTCATTCGACTGATGGGGAAAATCATGGAATTCAAAGGGCGGAACCGGGCACCGCTGATTGAGAAAATGGTGACCTACGATAGCCTCAAGCGGTCGTCGCTGGAGGAGCGAACAAGGATCATCCGTGCCTTTCTTCAGCTCTCGAACCCAAAGTGGCTGAGCACAAGATTCGAATACGATGCCAGGCAGCGTCATTTAAAACTGAGTGGGAATATGCTCACCACGCTTTTCCGGCCTCGGGTATCGGCTACGAATCCGAGTAAGAACGCACGCAGTGTGCTGCGCCTGCTGCCTATACGCTCGCTAGAGCTCGCCACGCCGATGCTGCATGACTACCGACAGCTGCGCGGCTTAGGGGTCGAGGTGCTGGACATCAGCAAGATGCCAGCAAAGAACTTGGCGCCCTTGGCCACGATGAAATCGCTGCGGGTGCTGATCGTGCGCCCCGGACAATTTGGTCGGTTACAGCTGGATCAACTGCCGGCTCATGTCACCGTTAGAGTGCATGACACTAGGGAGGAATGACACAGTTCTGATCTGCTCCGAGTGCCTGCTTAATGCTAATCTTAGCTGTCTTATGATTCACGCATCCTCACAGAAAACACGCCGCCAATTTCTGAAAACTGCCAGCCTGATGGCCTCAGGCTGTGCGGCACCGCAGCTGGCCACCGGCTTGAGCCGCGATGAGCCATCGGTGAAAAAAGGATGGAGTGGCGGCAATGCCACGGCCCATCGCCAAGTGCTGCCTCACTGGTATTACAACTGGACACGGAGCGGCCGCTCAGGCGGAGCCGGGGGACCTGAGTTCGTGCCGATGATCAAGGGTAGGAAGAATCTGGGGAAGCAAACCTTCGACGTCATCCGGGCGCAGGAAAACATCACTCACTTGTTAGGATACAACGAGCCGGAACGCAAAAAACAGGGCGACCTGAGCGTGGAAGAGGGGCTCAAGCACTGGCCGAAGCTGGAGCAGCTGGCGATTGAAAAAAATCTTCGTCTCGGCAGCCCGGCAGTCTCCAATGACCAGGGTGGCAATCAATGGTTGGAGGCCTTCATGAAAGGGGCGAAGCGGAAGAAGATGAAAGTCGATTTCCTCGCGATCCATTGGTATAGCGGCACGGACGTCAAACGATTCGACCAGTGGCTGGATGACCTTTACAAAAAGTATCGTCTACCGATCTGGCTGACCGAGTTCAACGGCTGGAGTGGTAGCCACAAGGAGATGGCGGACTTCGCCATCAAAGCCTTCAGGGTGCTCGAGCGACACCGTCGGGTAGAGCGCTACGCCTACTTCAACAAGCCGAAGGGCCAGCCGGGGTCGATCTGGAAGGCCGACGGCTCACTCTCTGAGATCGGTCTGGCACTTCAGGCGATCTAAGGGGCTCGCATTTTCGACGTCTGGCAAATAGGCGAATCGGAGCGGTGGGGGCAGCCTCACGTGCGACTCCCGCACTTACTTCGGCATGTCCTGGATCGCAAGCATGCGCAGGGGAGTGGATCCCAGCTTGGCGCGGGCAACACTGGGGAAGGCAATCAGAATGATCCGGCGGCCGGGCACGAGGCGGAGGCGCTTGCTCGACATGATTTTATTTTCCCCCTTATAGCGCATGATCACCTTCGCAGAGGTGTAGGTATTCCGTGTGGTGTTGACGAAAGGGTAGGTGAACTTGCTGAACGGCTGGACCACGGTCTTGGTGGTATTGACCTGCAGCCCGAGTGGGGCGGTGCTCTCGTTGTAGAAGTAGATGTTGTTCGCTGGCATCGACGAGCTGCTCAGGTTCAGTCCGGCGCTGGTGATTGGGGATTTGGCATCCTTGCGTTTCAAGATCACGAGATGAGATTTACCGGTGCCGGACAATGCCTGCTGGACGGCTGGCTTGTAGGTGACCTTTCCTTCCTCGTCCGTGACCTGCTTGTAGAGCGTGAAGGTTCTCGCGCCGCGGACGGGGAGAGGCTGCGAGACGGTTTCACCGTAGAGCTCGATCTGATAATAATTCTCACCAACCTTGAGGAAGAAGACATCGTCCTTTTTCAGCTGGAAGGTGGTGACACACTTGCAGACGAGATCTTCAGCCTGTGGTGTTGGCAGAGGTGGCAGCTGGTTGGGATCTGTTATTTTGTCTTGGGCAATAGCTGCGGAGCTGGCGAAGCAGAGCGCCAACAGCGGGATGAGAATGCGGGAAATCATAAGAAGTCTGGGTGAGGTGGTTGATCAATGGTGAAGGGTAGCCATTAGCAGCTTAGTTGACGATGGAGTCATCGTCACCGAATGGCATCACATCTTTCTCATTGAGCCAACGGAAACTCATGACATTAAAACGGCGACCAAAGCCCGTCTCATTCAGCGCTTGTGGCTGGACGAGCTTCGAGTTGCTGCCGTCCCAACCGACAGGTTTGGCGCTGCGCTGCACCACCGCTTCACACCATGCTCTGGCTTGCACCTCGCCGGTGGTGGGATCGATCGAGTCGCCGTAGGCGCGGATCACAAAGGTATCGCCACGCACGGTGATGCTTGGGCCGATCTTGCTGAGCACGTCGGCTTGCGAGATGAAGTTGGGTGCGTAGCTGTGGATCAGTCCTCCGTCGCTATCGATCACAGATTTTGGAGCACCGAACATGGCTTCCTGAGCATCGGATGAGACGCTGAAGTTCATGCTGCTACCGCTCCAGTCTTGGCTGGGCTTGATCGTCATCTTCGTGCCGGAGCTGGATTCGGCGGCGTAGTAGTGATAGTTGATCTGTTGGTCTTCTGTGGTGGCCTTGTTGATGGCAGCTTGCAGGGTGCCGAGCACTTCCTGGTAGACCCGCTCATCGCCGGTGACATCGCTGTCGGGCTCGAGGCGACGATTGACAAAGTCACCCAAGGAAAGGAACGGGCCACGGAGCTTCACCTCCTCGACAATGCGGTTCGCCAGAGTGTCGATTTCCGTGCTGTTCAAGGTGCGGGTCGCAGCCCAGCTGTTCACCTCGGAGAAGTCCGTGTTGGCGCTGCGGTCTTCTGGAACATCGTTAGGCTCTTCCACCAGTGGGGCGAGAAAGCGGCCCATGGCGGCGGCGTCGGCGGTGTTACTATCGGTCGAGCTGTGCAGCGTTTCCACGCTTTGTCCCAGTGCGCCTGAGAGGAAGGCCTTCCAGGCGGTCACCGAGGTGGAGTTGACGTTGAAGCCACCGTGCACCATCACACTGGAAGCGGAGAGGTCGAAACCATCGGCATTGGTGAGGATGGAACTATCGAATTCACCATCGTTGCCGATGCTGGTGAGGTATTGACGGCTATTTGGCAGGCGCATGCCGGGCTCAAGAGTTTCGCCGCTCTGAGGAATGGTGCTGAGGTAGTAGCTGTCCCAGGTGGAAGCATTGAGCAGGTAGGAAATGTCGTAGAGATCCTGCTGCGAGCTGGACTTGAACTCGGAGCGATCGAAACGTGGCGGTGCCTGGGCGTTGCCGAAGGCGTAGGTAGGCTGCCAGGAGTAAACCGAGAGATCGGCGTGCTGGAAGCTCCCCAGGGAAAGCGGGCCGTAGTCTCCGGTGGGGTAATCAAAGAAGGGGTATGCCATGTTGGGCACCTGTGAGCGGTGCCAGCCACCGAGGCGATCGGTGGAGAGATTGCCATACAAGTTATCGGTGGATTCCCAAGTTGCTTTGAAGGTATTTACGGAGCGGAATGAGAAGGCATTTTTCCACTCAGTGGCTTCGACAGAGCCGCTTGGCCAATTGTCCGAGCCGGAAAAGCTCTGCTGATTTCGGACGTTCCAGTAGCTGAGCATGGAGTGCGGCTGACCGGCTTTGGGCGGTTTGTTCATGTTGGAACCACCGACGAAGATATCGAAATTACTCACCAGCATCGAGGAGCCGAAGTTGATCAGTGCGCTCTTGTAGTCGTAGGTGTCTGAGGCGAGACGGGATCCATCGAGGTAGCTGCTCAGAGGATAGGTGGAGCGCTGCCAGTTTCCGAAGCGTTCATTGCGCTGCGGTTTTTTGATCGCGTGCAGCAGCGTCGGGTTTCCGTTTTCCACCGAGTAGAGGTTGAGGTGCATGTCGAGATCTTCATCATCGCTTGCACCGGAGCCGGTTTTGTCCGAGCGGAAATTGGGCTCGGTTTTCAACTTGGAGGTCAAGTTTGCGTTCGAGCTGGCGTCGAGGGTGCCTACCGATGGGCTGACGAGGTAGAAAAATTCGTCCAAGTTGCCTTCGTTGACCAGCAGGTTGAGGTCGGCGTCGTTGGAGTAGTTTTTCAGGATGTCGGTATCGGCATTTGAGTTGATGTTGTAAGGCACGCCGGAGATCGATCCGGACGAAGGCGGTTTGGCGTGGAAAAGCAGCGATTCGCCGGGCTCGAATGCCTGGTTTTTAATGACAAAGGTGAAGAAGCGTTTGTTGTCCTGGTAGTCGATGTCCTCGTTGTCTGCCGGTTTGTGTGGAGGCAGCGGGGTGTGGCCGTTGTTTTGCTCCCACGAATGCCAAACTGGGTTGGTGTTATACGTCGCTTTATCGGTGTTACGAAGGCCGGTTTGCATCCACCAGCGGAACTGGTAGCCAATTTGAACGATGTAGTCCTGGGCCTTGAGTGGCACGTTGTGTGGGTTCCACAGCTGGAACTGAGGCATAATCATGGTGACCGGATTGAAGGTCTTGGTTCCGGTGATTTCATAAGAGTGCTGCATGGCAACGGCTCCCTGGGTGATCACGGGGTATAGGCCGTGGGATGGATTCGAGGAATCGTAGTTTGCGGCGACCACGTCTTGGGGTTCGGTCGGGTCATCGACCAGATTGGCCCACTGCTTGAGGAGGTCGAAGGTTGGAGTGCGATCGGCGCTGATCGAGAAGCGGCTGTCGATCATCGATTTTTTATCGTGACCGGTGTAGGAACCCTTCAGGTAGGCGGTGAGATCCTGCTTCAGTTTACCATTAACCACATCCACCGGCAGCGAGAGGGAGTAGGGGGTGAACTTGTCCTGATTCAGGCGGCTCCAGCTTTTCCATGAAGAGTCGGAGGCCTCATCACCGAGGCGCTCGAGCTGGTTATGAGTCACCAGCTTGAAAAGCTTCTCAGGGGTTTCCTTATACGTGGGAAGTTGGCTGGAAAAGTTGGTGCTTTGGGTTACTTGGTAGCTGCTTTGGCGCTGGTCATCAGCGTCCACCGAGCTGCCGGCGAGCACATCCGAGCCATCGATGGAAGCCAGGGTGTTCACGCGGGCCTTCATGCTTTCATCACCGATCCACCAAGCGTAGCGGCCGGAGTTATCCTCCACCTTCACCAAGCCGGCTTGAGCCTTGGTCAGCTGAGTGGCTGCGAGGCTATCGGCGTCTTGAGGGATGACCACGGAGGCGTCTTTGATAAACTGACCGAGGGTGACCACGTCGCCATTGATATTCGCTGTGGGGTCCAGGGCGGTTGTGTTATCGGCATTGGAAACCAACCATTCCATGTTTTCCAAACTCCAGTCACGCAGTGAGCGTGGATCGATCAAGCTGTCATCCGGGCTGTTTGGGTTGACCGTGGGGTAGACACCCAGCCAATGCGGGTGCAGCACGCCATTGATCTCGCTGCTGCTGGGATCGGTATCAAGAATGGAAGCGTTGGCGGTGGCGCGGGCGTCAGGGCCGAGAGTGCTCTGCAGCTGGCCGAGGGCGATTTGTAAGGCCATGCGGGCATTCGCCTGGGCTTCCGCCTGGGCATCGGCATGACGACCGGCACGGATTTCCAAGGTGCTAAGGCTGAGCATCGCCAAGGCGATGAGGGTGAGCAAGACCATCACGGAGATGGTGGCAATCAGGGCAAAACCTCTGGCCTGGGTGGGTGCGTTGTGGAGACGAATCTTCATAATGATGTGATGGGGTCGATTTGACTGATGAAAAAAAGATGAGAAATCACAGATGTATATTCTCAGTATATTCATAAACACGCCGATCGCTAACATCTTTACACGGAAATGAATGTTTTTCATTAAGTTTATACTCTGAACTGCATTTAGAGCGGTCTGAAGTGAGTCAAATCAATGATTTGAGCTCAATCAGATGAGTTCAGCGCGGGTAAAACAGGTCCTCAGTGAAATGCGCTAATTGATTTCATGGCATCTAGTAAACTAGCTCATTGGCTAGGTAGCCGAAATGAGGATTTGCTGCTAGTTTTTAATAATCACACAATTGTTTGATTTGTACCATCGAGTAGAAAAGACATTCATCCACATCATAACTTATGAAAACACACACATTATTAAGCGTCAGCCTGCTTTCAGTAGCGATATCAGCATCGTCTCAGGCGGCATTGCTACTTCAGTATGATAGTGGCTCAAACCCTCCTCAAAACAATAGTGGTGTAGGCCACTTAGTAACTTATAACGTTGATGCAGCCTTCATCAGCTCGCCGTTAAGCCACATCGGAAATGATGGAACTTCGGTTCAAGGTGTGGGTTCGGTGGCTTCCTACCCTGGAGCAACCCCACCTGACGCCACTACCGTCAATGGCGGGACTCCCACCCAGACCAATACGACAACGGTAGGTGCGCAAGGAGGATTGACATTCTCTGATGTCACTTTTGAAATAAATCCGAATGGGGGCCTAACTGGTACAACTGCTGATTCACTTGCTGGAGGGAACTTTATTTTCTTCACGTTTACAGCAGCACAAGCATTCAACCTGACTGAACTTTCAGCAATTTCGGATCCCAACAATGGAACTGGAAGACATGGAGCCCAAACCGCCGGGGCGTTTGTCAGTGTGAATGGGGGGACATTCAATCAGTTTGGAAGTGATTTCTCGTTACTTAACAATGCTCCACGCACCAATGTGTTCACTGACACATTATTTATCGACGCGGCTGATACAGTAGAAGTTCGATTAGCATTCACAGAAGAGGAATTCTCCAATGGATTCCAAGCAGCTACTCGTATCGGCAGCATTTCCGTTAATGGTGATCCTATCCCTGAACCATCTTCCGCCGCCCTTCTCGGACTTGGTGGACTGGCTTTGATCCTTAGACGTCGCAAGTAGACGTTCCTTATTTCAATCAAGGCCGTTCCTTCGGGAGCGGCCTTTTTTGGGGCCCTGTAATTTGACCTGGTGGGGTGCGATCAGATGATGCCCTTGCGAATTCCCTTGGCCACAGCTCCGGCCTGGGACTGGACGTTGAGTTTTTTGTAGGTGTTGGCGACGTGGAATTTTACGGTGTGTGGGGAAAGCTGGAGCAGGTCCGAGATTTCCTTGATAATTAAGCCGTCGGCGAGGTGTTTGAGCACTTCGATTTCCCTCTCGGTAAGGTCGTGTTCCTTCGGAAGAGCGTTGGTTTTGGGGAAGGCGTTGAGGACGATGGATGCGACCTGCGGGTCCAGTGAGGCCCCACCTTCCATGACGTCTTGAATACTGTGCACAATCTGATCCATGCTGGTGTTCTTGAGCAAATAGCCGTCGGCGCCGGCGCAGATGGCATCGAAGACATCCTGTTGCTTGTCCGAGCCGGTGAGCACAATACATTTAATTTCGGGTGCGATATCCAGAATATGTTTCAGGCCTTCGATGCCACTCATGCCCGGGAGGGAGATATCGATCAACATAGCTTGAGGTTTTTCCTCGCACTGTGGCAGCGATTCCAGAGCTTCTTCACAGGATGAAAAATCACGTGAGCACTCGATGTGATCGGTCGAGTTCAGCATTTCCGCCAGGTTCGAGCGGAAGGCAGCATTGTCCTCGATCAGCCAGAGGGCGACAGGAGCGGGAGTATCTCGGTAGGTGTTAGGCATGAGACGAATGGTGGATGGGCGTGCTGAGTATCACGCAAGTTCCCTCGTTCGGGGCAGATTGGACGATTAACTCGGCTCCTAGAAGCTTAGCTCGTTGTTCCATGTTCGACAAGCCGCGCCCTGAGCCGCTATTGGCCGAGGTTTCGCAGTGGGGATCAAAGCCGCAGCCATCGTCACGCATGGAAATTTGCAGCTGGCTGTCGATGATTTCAGCGCGGATGACCATGGTGGTGGCTTTGGCGTATTTCGAGCAATTATAGAGGGTTTCCTTAACCAGCAGGGTAATATTCCTGCGGGTGGCTACCGGCACGATGGAGTTCTCATATTCGCTGGGAAAGTCATAACTGACGCGGCACTCAGAGAGGATGCTCTGGGAGGTGCGCTTGATTTGTTCCAGTAGGTCTGAAATGCGGATCACTCCGGTTTCGGTGTGCCAGATGATTTCTTTGAGCGAAACAAAGCTCTCCTGAGCGAGATGTCTGATTTCGCGTAATTTCTCTTCGGTTAAATCGGGGTCAGCCTGATTCTGCAGGCGGCTGGTGATCATGGAAATGGTGCCAAGGTTGCCGCTGATGTCATCGTGCAGATCGGCTGAGATCTGCTTCTGAACCTCACGGACTGCGCGATTTTTCGAGGATCTGAGGTGAATGATCCAGAGGAGAATGGCAAAGAGAATGATAGTGGCCGCGGTGATACCGAGCGTCCAATAGCGCTGGGTGCGTGTGATTTGGGCAACGACCAGGCTTTTCTCAACATTCGCCATGGCATTCTCGACTAATTGCCGCTTTGCCAGCTGTTCGATGTATTGCTTTTCCGGCACAATTTCTCGGCCATTGGTCAGACCGTCTACAAGCAGGCGCGGATCGGATCCAAGGCTGTTGCTCGGCGCGTGTGTAAGTTTGATGCTCTTCCCCTTGGCCAGGTTGACGCGGTTGGGGCCTTCGTCACCAAGAACTCGAATTTCACCGAGGGCCAGGATCGGGCGACCACGATATTGCGGGAGTTCGGTGGTGGTGATTCGGAGGTAACGGGCGTTGTGCGAATAGAGCGGATGCCAGCGCATCTTTTGGATCAATGGCGCTTGGATGGTGGTGGACTTGATCAAGCCACCCTCACCGAGGTGATTGAGGAGATCGATCCGGTAGGTCGTGGGCATCGCCAAGGCTGGGATCGGGAGCTCGGGCAGCGTTGCGGCGTAGAGCTCGACCCGCCCCAGGCTTTCGCTTTGTCCCAGATCGATCAAGATTTCAGGTGGCTCTGTGATCTCGCTGTTTTTGGGGAAATAGCGGATAAAATCGGGTGTTTGCTGAGCGGCATGCTGGAACTTGCCGAGGTGCTGTTTGCGATCGACTAAATAGTTTAAACTCCAAAAGGTATCGAGCTCGGTAGAGCTTGATGCGGTCAGGCTATGTTTGGATGGGAGTCCGATGTTATTTCCGGCGCGGAAGACCATCAGCTCGTCGAGAGCAAAAAACTGCGTCTCCCCATCGAGCGCTCCCCGCGTTACCGTGAGGATGATGTTTTGCACCTTCATTGCCGGCATGGTGAATATCACTGGTGACAGTCCGGGGTCTGGAAAATCCTGCTGAGTCCAGTCGACCACTGTGACCGCCTGCTCGGGTGCTTCCGCACTAAACACCTCGATTTTAAAACGCCGGGGGAAGCCGTAATGATGCTTGAGCGAAAATGCCGGGTAGCAGGCTGGGACCAGAGCGATGGCTTCAATGCTAAGCGACAAATCTGTATGAAGCTGAAGCTTGATCCACTCTTCAAAATCCGCATCTGGAATGGAAACCGGATGACGTGCACTGAGGTAGCCAAACGTCTCGCGTGGCGGAGAGGTTTGTGTTTCCGATGGAGGAAACCTGCTGAGCTCTCGGCGTAGCCAGCTAGCTTGCTGCTTCAGGGCCGCGACACTTTTCGCAGGGATCAGACTTGGTTCAGTGTATCGATCGGCATGATGTTCAATGTCCTCGGGGCTGTGCGGGAACGACTCTCTTTCCAAGCGCAAGCTCTGAGCCCCAGCCGTGAACGTGGCAAGGGTGAGTAGGAAAAGGGCAAGGCGGGTAGACATACGGACCACGAAGGTAGCGGAAGTCTCAATCTTGGTGTTTCAAATACGACAAGACAACCATCAATCAGCCTTCCTCGAAAATGTGATGCCCGGGGTCAGAAGGGAAAGCATTGACTCAGGGCTGATGAGTCGGAATCCTATGTGCATCATGCGCCTCATCTTACTCAGCTCGATCATTCCCTGCGTCCTTCTCTTATCGTCCTGTTCCGGAGTTTATTACGGAGCGATGGAAAAAGTGGGTTTCCACAAGCGAGACATCATGATTACCCGGGTGAAAAAAGCCCGCAGCAGCGAGCAGAAGGCGAAGGAGGTGTTCAACTCCGCCCTCGATGAGTTCTCGGCAGTGACGGGGTTCAAAGGTGGAAATCTGGAAAAGCAATACCGCCGCGTGAACAAGGCGTATCTGTCGGCCGAAAAGCAAGCCGCCGAGGTGAAGGCACGCCACGACGATGTGGAGAACGTTTCCAAGGCGCTCTTCAAGGAGTGGAAGAAGGAGATCAAGCAGTATGAAAATGTCGAGTTTAAGGCCGAGTCTAGCCGACAGCTCAAGGCCGCCCAAGAGCGCTACACCCGCCTCATGGCCGCCATGCGCCGTGCGGAAAAATCGCTGGACCCGGTGCTGCGCAAGTTCCGCGATCATAACCTCTTCCTGAAACACAACCTCAACGCCCGCGCTATTGCCTCGCTCGAGGGTCAGGTGAAAACCACCCGCATCGAAGTGGATCGATTGATCCGTGAAATGGAGGCTGCCATCGCTGAGGCCGATACCTTCATCAAGCAGCTCGAGCAGCCGTAAGGGGGATTTTTTCTCACTGCCGCGAACCAAAGTCTCGCCGACTTCATCCAGTCTGGCAATTTGTCGGACATCGGTTAGGGTTGGAAGTGCCAATGGAGAAGTTCCAACAGTTTGTCACTCTTTGGGCGCGGTTGCTGTATGTGGCCGCGGTGAAGTGGTGGCGGCGGAAACATGCAGATGAAGCCGCGGCCTTGGCATTTTACTCACTGATCTCGCTGGTTCCGATTTTGTTAGTCGGGGTGTCGATCGCCTCGATCTTCGTCGATGAACAAACGGCTACCCGGATCTTACTGACCGAGGCGGACAAGGTGGCCGGCGCCACGGTGCACGGCTACTTCGCCCAGATCCTGAAAACCGACATCCAGTGGGCGGGCTCCGCGATCTCGCCGGTGGTGGGTGGTCTGCTGCTCTTCTTCGCCGCCACCAAGGTGATTGCCGAGCTGCGAAAATCTTTGGGAAAGGTCTTTGGCTCACCTCGCAGAAAGGGGCGCAAGGCTGCGCTTTCAGGGCTTGCGGGGCGGTTGATTGCGCTGATTATGTTAGTGGCTTTGGGCATCTTTATTGCTTCGGCGGTGGTGTTCGAGACCATGATGGGGGTGCTGGTGAACTCGCTCAATGACTCGCCCTTGCTGCTGCGAATTGCCTCGGCGGTGTCGCCGGTAATTTCCTTTGCTGGCCTTGCCTTTTTAGCGGCTGTGGCGATGCGACTGCTTCCGGTGCGACCTCCCAAGTTCAAGGAAGCGCTGATCGGAGGCTGTGCCAGTGGCGTGCTGCTGGTCGGGCTAAAAGTCGGCCTCGCCCAGTTCCTGCAACACACCGATGTGGGAAGCTTTTACGGCAGTGCCCTGACCCTCGTGCTGGTGCTGTTTTGGATTTATTTTGCGATGCAGACTTTCCTCTACGGTGCAGAACTCGCGGCCGAGCTGGCGCGCAGTAGGCGGACCGAGGAACGACGGATTGAGAGAGAGCTGGAAGAAGCCCGACTTGAAACGGCTCGACTGCTGGAAACTCAGGTGGTGCCCGATGATGAACCGGGTGGCCCGATGAAGCAGACGTCGAGCTAGGAGGGCGTTTTTCCCGTGTCGGGAAATGAAATGGTTTGGCATCGCGCCAGATTCTGGCAGGGCTGTGGGCATGGCAGGTTCTCATGCATCCACTCCGAATCAGGAATTACTAGAAAGAAACCTGCGGCTTTTTGTCTGGTTCCGCGCCTTCTTTAACGCGCGCTTTTACTACCCGGTGTTCGCGGTGTTTTTCACCGACCTCGGCCTAACCATGGCGCAGTTCCTCTGGCTGAACGCGATCTGGGCCCTGACGATTGTGATTTTCGAAGTGCCGTCTGGTGTGCTGGCGGACCTGGTGGGTCGGCGCAAGCTGGTGATCTTCTCCGCGCTGAGCATGGCGGTGGAAATGCTGCTGCTGATTGTGGCTCCGCAGCACGGCGGCTGGGGGCTCTTTGCCATCTGCGCGGTGAACCGAGTGCTCAGTGGACTGGCGGAGGCGGCGGCCAGTGGCGCGGACGAGGCACTGGCTTATGATTCGCTCAAGCTACTCACAGACGATGCGGGCAAGATCGAGCACCGGTGGGACGACACCTTGGTGGCCGTGATGCGCTGGCGATCGCTCGGTGGGGTTTTGGCAATGCTGGTGGGAGGTTTTGTCTTCGACCATGAAGGGATGATTGCCATCTTCGGAGACTTCCCCCGCACCATCAGTCTGAAGCTGCCGGTGATTCTTTGTTTTGTTTCCGCCTGTGTTTGCGTGCTGCTCGCCTTCCGCCTGACCGACCTCGGGATTTCCAAAAAACAAGCGGGTCAACGGACTTCGGTGGTGGATGTCGGGCGCGGCATGCTGGCTGCTGCCGGCTGGGTGCTGAAGACCAAATGGATTGCCGCCTTGATCGTGGCCGCGGTGCTGATCGATGCCATCACCCGCACTTTTGTCACCCTGCAGAGTGAGTATTTCCGTTGGATCGAGCTTCCGGAATACAGCTTTGGCATCATCGGTGCAGGCATGTCGCTGGCCGGCGTGGTGGTTCCGTTTTATGTCAAACCGCTGGTGCGCAAGTTCGCGCCGCGGGTGAATATGCTGATTGCCGGAGGTATCGGAGTCGCTGGTCTGGCTGGAGTTTCATGGCTGCAGAATGGGGGAGGTATTGCCGCTACCTTTGTGATCATGCTGACCCTGATTCACGTGGGCTTTCTAATGAGCCGCTACATCAACCGGGACACGCCCTCGGAGCAACGGGCGTCGATTCTCAGTGTCAACAATCTCACCCTGAACATCGGCTATGGTCTCTTCTCCGGAGTGTTTGCGTTGCGATTGAATCACGTCGATTTTGGCGAGGCGATTAAGATGCTGCCTCTAGTTCTGCTAGTCGGAATCGGGCTTTGGTTTGTGGCGAGTCGCGGCGCTCGCAAGTCCGCCCAGCAGCAGGGTGCCGATGCCTAACAATAACCAAGCGGGCAGTCCCAGCGCCAAACCACAGAACCCAACGCCCAAAGCCACCGCCGCCGCAAGCAGGGCGTAAGGCAGCTGAGTGACCACGTGCTCCTGCGCAGTGATGCCGCAGGCGAAGGCTGAGACGATGGTGGTATCGCTGAAGGGGCTGCAGTGATCGCCAAAGACCGCACCACTGAAGACCGCGCCGATGACCGCGGAAAGCAGCACCGGCTGGTCGGGTGCGAGGTCGAGATACGCGGGTAGGGCCAGCGGCATCAGCAACGCCATGGTGCCCCAGGAACTGCCGGTGAGAAAACTGATCGCCGCTCCGGTGATGAAGATGGCGGCGGGGAAATAATCGACCGGAAAAGCTCCGCTCATCGAACTGGCCAGCCACTTTGCGGTGCCGAGCTCACCGAGGATCGAGCCAAAGGTCCAGGCGCTCACCAGAATAAGCAGCGGCCCTAACATGCTGGCCGCGCCCTCGCTGACGGCGGTGGCCAGTTCGGGTTGCCGTTTCCGCGGGAAGAAAAAACAAGCGGCTAACAGACCGATCACGCTGCCCAGGGTGAGCGCGTAGGGACCGGCATTGCCGCTGAAGGCGGTGGAGAGCTTGTCGCTGGTGACGGGCCAGAGAGGTCGGGTTTCCCAAAGGTAAAATAGGGAGACGATGCTGATGGAAAGAATGATGATGGGAGCGAGGGCAATCCAGATGGAGGATGTGCTGTCGGCCACCTCACTGCTTGTTTCGTGCGGAGTGGACTTGGCCTTTTTCATCGGGCCGAAATCCCAGCGCCGCCAGACGACGAGGGCGGCGAGGATGAGGGTGAAGAGGCAGTAGAAATTCTGCGGGATCGATTGGAAAAAGAGCGCGTAGGCGGACTCGGAGATGCCTCGGCCATCGATGGATTGCTGGATCAGACTCAGCTGGGTGGCGATCCAGGTGGAGATGAAGGCGATGCAGGCAATTGAGCTGCTGGTGCTGTCCACCAAGTAAGCCATCTTCGCGCGAGCGACACCGATGCGGTCGGCCAAGGGGCGGGTGATCCGTCCTAACAGAAGGCTGTTGGCCAGGCCATCGAAGAAGCAGAGCACGCCTAACAAGCCGGTGGCGGTTTCGAGTCGGCGGCGCGGATCGGCCGCATGTTTCCCCAGCAGTTTGTTCGCCACCGATTCAAACCCGCCGCCCCGTTCGATCACCACCGTGAAGGCTCCAAGGATCAGAGTGAACAGAATGGCACCCACTCGCCAAGGGCCTTGCATTGATGGGAAAAAGTGGTCTTGCACCAGGGCTAGGGTTGCATTTCCCCAGTGACCGTCGGTGAGCAGCACACAGCCGGCGAAGCTACCAGCCACCAGCCCCAGCACCGCTTGTCGCAGCAGAAGAATAGTCGCCAGCGCCACCACGGCCGGCCAGACAAAGGCAAGAGCCGACCCACTGGCAAAGGCAGAGATCAGCGAGCTAACAAGAAGGATGGAGGCCAGTAGGGCGACTCCGGAGCGGCGGACATGGTTCACGGCCCCGATATTGCACCGCCGTAAGCCAGAGCGCAAACCAAGAAGCGCGGCCCGATCATTCCTCGCTGACTTTCAGGCGGACAAACATTTTTCCCTCAGCAGCCATGCTTGCAGGGATGGCAACCGGGGTGGAATCACTGCTGGTGAGTTCGGCAAAAGCGGGGTCGCTCCAACTTGTCATGTCGGTGGAGATCAGCACCTGATAGAGCACTCCTTCTTGAGCGTTGTTGAAATCGTAGAGGTAATCACTGCCGCTGGGGGCGAGGGTGGGGAGGCCACTGGCATTGGCCACCAGAGGGTCGAGACCGAGGGCGAACTCGAGGAAGTTTTCAATGCCGTCGTGGTCCGGGTCGCCGGCGATGCTGGGGTCGTCGCCACTTCCCCAGGCGATGCCGCTCCGCCAGCCGTAGTAGCTTGTCTGGACGCCAGTCACGCTGAGGGTGACCGTAGCGGTCTCCGAGGTCAGTCCTCCGTTGGAACACTGGTAGGTGAAGCTATCGGTGCCAGCGAAGCCGCTGTGCGGGGTGTAGCTGAACGAACCGTCCGCTTGCAGGGCAAGTGTGCCGTGACTGACGTCACTGACCAGGGTGGCGGTCAGGGGGTCGTGATTGAGATCGATATCATTTTCCAGCACGCCACCTGCGGCAACATTCAGGGTGGTGTTCATGGCGAGCTCGTATGCGTCGTCCACGCTCAGAGGTGTCTTGGCACCGATGCCGGGCAACGGCCAGGAATCGGTGCGGAAGGGGGCGGCAGGTAAACCGGCGCCATTGTAGAGGTTGACATCATTGACCGGTGCCGGGCTCCAGGCGTAGCGCACGGCCACGGGCGATGCGACATTGGTGGAGCTGAGAATGACGTCGCTGCCACTGATCGAAGAAGTGGTCGCGGCGTGAAACACCTGGTCCGAACCGGCGATCTCGAACTCCGCGGGGGCAAGGCCGTTGTCGGTGGTCAAGCCGTCGGCATGGCTGAAGCTGATGGTCACCTGATTTCCAGTGATTGCGATGGCCTCGAAGCGTGGGCTCTCGGCGACGATGGATTCGCCCAGGGCGTATTTGCGTGCCAACAGGGCGAGGCGGCCGCCTGTTTTTTCCTTACTGGTATCAGTAGGGTGAATGTTTCCAGAGATCCCCGTATCGATATTCACCGCAACATAGCTGTTATTCAGCGTTAGAAGCTGGTCTTGGGATTCCCGGAACCATGGCCAGTAGGTTCCGTTGTATGAGGGGAGCTGCACGCCTAAAAAGGGGATGTCTCCCTGGCCGAAGCGTTCACGGTATTCTCTGACCAATTTAGGCAGAGCAAAACTGTAGAGGGAATAATCCGGAGCGCCGGTATTGGCTTCACCTTGATACCAGATGAAGCCAGAGATGCCGTAATTTCGCACCGGGTGAACCATTTTGTTGTAGAGAATATTGGGGCGCGTGCGCATGAAAATATCAGCGTCATTGTTCCCCGATGACCAGCCGTTGGCGATGATGCCGCTGATGGCGTCGACGTTGGACGAGTAGCCCAGGTTTTCCGCCCGGTCCGCGACGGTGTCGCCGCTGCGATACTCGCTGATGCTCTGATAGAGCTGCATCATGTCGTCAAAGTGGGGAAGCTCACCAGTGAGTTCTTGCGGCAGCCATCCCTCGATCGAGCTACTGCCCCAAGCGGCCCAGATGATGGCGACAGGCACATTGGTGGCTGCGTGCAGATCGTGCGCGAAGATCGAGCCCACGGCGGTCCATGTGCCGGCGGACGAGTTGGCCAGCCAGCTCATGCCAGCGCTTTCCTCTTCGGTGAGTGACCCGTCTTGATCGATTTTCAGGCAGCGGATGTTGTCGTTGGCTGCGATCGCCGTCGTGTAGGCATCGGCCCATGAGTTCATCTGGTTCAGGGTGTAGACCATGTTTGACTGGCCGAAGCAGAACCAGACATCGCCGATTAGAACATCGTTGATAGTTCGAGTGGTGCTACCGCTGGTGACCACGAGACTGTAAGGTCCGCCGGCAGTCTGGGAGGGCAGGCTGAGCTGCCAGTTTCCCGTGGCATCGGCGGTGCCATCGACCGTTGAGCCATTGATGCTGGCGGAGACGCTGGCATTCGGGTCGGCCGTGCCCCACACCTTCACCGCTTTGCCGCGTTGCAGCACCATTCGGTCTTGAAAGGGGGAGGCGAGGACGAGAGTCGGGTTAACATCACCTGCCGGGGAGCCTTGCACGTAATGAACGACCCTGCGTGACGAGGATATGGCGTGACTGCTGGTGGTAACGGAAATACGTCCGCCGCCGCTGGTGTCTTCATAGTGGCGGAATCGGTTTTGACTGCCGCCCACTTGTTCGTAGGTCATAAGAAAGCCGAAATCGGTATTTTCTTTGACCGTGACCGGGCTGCTGAGTTGGAAGGTGATGTAGTCGCCATCGCTGTAGCTGCCGTTGAGAGTGAAGGTTTCGCTGTGCACCGGGTCGACGGCGGTGTCGACATAGTAGTCGTCGCCATCGGTGGCCGTGGAGTGGCCGCTGCCGCTATCCCAGTCCGCCTCGCTGCCCTCGAACAGGCGCAGGGTGAGCAGATCATTGGAGAAGCTTTGAGTGCTGCTTTTTTTCACCGTGATACTGGAAATCTCGTAGGCGGTGCCGCTGCCGTCAGCTAGGGCGAACAGCTGGCCGCGCGCGTGATTGGCATCTGCGTCTTCATCGTAGAGTGAGGTGTCGGTGCTGCCAGTCGCCGAGGAGGCGATGACACCGGTGCTCGGAGCGCTGGACGAGGCTGTGACCGTTCCTGTCGGGGTGATCGGGCTGCCTTTGACGAAGTAAACGAAGTTTCGGGCTGAGGTGCTGTGACTGCTGGTGGTGATGGATGTTCGACCACCACTGTTGCCTTCACGGTAGCGGAATCGATCTTGAGTGCTGCCACCTTGGTCGTAGGTCATGAAAAAGCCAAAGTCGCTGCCCTCGCTGACGACCAGAGGGGTAGCGAGGGTGAAGGTGACGTAATGGTTATCGGAAATAGAGGCGTTCAGGGTGAATGTTTCACTGCGCAGCGGGGTAGCTGTGGTGCCGACGTAGTAGTCATCTCCATCAATGCTGGTTGTGTGGCCCGTTCCGTTGTCCCACTGTGCCTGACTGCCTCGGAAAATGCGAAGCGTGAGTGTGTCGTTACTGAACGCCTGGGTGCCGCTTTTCTTCACCGTGATGGCATCGATCTGATAAGCGCTGCCGCTGCCGTTGGGTAGCGAGAACAACTGGCCACGGGCGTGGTTCGAGTTTGCTGCCTCGGAGAAGATCGTGCTTTCGGTGCTGCCACCGGAGATCGATGCGATGATGTCAGTGGTCGGGGCAGCGGAGGAGCTGGAAACGGATTGGGCCAAGGCGTGGCTCGCGAAGAAAGCGAGGCTAAGGGAACAGGCAAAAAGTTGTCTCATATGAAATTGTGTGTGCAAGGACGCTAGCACGAAGTGAACCAAGATAGAGGCTAAAAAAACGGCTGGCCGCACGAAGCAGACCAGCCGTTAGTGTTGTGTGTGTGCTCTTGTGTTTGCAAGATCTGTGTTACTATCTCCGTCGGCGGAGGATGAAAGCCAGGCCGCTCAGGCCGAGCAGGGCTGCCGATGAGGGCTCGGGAATGGGCACGGCTGAGATTTGCACGTCGCCAATGCGGGTGGCGGCCTGAAGGTCGTTGTTGGTGCGGGTTCGATCGGTGAACGCGAGTCGGTAGGTCACCACTTCACCACTGGAGACGGCGACATTGTCATTAAAGGTCACAGTGCCCTGGTTGCCATTATTCGTCGCGCTATCGAAGGTTGATCCGAATTGCGAATAACCGCTCCCGTCAATGTCGACAAAGAGCCCGGCCTCGCGTGCGGAGTAGCTATTGCTGTTATTGGAGTTATTGAACAGTTTGAAGGATAGCTGGTCGAGGGTGAGGTCTTGGGCGGCGGTGAAACTAAATTGGATGTAAGCACCGGCTGCGAGAGAGTCGCTGACCGTGCCAGAGAGCACGCCACTGCCGCCTGCGTTGCTACCAAAGCGGAAGAGCATGTCGTTTTGGTCGCCTGCACCGTCGACTTGGTTTTGGCTGCCATGGACAAACCCGCCCGCGACATTGCTGCCTAGAACGCTGTTACTGGCGGGGGCTGAGACGAAACTGGCATCGGTGGTTCCGACGATGCTTAGAGCCGAATCAGATCCGTCGGAAGCTGGTAAGAGACTGTCATACTGTAAAACAACAGCGGCATGGGTGGCCGTCGTGGTGAGGGCTGTCGCCAGTGCGAGCGAGAGTATTGTGGTATTCTTGGATTTCATGATAAGTGATGGTGTTGATCTGTCAGGGGAGGGCTTTCCCCTGACAACAGGTTCATCGAGAGGTCAAAAACCTCTGCTTCTTATCCATACACGCTGGGTGCTGGCGAATCTATACACCGATTCACCATTTAGATGATTTTTTCTCATAAGGTCGCCGTGGCGACATATTTCAGCGGCGGAAAAAATCAATATCTGTCTGCCGATGGGGCCCTCCCTTACGGTCGTAGCAACTTGCGGTAGTCGGGAAATGATCCCTGGTCCACGGCCTTGATCGCGTTGCCGACTACGGTGGTGTAGTATTTCGCAGAACCCTGATTATCGATTTTGGCGATCGATTCTTTCGCCAAGGCGAGCTCTTTTTTGCTGCTAGCCACATCGCCAGCCATGTAGAGCAGGCGGGCTTTGGTGAAGTGGTGTTCGGTGCGCTTGGCCGGTTTGTCATCGGCATTAGGCACCGCGTAGTCGGCCAGTGCGATGTCAGCGTAGCTTTTCGCTTCCTCGCTTAAAGCGCCTTCGCGGGCTACGGAAACATCGATCATGTGGGTGTTGTAGCGTCCCTTGTAACGATTGTTCTGAATGTCTTTGCGGGTGGCGATCAGGGCGGGCCAGTTGTTGGTCGCGAGGTCGGCGTGCAGGGTGAGGCTGAATTTGATCGATTCGCTGTCGTCCAGAGTGGCGGCGAGCTTTTTCACACCTTCCCAATCGCCGGCGCGTTGCAGCGGGCGCAGCTTGGCGGTGAAAGCGGCTTTGCGTTGAGCGGCGTCTTGCTGCTGCAGAGCAAATGCCTGAGGGTCGAAGCTGTTGTCGAGCAGGCTTTCAACCAAGGCGTCATCGATCTGGCGAGGGTGAATGCTCAGCACCAGTTTGCCGTCCTTGACCACCAGCGCGCGGGGGATGCCAGTCACGCCGGCGGGTTTCATGACCTTGTCGGCAAAGGGTGACTTCCGTCCTCCGGAAAAGGCCACGCGGTAGGCCATGGCGTCGCCTTTTTTCGCGACGAATTTCTGCGCCTTTTCCAGTCCGTCCTCCCAGACGTTCATGCCGATGATGACCAGTCCTTTGTCGGCGTATTTGCCGTGCAGGGCGTTGACGTGGGGGATGGCGGCGATGCATGGACCGCACCAGGTGGCCCAGCATTCCAGCATGTAAACTTTCCCCGGCTCGTTCAGCTGAGCCACGGGAGTGCCCTGCACCCAGGTGACATCAGCCAGGGCGTCGGCCGGTAGGGCATCGCCGACCTTCAGTTGGGCGGCTTGAGGGGCCTGGGCGTAAGCGGTGGGGAGGAGGGTATTCGCTGCCGCGAATCCGAATGCCAAAGAGGCGAACGCAGCGAGGCGGTGGTTTTTTATGTTCATGTATTCTTCATAAACAGACACACAGCGCTTGAGAAGGTTAAAGGAGGGACGTGCTGGGGACGAGCTGACTTGGCTTTGAAGCGGCATGGGTCGGTTGGCGGGTGGCATGTAATGCTTCAGCCGATGAAGGGGAAGGACGCGGTATCCGGTAGGCGTTCAGTAGCACGGTCGACTCCGGCTGCCCCGCGGTCAGCAGCTTTTCCGCGAAGCGGCCTTCGGCCAGGTGGCGGTGGTAGTAGTCGAGAGCATTCTCCCGCATGATGCGCACTGCGGCAGGTGGCATGACGCTGGCGAGATCGAGGGCGCGCTTGAGCGACGCCCGATCGTGGAAGGTCAGGCAGTTCTCGCCATGCACCAGGTGCGGATCGAGGAAGTGGCCGTATTCGATGATGGGGATGGTGCCACAGGCGAGGCTTTCGATCAGGTTGTGGCAGAGTGGCATGGCGACGCCCGGGCAGCAGAGAAAGAAGTCGGCCCGGCTCAATATGGGTAGCCACTCATTGCTGGGAATGCGATGACGGCTGGATTCCACACATTGAAAAAAATGATCCGATGGCGTCCGCAGGTCTTGCTCACAGGCGACGTCTTTGCAATCGACTGCTCCAAAGTGCGCCTTGGTGATCTCCAGCACTTCGTTGCGCGGCATCATGTTAAATTTGCCTCGCACATTGCCCTTCGAATATTGCTTGGAGCGGGTGTTGCCGGCGAAAAAGAGGCGGATGTCGCGGGCGCTGGAGGTGTCCGGGCGCGGTGGGAAATAATTGCTCACGGTGACCGCCGGATGGACGAAAAAAGGGAACTCGAACTCGCTGGTGTCCGATTTTCGACGTTTATCATAGCTGATCCGGATGATCGCCTCGGCATTGGTCGGTGCTTTGGTGGGGTGGTCGGTGATGTAGATGAAGTCTCGATCGGGCAGCTGATTCTTGGGCACCGTATGGAAGGGAATATCGAGCAACAGGCGCTTGTAGCGCTTGCGATGCACGCTGGCGAGGAACTTGAACCGATCGGTGTAGGCGGGGTAATAGCCAAGCGAGAAGAAGTCGCGCACCAGGTGGAAGAGGTAGCGGCCCATGACATTGTCGATATCGATGTGATGGAAATCGTAGACCGCCAGATTACGTCGCGAGGAGTCCTCGGGGAGAGGTCGGTCGCGCAGCTCGAAATACGAGGCAATCATCCGTGGGTGCACGTAGCCGCGCAGGCAGTGGATGCCGCGTTGCGCTTGATGAAGAAGTTCCGGGATCATGGTTTTAATGGGCTTAGATGGCAGACTTGCGGGCGGATTTGACGATGCCGCGTGGTGTCCAGGTGGAGCCGCTGCTGCGGGTGGCGGCGCGCACAGCGAGGTTTTTCCGAATGCTCTCCGGGGTTTTGTAGCCGCGCGGGTGATCGAGGTGCAGCAGCACCGCGCGGTGGCGGAACTGCTTGGCCTGGACGCCAAGGTTCATCAGGCGCTCGCCCATCTCGCGGTCCTGGCCGCCGTATTGCATTGATTCGTCGTGACCGTTCACTGCGAGGATGTCTTGGGTCCAGCCGGAGGCATTGCAGCCATTCCAAGTGGCCTTGGTCGGGGTGATGCCGTCGGCGAGTCGGGACAAGGGTTTGTGCAGGCCGATTTTCATCATGCTGTCGAGCTTGTGAAACCCGCGCGTCCCGAGCCAGCGGGATTGAAAACAACGACCGCTGCGGATGTCTTCCTCGGTGATCGCCCGACTGAGGTCGAGCGGGAGTTTGCAGTATCCCCCCGAGATGAAGTGCCCCGGCTGCGCAGCGTCGAGGTGGGTGGAAACGAAGTCGTGGCGTGGGATGCAGTCGCCATCGCTGAAAATCAGGTAATCTCCTTCGGAAAAGAGAATGGCCTTGTTGAGGATGGTGGACTTGCGGAAGCCATCGTCGTCGTGCCAGACGTGTTTGATAGCGAAGGGGGCGCTGTGTTGGAAATGCTCGATCACCTTCCGGGTTTCCTCACCTGATCCATCGTCGGCGATGACGATTTCGAAGTTGTGAGTGTCCTGGTGAACATAGCCGAGCAAGGTTTTGCGGAGCCACTTCGGTTGTTTGTAGGTGCTGAGGATGATGCTGGTTTTCATGGATGCGGGTAGAAGACGTGCTTTTGACGTAGTCTATCGTGTTCAGTAACTTGCAGAGGAGTGCTTTAAGGTGACCTTCTCGTAACCTTCTTCGATGGGTGGGGAAGGTGGCAGTGGAGGTGGTCGGGATGAGGGCGATTCGACCCGTCCTCGGACATGAAAGAGGTGGAAAATGGGGTTGCTGAGTAGCTCGAAGCGGCAGAGGGAAAAGATGATAGGGTTAATCGGTGGCCACTTTTTTGCGCTGGTTTTCAGTGTCTTAGGCGCTTTGCTGTGGGGGCGGATTCGCGTGAAAGCAAATCGTCAAATTCTTTTGAGCAAATTATGCTTGTGAATTATTTCACAAGGAGTAGAAGCGGCGCGACGACATGGCTAATTTTTTCCCGCGATGGACCAATTTGCTACCGCTTAAGATAGCGGTATGTGTTATATTTGTAGTATTAGGGCTCACAGCAGCCTTCTCGTACTATGCTACCCCTAAAGCCCAGCGCGTGGGCTACCAACCTGATCAGCCGATTGCCTACGATCATGATTTGCATGCAAATCAGCTAGGTATTGACTGCCGCTACTGCCACAGCTCTGTGGATAAGTCGCCAAGTGCTGGTGTGCCGACTGCGAATACCTGCTGGAACTGCCACGAGCATGTTGCCAAGGGTTCGGACAAGCTCGGGCCGCTGCGCGCAGCGATGGGAGTGGATAAAGATCACGCCCCCATTGAAGGTGCTGTGAAGAAGCCCATCGAGTGGGTGCGCATTCACAAGTCTCCTGACTACGTTTACTTCGATCACTCCGCTCACGTGAACCGTGGGGTTTCCTGCCAGAGCTGTCACGGTCAGGTAAACCACATGGAGAAGGTGCATCACGCCAAGGATCTCAGCATGGCTTTCTGTCTCGATTGCCACCGCGCCCCTGAGAAGCACCTCCGCCCACTGGAGCAAGTTTACAATCTCGACTACAACGTACTCACTTACCTCGCTGACAAGGATGAGCTGAAAGAGCAGATCGGGTTTGAAGAAGGCGACTCCGCCGAAGAAGCCCAAGAGAAGCTGGGTAGCCTGTTGAAGACCAACTGGAACATCCATCCGAAAGACAGCTGTTTCACCTGTCACCGTTAATTTTTTTCCTAATCAATTTCACCTTTTCCCATCAAGCACATGAGCAATCGGAAGACCAACCTGCCGGGCAGACTGCCCGTCAACGAGCCGAAAACCCTGAACAAGCAGGACGGCAGCAAGATCTGGCGTAGCCTCGGCGAAAAAGAGGGCGAAGCCCGTTTCGATGAGGCCCTGGACCGCGAGTTTCTCGACGGCGCCGCCCAGATGGAGACGGAAGAAGAGCGTGAGATGTCACGTCGTTCCTTCGTCAAGCTGATGGGGGCATCCTCCGCGATCGCCGGTATGGGCTTGGCCGCTTGTCGCCGTCCGGAGAAGCTGATTGTTCCCTTCGCCGATTCTCCTGAGTGGAGCATTCCCGGCAAACCTGTTTACTATGCCACATCAATGCCTCAGTCGCATGGTGCGGCCTCTCTCGTGGTTACGACCCACGAAAACCGTCCGACCAAGATCGAGCCGAACAAGCGTCACGACAAAGCCGGCGGAACCGACACCTTCATCCAGGCGTCCATCCTCGACATGTATGATCCCGCTCGCTCGCGTGACATCCTCGCAGGTGGCGAAAAGAAAACCCGCGCCGAGCTCACCAAGGCTCTGGGCGAACTGGTCACCGCTAACAGCAAGGTGGCCTTCGTTTTCGGTGAAGACGAATCACCCACACGCAGCCGTCTGGTCAAGGAACTGAAAGCCAAATACGGCGCAGCCCGCTTCTTCAGCTACGAGCCGCTCACCGGTGAAGCCCGCAAGCAGGTCAATGCTGAGTCCTTTGGCTCCGGTGCTGACGTGGTGGCCGATTTCTCCGATGCCAAGGTGATCCTCTCTCTCGACAGCGATTTCCTCGAGCTCGACAAGCAAGGCCCAGTTAGTGGCTTCTACAAAAACCGCTTCATCGAAGGTCGCGGCTATGATCAGGACGCCAAGCCTGAGGGAATGAACCGCCTCTACATCGTCGAAGGTGGCTTCAGCCTCACCGGCGGTATGGCCGATCACCGTTTGCGCAAGGCTCCAAGCCAGGTGGTGGCGATCGCTGCCAAGATTGCCGAAGTCTGCGGTGCCAAGGTCACTGTCAGCGGCGACTACCAACTTTCCGAGACCGAAATCAAATGGGCCACCGAGTGTGCCAACGATCTCAAAGCCAACAAAGGCAAGTCCGCCGTGCTCGCCGGAACTCGCCAGAGCGCCGATCTGCACAAGATCTGCGTGGCGATCAACAGCGCGCTCAACAACTACGGCAAGACCCTCAAGCCCGTCATCACCGAGAAGGCCGGCTACGGCAACATGGACGAACTGGTCAAATCGCTCAACGGCAAGGAGCTCGACACCGTCATCCTGCTGACTCCTGCGAACCCCGTTTACGACGCCGCCGGATTTGCCGACGCCGCCAAGAATGCCAAGCTGGTTCACCTCGGCCTGCGCACCGATGCTACTGCCCACGCGGCCGACTGGCACATCCCTGCCGCTCACTACCTCGAAAGCTGGGGCGATTCCCGCACCGCTCTCGGCACCTACACCGTGGTGCAGCCAATGATTCTGCCACTTTACAATGGCGTTTCCGAGCTCGACCTCATCAACCTTCTGCTTACCGGCGAACTCTTCGATCCTGAAGCCGACGGTGGAAAATCCTCACCAGCCTACGATGCTGTCCGCAAGACCTTTGCCGGCATCGCTGACGAGTCCGACGCCAGCTGGATGCAGCTGCTGCGTGACGGGTTCTGGAAAAAGTCCAGCTACCCAGCCGCCACCGAGAAGGGTGGGGGAACTGTTGCCGTGACCGTGCCGAAAGCACCAAGCGCTGGCGACTACGAAGTGGTTTTCGCCACCGACGGATCACTCTACGACGGCCGCTACGCCAACAACTCCTGGCTGCAAGAGGCACCCGACCCAATCAGCAAAGTCTGCTGGGACAACGTCGCCATGGTTTCACCCGCCACCGCCAAGGAAATGGGTGTGTATGACACCATTCTCAAACTGCAGCCTAAGGGTAAGGTTTACGGCATCTGGACCGCTGAAAATGCCGGTGTGGATGAAGTCACTGGCGAGGGACAAAACCACGCCAACCCCATGGTGAAAGTCAGCGTCAACGGCGCCGAGCTCGAAGTCCCCGTGATGGTGGCCTTCGGTCACGCCGATCACGTCATCTCCATTTCTCTCGGTTACGGTCAGGGTTACGACAAAGACAACGAACTCGGTATCGACCCGGTCAACGAGTCCCACGTTTCTGTTGTCAGCGTTAATAACGGCTTCAATGCCTACAGCCTGCGCACCGCCGAGACTCCTTACCTCGTCTCCGGTGCCAAAGTCGAAGAGACCGGTAAGAAATACCCACTCGCGATGACTCAGGAGCACCACGCCATGTATGGCCGGGCGCTCGCACGTGAAATTTCCACCCTGCCTACCGATGGTGAGCACGGTAGGAGCTTCGAGGAGCAAATGGAAAGCGTGCCGAAGCAAGGCATGGACTCCCACATGCCCGAGAATATCTCGCTCTACAAACCTAAGGGCTCGGATACCTGGCACGACAAAGCCGCTGCTGACAAGCACCTCTTCGACGATCGCCAACAATGGGCGATGACCATCGATCTGAACAACTGCACCGGCTGTAACGCCTGTCTCATCGCCTGCCAGGCTGAGAACAACATCCCAGTGGTCGGTAAACAGCAGGTGGCCATGGGCCGCGAAATGCACTGGATCCGCATGGATCGCTACTTCGCCGCCACCGAGACCTACGATGACAAAGGCAACAAGATTCTCGACGATCATCACAACCCGGTTCTCGATGAGAACAACCCTGAGATGATTCCACAGCCTGTGGCATGTCAGCACTGTGAAGCCGCTCCTTGTGAGACCGTTTGCCCGGTGAACGCCACCGTCCACTCCGAAGACGGCCTGAACACCATGGCTTACAACCGCTGCATCGGCACCCGCTACTGCGCGAACAACTGCCCATACAAAGCACGTCGTTTCAACTTCTTCGATTACAACAAGCGCAACCCGCTGATCGAGAAAAACCTCTACAAAGGACCTGGCGGCAAGAAGGCCGTGGGTGAAGCACCGCACCTGCAGCGCAACCCGAACGTTTCCGTCCGGATGCGTGGGGTGATGGAAAAATGCACCTACTGCGTGCAGCGTATCCAATCGGCCAAAGGTAAGGTGAAAGCCAATACCAAAGACAAAGCGACAGCACTTGGCGGATCATCCGTGGATGTCAAAATGTCTCCTGAGGAACTTCGTCCGAAAGTCGACAGCGTGCGCACCGCATGTCAGGACGCCTGCCCGGCGAACTCGATTAGCTTCGGCAACATGCTCGATGGCGACAAAGCCCGCGTCATGCGTGCCCGCGATTCCAAGCGCAACTACTCCGTGCTCAACTACATCGGCACCAAGCCGCGCACCACTTACCTGGCTCGCGTCAAGAACCCGAATCCGAAGATGCCCAATGCCAAAGGTATCGGCCGCGCGACCATCACGATGCACTAAGTGCCCACCTCTTTAAGTTTCAAACTCTAAATTCCAACTAGTAACATGGCGGAAACCACCATTGATAAAGACCCAAATAAGCCCGTGATTCCAGTCATGGAGCGTGAGAAGCTGATTCTCAACAATCGTTCCTACAATTGGATCACCGAGCGTATCTGCGGTATTCTTGAAAATAAACAACCAGCGATCTGGTGGATTCTTTTCCTCCCCAGCGTGCTGATCGCCATGATTGGTGTCGGTGGTGGCCTGTTCTACCTCGTATCCACCGGTGTCGGTGTCTGGGGTAACAGCAACCGCACGATGTGGGGTTGGCCGATTGTGAACTTCGTGTTCTGGATTGGTATCGGTCACGCCGGAACGCTGATTTCGGCGATTCTTTTCCTGACTCGTCAGAATTGGCGGACGTCGATTAACCGAGCGGCGGAAGCGATGACGATTTTTGCCGTCTGCTGTGCCGGTATTTACCCGATGTTCCACGTCGGTCGTGTCTGGATGGTCTGGTTCCTCGCCCCCATCCCCAACGCCAACGCCATCTGGCAGAACTTTAAGTCGCCCCTGCTGTGGGACGTGTTCGCCGTTTCCACCTACTTCACCATCTCCCTGATCTTCTGGTATCTCGGCATGGTTCCTGATTTGGCCACCATCCGTGACCGTTGTAAGCCAGGTCTCCGCCGTCTTCTCTACGGGATCTTCTCCCTTGGATGGCGTGGCGGTAACCGCCAGTGGAGTCACTACGAGGTGGCTTACCTGCTGCTCGCAGCACTTTCCACCCCGCTCGTGCTCTCGGTGCACTCCGTGGTGTCCTTTGACTTCGCGACCTCCGTGGTGCCAGGCTGGCACACCACCATTTTCCCTCCTTACTTTGTGGCGGGTGCGGTGTTCGGTGGTTTTGCCATGGTGCTGACCATCATGATTCCAGCCCGTTACATCTACGGCCTGCACGACATGATCACGATGAAACACATCGAGAACATGTCCAAGATCATCCTGCTGACCGGAACCATCGTTGGTTACGCCTACCTGATGGAGCTCTTCGTGGCCTTCTACTCGGGTGCCAAATACGAGGGTGCCGCCTTCTTCTACCGGATCGCCGGTCCATACTGGTGGGCCTATCTGGCGATGATGTCCTGTAACGTGCTTTCACCGCAGGTGTTCTGGTTCAAATACTGCCGAGAGAACCTCTGGATTGTCATGGCCGTGTGTATGTGCGTGAACGTCGGCATGTGGTTCGAACGTTTCGTGATCATTGTCACCACCCTGCCACGGATGTGGTTCCCCGGTGACTGGAAATACTACAACCCGAGCTGGGTGGATATTCTCACCTTCGTGGGCACCATCGGTATGTTCCTCACTCTCTTCCTGCTGTTCCTTCGCTTCTTGCCTTGCATTAACATCGCCGAGGTGAAATGGACGCTGCCACAGAGTGATCCTCACCACGACGACAAGGAGGCCCTCGATGACCGCGGTGCCGAATCCGAAGCCGCTTACCAGCACGAGCTCCAGTCCTAATCCATTCGCGGCCTCCGGGCCGCACCCCATTTCCCAACTTCACAATTCCGATTTCCGATATGACAGTTAAACGCGTTTACGGCTACCTGGCCGAGTTCGAAAGTGCATCCGCCCTCTATAAGGCTGCGGAGAAAGTGCGCGATGCCGGGCATAAAAAGTGGGATTGCTATTCGCCCTATCCGATCCACGGACTGGACAAAGCGATGGGCATGAAAAAATCCATCCTGCCTTACCTTGTGTTCTTCGGTGGAACTCTGGGTATTTTGACTGGCTTCACGCTTGCTTACACCACTCAGGTAGCGATCTATCCGACCGTGGTTCAGGCCAAGCCTGCAAACATCTTCACCACAGCGGCGTTCTTCCCGATCATGTTTGAGCTGACGATTCTGTTCTCCGGTTTCACCACGCTCTTTGGTCTTCTGGCTCTGATGGGTCTTCCTCGTCTGAACCACCCGCTGTTCGAAAGCCGTCAGTTCCAACGTGCCACCGATGATGGCTTTTTCATCGCTATCGAAGCTCGCGACGCCCGTTTCTCCACCGAGGAAACCAAGAGCCTGCTGGAAGATGCCGGCGGCACCAACCTGGAACTCGTCGAAGAACCAGCGTCCTAGAAACTCAACATTTCAACCGTCACCACCCAATTTTCAACCACGGACGACCCAGTCTGAGCGGAAAGCATCAGCTTCCTGCTTCACCGGTTGCCCGCTCTAAAAAACAACTCATCGCATGAGATACTTTTTCCTAACATTCGCCCTGATCGTCGTTCTCGTCATCAGCTTCTTTGGTTTCCGTGGCCAGATGTTCAGTGGCACGCCATTGCGCATGTTCCCGGACATGGACGACCAGGATAAGATCAAGACTCAGACTGCCAGCGCATTTTTCGCCGATGGCATGAGCGCACGTCAACCGGTCGCTGGCACCGTCCCTCGCGGGTTCGAGCCTGACGGATCGGGTCACAGCTTCGGCAACAGCACTAGCTACCTGCACACCGGCGAACTCGACGGATCCTACGGCGACGGCATGCCTGAAGAGCTCGGTCTGAACGATGACAATCTCGACGCCTTCCTGCGCCACGGCGAGGAGCGTTACAAAGTGTCCTGCATGCCCTGCCACGGTGAGTCCGGCAACGGTAAAGGCACTGTCGCTGTCATCGGCATCCCCGCCACCCGTAACCTCGCCGACTTCCCTCGTTCCGAATACCCTGACGGCAAGATGTTCCACACCATCACTCACGGCCAAGGCCTGATGAGTGGCTACGGCTACAACATTCCTGTGGAAGACCGCTGGGCCATCGTGGCCTACGTGCGCGCCCTGCAAGCCGCCCGCCAAGTCTCCGTCGAACAATAAATCTCTCTTCATTTTCCAATCACTCCATTCACCATGGGTCACTTTATCACATCCAAAGACATCCCCGCCGATGGGGAACATATCGCTAAAGGCAAACTGGCTAAGCCCATCATGGTTTGCGGCATCGTTGCCTTGGTCGGTATCATTGTCAGCATCTGCCTGCTGCTTTTGAACAACCCCTATAAGGGTGAAGCGGCCGATACCGTAGCCGGACGTTACGCCTACTCCTGGTTGTTTGCTTTTGCCTTCTTCGTGAGCCTCACGCTCGGCGGCTGTTTCTGGCTGCTGCTGCACCACGTTTCCAACTCCGGTTGGGGGGTGTCGGTTCGCCGTTTGATGGAGCACCTCGCCTGTGTCTTCCCTTGGATGGGCATCATCGCCATTCCTTTCCTGTTCCCCTCCGTGCAGCAGCACTTGTTCGAGTGGATGAACATTCACCGCGGATTTGACGGTGTCGGCATGTATGGTTCCGCCAAGGATGCCCTGCACCACGGTCACGGCCAGTTCGATCACTTGCTCTACGCCAAGCACTTCTACATGAACCTGCCATTCTGGCTTGGTCGCATGGTGTTCTACTTCGTCGGCCTCGGTGGTGCGATGTATTACCTCAGAAAACTTTCCGTCGATCAGGACAACGATCCGAACCCAGACAGCAGCCGCTTGAAGAAAGCTCGTCGTCGTAGTTCCTGGATGCTGATCATCTTCGCCCTCACTGCCACCTTCCTCGCCTTCGATCTGATCAAGGCCCTCGACTACAAGTGGTTCTCCACCATGTATGGTGTCGCCTTCTTCGCCGGTTGCGTGCTGAATGGCATGGCCCTGCTGATTCTCACCACCATCGTGCTGCGTCGCGCTGGCTACATGCAGCAGATCATGAGCCCTGAGCACCACCACATCATGGGTAAGCTCACCTTCGCCTTCGTGGTTTTCTGGGCCTACGTTTCCTTCTCCCAGTTCTTCCTGATCTGGTATGCCAACATCACTGAGGAAACCAGCTACTTCATCCTGCGTAACACTGGAAACTGGAACATCGCCAGCATCGCCCTGGTCTTCGGCCACTTCGCGCTGCCCTTCCTTTTCCTGATCCGTTCCGACGTGAAGAAGAAGCCCGGCCTGATGATTCCGATCACCATCTACCTGTTCATCCTGCATGCCCTCGACCACTACATCATGGTGGCACCCGAGCGTGGACCATCGCTCACCATCAACGGTGAACACGGAGCGCAACTGATGCCAACCGGTAGCGTGATCTGGCTGGACCTGCTCGCCTTCATCACAGTGGGATCCTTCTTCGCCTTCTTCTATCTCCGTTCGCTGACCAAAACCAGCCTCTACCCGAACCGCGATCCGCGAATTCTCGAATCCGCCAACCTTTTCAACTAACCCTGACGACCCTACAGCGTCACGTTTTCATCCATCATTTCAGACATGTCTACTCAGTCATATAACCATCGCGACACCCCGCTGCGCCGCTTCAGCACCTTCTGGTTGGGCTTGGCCGTCTTCGGTCTCTTCGGGCTTCTGTCCGCCATCGTAGTTTGCTGGTCCGGTAGTTCTGCCGGTGTCGAGCAGGTGCTCAAGGAGCAGCGTCTCGATGTCAAAGAGACCGTTGCCGAAAACCAAGCCACCATGCTCGAACGCAAGGTGCTGGAAGAGGGGAAAACCGAGCAGGTGCCACCCTCCGAAGTGTTTGACGACATCAGTGCCGATCTGAAAAAAGCTCCTGTCTCATCTGGTGAGGCAAAGCCGATGACCAAAGCTCCCGGCGGTGACATCGCCAAGGGCAAGGAACTTTGGCAGAGCAAAAACTGCTTCACCTGCCACGGTGCCGATGCCAACACACCGCTGACACCGAACTACCCTAAACTGGCCGGTCAGGACTCCGTTTATTTGCTTGCTCAAATGAAGGCCTTCCACGATGGCTCTCGCAAGAGTGGTCAGAGCGCAGTGATGACCGCCACCCTGATGGGCGCAAACCTGAGCGATGACGAGACCAATAACATCGTTGCTTGGTTGGCCAGCCTGGACACTCCCGACGTCAAGCACGCCGACGACGCTGGTAAGCAGTTGTTCACCGCCAAGCTCTGTGCTTCCTGTCACGGTGCCGATGCCGACAAGCCGCTGCAGCCTGGCTACGCCAAGCTGAAAGGCCAGAACCCACAGTATCTCATCGATCAACTCAAAGCCTTCAAATCCGGCGCCCGCACCAACGGTCAGGCCGCTACGATGACAGCCATCATGGCAAACGTCAGCGAAGAAGAGATCAAGGTCCTCGCCGAGTGGATCGCTGGCAGCAAGTAACACCCATCATATTTTTCCCTAGAATTTAAAATCATGTCTAACCCAAGTCAGATTTCACCTGCCAAAGACGCTCAAATGCGTGTTGAGATTGATCGCTCGCTGCGCCACCCTGTGATGTTCTTCTTCACCAGCGGCGCCGCCTGGTTGGCCGTGTCCCTGGTGCTCGGCATCATCGCCTCCGCCAAGACCCACAGCCCCACCTTCCTCGGTGAGTGTGGTATTTTCCAATACGGTCGCTCGTTTCCTGCTCACATCAACACCCTGATCTACGGCTGGGGTGCGCAGGCAGGATTTGGTGTGATGATCTGGCTGATGGCACGCTTTGCTCGCCAACCGAGTAAAAATGCCGGAACCATCCTCACCGCCGGTCACATCTGGAACCTCTGCGTGCTGATCGGCACTATCGGCATTCTCGCAGGTCACGGAACCGGCAAACACTGGATGCAGTTCCCTACTTTCGTCTGGCCAGTCATGCTCGCCGCCTATGCCGTGATCGCCGTTTGGTCGATCGTTGCCTTCCGCTGCCGCAAAAACAACCACGTCTACATCTCCCAGTGGTATCTCTTGGGCGCCATCATCTGGTTCCCATGGGTCTTCCTGACTGCTAACCTCTACGTCAACGTCTTCGATGTGCACCCACTCATGGCCGCTGCCATCAACGGTTGGTTCCGCCATGCGCTGATCTTCCTGTTCTTCACACCGATCGCGATTGCGAGCGCTTACTACATCTCCGCGAAGGTGAGTGGTCGCGCTATCTACAACTACTCCTATTCTATCGGCGGCTTCTGGGCTTTGGCCATCGTCGCTCCCTGGGCTGGTATGCAGACCATGATGGGTTCTCCGATCCCCGTGTTCCTGCAATACGTCGGCGCCGCCGCGACCATGCTCGTGGGTGTGCCACTGCTGGCCGCTGGGGTGAACATCCTGAAAACCGCCTCCGGACAGCAGGAAACTGTCGCCTACAGCCCATCGCTGCGCTTCAGCATCGCTGGTGTCTTCGGCATGCTCTTGCTCGCATTCGCCAGCCTGATCTTGGCGCATCCTTCCGCCATGCGCTTCACCCAGTTCACCATCGCCGGCTACGGCTATGATGTGCTCGCGATCTACGGATTCTTCAGCATGTGCATGTTCGGTGCGATCTACTTCATCGTCCCCCGCATCACTCGCCGCGAGTGGCTTTCACGTCGCCTGATCCGCACCCACTTCTGGTTCTCTATCTACGGTGTGCTCTTCATCTTTCTGTTCTGCACCCTGCTCGGTGGCTTCCAGCAAGGCGCCGCTCAAGAGAATTACACGCAACCATGGATTCAAGCGGTGGCTAACACCTTCCCATTCACCGTGGGAATGACCGTGGCCTGGTGCTTTGTGCTCTACGCGAACTTCTTCTTCTTTGTCCACCTCGCTCTGATGTGGCTCCGTCTGGGTCGCCGCAGCTCCCACCCAACCCTGCTCCGCCGCGAACATTCCGCTCTCGGACCGCACGGACCTGAAGGCGACATCGAAGAACTCGAAAGCGCCAAAGCGTAACGGCAACTGAAACCTGAATACTTTCAACTGAATACTTTCCCACCATGACATTCAAATCTTTCCTTATCGGCATGTGCCTTAGCTTCGGCATGGCGTGGATGTTCGTGATTGCTATCCCCACGGCAAAAATGAACAACCTGTCACCAGTGAAAATGAACAACGAGGAGGATGCTCCTTATTACCAGCACAAGCGCTCCGGCCGCGTGCTCAATGGTGCCGAGATCTATGCCTCGAACGGCTGCTACGCCTGTCACACCCAGCTGATCCGCCCCACCTATGCGGGTCGTCAAATCTGGCGCGACGACATGGCAGGTGTGGTTGATTCCGACGGCAACGATTCACGTCGTGAAACCACTTACTTTGATTACGCTGGTGAAAAATACGCACAGATCGGTCTGATGCGCATGGGGCCAGATCTGAGCAACGTCGCTTACCGGATTGAAAAATACGCCGCCGCAACGAACCTCAGCGCGGAACAATGGCTGATGGAGCACCTTTACAATCCCCGCAACAACAAGCTGCGCGTGGGTGAGGGCGGTGAGCTAATGAACATGGACTGGTCCAACTGCCAAGCCCAGCATCAGATGTTCAAGAAATCTCCTGTCGTTGGCCAAGGCAATGTGCTTGCCCTTCGTGAAAAAACCGAAGACGGTGAAGAAATCGTGCCTAAGGAAGACGCCCTGGTTTTGGCCAGTTACCTGATGTCGCTTCGCCGCGACGATGTGGTTCCTGCCAGCATGAACAACGCCCCCGTCGAGTCGGCTGAGGACGCCGAGTAATTTCACCGCTACGAACTGAGTTCCCTTTTATCTAATTTCATATCATGTCAGACCAACATTCCCATACTCCGGATCTGGACGAAACCACCAGTGTCATCACCGATGCCGCTGCAGTCAGCCGTGAGAACCACATGCTGACCGAAGGCGCAGAGCCGATTTCGCTCTGGGTCATCCTCGGAAGTGCCATCATCGTGCTCATCGGTGGCGGTGTGCTGTTCAGCGGTAGCCTTTTCAACTACAACGACGTTGTGCAGAGCGGCTACAGCCGCCAGGCTCCAGAAGGTGATGGTGCAGGCAAGGTGGTTCCAAAACCCGCCATCCTCGCATTCTCCAAACTTGGTGAGAAGAAGAGTGTGTCCTGCAAAGGCTGTCACGGTAACGACGGTGGCGGTAGCGGCGACATTCCTCCCTTCGTCGATTCCGAGTGGATCAGCGGACCAAGCCTGCGTCCTGCGATGATCATCTTGAATGGTTGTAAAGGCCCTATCACAGTGGCTGGTAAGGAATACAACGGCAACATGCCCGCACAAGGTGACGGCCTCAGTGCCCAAGACCTCGCCGGTTTGCTCAACTACCTGCGCAACAACTTCGGCCACGAGAGTGATACTCTGATCACCATCGAAATGGCCGAGGATGCACTTGCCACCTCGAAAGAACGTGGCGGCGGACAGGTTACAGCTGCTGAACTCAACGAGAAGTATAACCGCGATCTCAAAGGTGAGCCGATGGATCCCAATACTCTCGTCGATCCCAAAACATTCGAGCCTGTAGCGGCTGAATAGTCATTTTTCTCTCGATTTTTTCAATTTTCAAAATATCACCCCGACCCATCTAAGCTAAGGCCATGAGCGATCACCACGACGATCATCACGATCACCACAACCCTGGATTTATCCAGAAATACGTCTTCTCCACCGATCACAAGATGATTGGTATCCAATACGGTATCACCGCGTTGGCATTCCTTCTGTTCGGATTCTATCTGATGATGGTGATGCGCTGGAGCATTGCATATCCGAACGAGCCTCTTCCTGTCTGGATGAGCTGGTTGTTCACTGAAGATTGGAAAGCGCAGTGGCTCGTTGAAGGCAAGCTTCCCGGTGAAACATACAACATGTTCGGTGCCATGCACGGAACCATCATGGTTTTCCTCGGTATTGTGCCTCTCGGTTTCGGTGCCTTCGGTAACTACGTCACACCTCTGCAAATCGGTGCGCCCGATATGGCCTTCCCTAAACTGAACATGGCGAGTTACTGGATGTATCTCGTGGGTGGCCTGATGATGTGTGCATCGTTCTTCATGGAGTCTGGCGCTGCCAAATCCGGTTGGACCAACTACCCGCCGCTGGCATTCTTCGCGGATTCACAATACCCGCACCAGTTCTGGACAGGTCAGACACAGTGGCTCATGGGCCTCGTGATGCTGATCTCCTCCTCACTGCTCGGTTCGGTGAACTTCATCACCACCATTATCAACCTTCGCGCCAAAGGTCTTACTTGGATGCGCATGCCATTCCTGGTGTGGGCGATGCTGGTGACAGCCTTCCTGCTGCTGCTTTCCTTCCCGCCACTTGAAGTTGCCGGGATCATGCAGGTGGTCGATCGGATGTTCGGCTCCAGCTTCTTCCAGCCATCCGGCCTCTACCATCAGCAAATCGGTCTTGCCGATGCTTCCGGTGGTGGTAGCCCACTGCTTTACCAGCACTTGTTCTGGTTCTTGGGTCACCCTGAGGTATACGTTCTGCTGCTTCCTGCGATTGCCTGTGTGGCGGAAATCATTCCTGTCAACACCCGCCGTCCAATCTGGGGCTACAAGTCCATGGTCTACGGTGTGCTGGTTCTCGGCTTCCTCTCCTTTATCGTTTGGGCTCACCACATGTATATGACTGGAATGGGACCCGCCATTTCCACCTTCTTCCAGACCACGACGACGCTAATTTCCATCCCGTCGGTGATCCTGCTGACCTGCCTGCTGATTTCACTTTGGGGTGGATCGATCCGCTTCACCTCTCCCATGCTCTGGGCCTGTGCGTTCCTTCCAATGTTCGGTATCGGTGGTCTCACCGGTCTGCCGCTGGCATTCAACCTGGTGGATCTGCACTTGCACGATACTTACTACGTGATCGGTCACTTCCACTACGTGGTAGCACCCGGAATTCTGTTTGGATTCTTCGCTGGTATTCACCACTGGTATCCGAAGATTACCGGTCGCTTCATGAGCCGGACGCTGAACCACCTGCACTTCTGGCCCTCATTGATCCTGATGAACACCTTGTTCTTCCCAATGCTGATTCAAGGTATGGCCGGCTTCCACCGTCGTTGGTATAACGGTGGTGACGCTTACCTGACGGCTGATCCTGAGAGCGTGAATGTTTTCGGTCGCACCGTGGCTGAGCACCTCGACCTGAACATCATGATGTCCTGGTCCGCATGGCTGCTCGCCGCTGCCCAGATTCCTTTCATCATCAACCTGTTCGGATCGATCAAGTTCGGCCTCAAGGTGACTAGCGACAACCCTTGGGACGCCTGTTCCTTGGAGTGGGCAACACCAACGCCTCCGGGCCACGGCAACTTCCTCGAAGAGCCTGTGTGCTACCGCGGTTCCTACGAATTCGCCCGCCCTGAGGTCGAAGAAGACTTCTACCCGCAGTGGAAGAAGCCTGTCGACAGCACCGAAGAGGGCAGCAACTAATCATTCAACATTTTCTAACACTCTAGCAAACTTTCTCATGGAAATTCCCTACATTGTAGAACCCCGGAAGGATACCGGGCTGACTAACTCCAAAATCGGTATCTGGCTGTTCCTCGCATCCGAGGTGATGCTCTTCGGTGGCCTGTTTTCCGGCTATGTGTTCCTGCGTATTTACGCTGACTACCCATGGCCTGAGCGGACACTGCCTGTGCTGCCCGGTCTGATTAACACTTTCATCCTGATTGCATCTTCGGTCACGGTGGTCTTTGCCTGGGTGTCGTTGAAATTACGGCAGTGGGGCAAGTTCCAGATTTACATGGGAATCACCCTTATCTGTGCTTTCCTGTTCTTGGTGCTGAAAGGTTTCGAATACAATGCCAAGTTCCATCACCAAGCGGTGCGCTTGGATGACTACACCGTTATCGAAGGTCACGCTCACCCTCAGGGGCATGGTGATGACGCCGATAAGAAGGTTACCAAAAACCTGAACATCAAAGCAGAGCAAGTCGTCATCGACCTGCGTCGTGTGGATGATATCTACTACGAAAACCTTGGTGAGCAATACGGCGACCAATTTGTCCTCAGCGACGATGTGGTTCTGAACGACGAAACGGTCTTGGAAAAAGGCACTCCGATCAGCAAGGACATCATTGATCAGGCGAAGGAAGACTTCCTCGACGCCGTGGCCAATAACAGCAACCTCGACATCGAAGCCAACCGCGGTGCTTGGAAAGCTGCCAAGCAAGAAGCCAACCTCAAGGACAAACGCTACTGGGACAAAGAGAAAAAAGCCTTTGTCTCCGAGCAGATGAAGAAGTTCAAGGAAGCGCACAAAGATGATTACCTGCGCGTCACTCCCAAGCTCACCTTCGTCGCGAGCAACGAACCTGTTGAGATCTCTGTCAATCCATACTGGGGCAAGCTCAGCCAGCCGAAGGCAGGTGAAAAAGGCACCCTAAACTTGAAAGATCAAACGGTGATCATGGGCACGACCGCTGACAGCTCGATCACTCTGCACGTCGATGGCATCGACTTCCGTCACACGGTGATGAAGGCCGAGGAAAAAGGTATCGACCCTGAGCTCGCCATCAAGAATTCATGGTTGCTCAAGCAGGAGTCCATCAAGCCTGTCTGGGACAAGCACCTGGTGGTGGTTGCCAAGCTCAAAGAATACCTCGAAGAGCACGGTAAAGAACCTACCGAAAACGACCTCTACCGCGTCAACTGGCAGGAAATCGCCGGCACCGCCGATAAGACAATCGCCGACCTCGAAGCGATGGGTCACCACGAGATCGAGAAGCTATTCCCTGGCGACGTCGAAGGATTCACCGGCCCGAACCACAAGAAGGTGCACTACCCAGAAGTGGTGGTTCCTCGCGAACAAGTTCGTTTCGAATCCCTGTTCACACCACGTTGGAACACCTACTACGCCACTTACTTCACCATCACTGGCTTGCACGGTATCCACGTGCTCATTGGTGCCTTCGTTCTCGGTTACTACATGTTCTTCGGACGTAAGATGTATGATTCCAATCCTGAGTGGTTGGCTAACCGAGTGGAAGTTGGAGGCCTGTTCTGGCACTTTGTGGATCTGGTATGGATCTTCCTCTTCCCAATCCTCTACTTGATGTAATCCACGAGCGCATCGCAATGCGATGCGCAATCCATCTCATTTCCAATTCCAACTTTCTAATTACTAAAAAAATGGCTGACTCTCCTGAAGAAATCAAGAAACACCTAAAGAGCTACAAGATCGTAGCCGCTGTCCTCTTTGTCTGCACCATCCTCACCGTGGCCGTTGCCAAGATTGAGTGGCTCGACTTCGGTTCACGCGGATTCGGCACAGCGGATATGGTAATCGGTTTGCTCATTGCCACATTCAAGGCTACTTTAGTGGCGCTGATCTTCATGCACCTTAACCATGAAAAATCCATGGTTTACTGGATCTTTGGAGGCAGCATGCTGTTCGCCGTCGTGCTGATGGCTCTGACCGGTTTCGCCTTCACTGACCCCATCCAATTCAAGGCATTTTTCGGCTACTAAGCTTCTGAATTCGCCTCACAACCCACAACTACCCGTAACAATGTCCATCAAAGGTTTTCACATCCTCTTCATCACCATCGCCACTCTGCTTTGTGTGTTCGTCGCGCTTTGGGCATTCGTGCTTGAGACCAGCACTTCGCTCGGCCTGCAAGTATTCGGTGGTAGTTGTGCCCTCGCCGCTGTGGTGCTCCCGCTTTACGGCGTGAGTTTTTACCGCAAAGCTCAGAAGATCTAATCATCCTTCAAACCAACCTATTTATCCAATGACTCTGACTACCATTGCATGCGCTGTCTGTATGGGCAACGGCCCTGACCACCTTGACTCCGTGGCCGCCGGCTACGCGATGCTCGTCATGCTGCTGATCATCGTTCCCATGTTGATCACGATCATTTTCTTCATCCGTCGCATGGCGATCCGCGAACGCGAGAACCTCGACCCTGCACTCTCCGATTAACTGGCCCTTCGTGCCAGTGGATAACTTCTTTTCTCATCCCAGCTTCCTAATTCCACATACACTATGTCTATTTTAGATTATTTCGGATTGCCCGAAAACTACTCCCAACACGGCGAGCAAGTCGATCAGATGAACTCTGTGATCACTTGGTTGATGTTAGTTCTCTTCGTTGGTTGGTCCACGTTCTTCGTGATCGCTCTCTTTAAGTTCTGGCACAAGCGTAACCCCAAATCTTCCTATGCTGGGGTGAAAAACCACGTTTCCACGCACATTGAAATCGGTGTGGTTGTGGTAGAGGCTGTGTTCCTGCTTGGTTTTGCTTTCCCTCTCTGGGCTGAACGCACCGATAAATTTGAGCGTGTCGTTGCCAACGACCCCAATGCTCCGCGCGTTCGCGTAGTTGGTCAGCAATACAGCTGGACCTATCACTACCCTGGTAACGATGGTGTCTTCGGACGCACAGACAACACTCTGATTACAGGTGACAACTCACTGGGCATCGATCCTGAAGATCCTAATGGCGATGATGACTTCATCTCTACGTCTGCACTTAGGTTGCCCGTGGGCCGCGACTGTATTCTGCAGGTTACCTCCAAGGATGTGATTCACAACTTTGCCATCGTGCCGATGCGTATTCAGCAGGATTGCATTCCCGGTAAGGAAATTCCAATGTGGTTCAAGCCCGTCAAGGAGCTGGAAACTTACGTCGTCTGTGCTCAGCTTTGCGGTGAGAAACACGCCGACATGAAAGGCAGCATGGAAGTTATTAACGCCAAGGAATACTACGAGTGGGCCAAGAAGCGGAGTGACGAAGAGCTTGCGAAAAAGCAAAAGTAACATCGTTAAGCACCATCAATTTTACAGAAGAGCAGTTGGTTTTCCAACTGCTCTTTTTTTGCTCCCTGTTCTCAAGCTTCGTGCCTTAAGATGACGCTGTGCGTCTATCTGTGTTTCATTGCCTCATCGCTGGAGTTTTAGCCTTTAACTCTGGCTTGTCAGCGAGCGACGATGTCCTGACTCCCGCAGAACTCGAGACCATTGATCGACTGCCAAAGGTCGCTGGTGGCCTGAATGTAGGTTATGAGATTGACCGCAGAGCTACAAAGCGTGTGGATACGACGCTTTTTTACATGGTGATGGCACCGGAACTTCAGGCAAGTCACTGGGAGTTCATCGCCCCTTGGCCTCCAGACCTTCCCAGTCAGCAAGTCCACTACGTGCGCAGTTCTCCCAAGGCAGATCGAGGCTCTGAACTGAGTGCTCTTCGAAGAAAGATTCTCGTCATCAATCTAAAGGCGGGCAAACACACCCAAAACACGGCAGGTGTGAAAATTTACTATGGGGCCCAACTGTATGCGCGCAGTTTACGGGTTGATAAAAGCAAGATTGCGAAAGCTGATGTTACTCTGAGTGATCTGCAACGCAAGCTGTTCCTTAGACCCAGTCCACTTGGCGATTATACGTCAGAAGAGTTCCAAGATTGGATTCATAAAAACGGTTTTGTTAGGAAGTCGGATGAAGGCGAAATCGACCTGGCACGGCGCGTTTTCCAAGGGCTTGCTAGCAAGTTCCGCTACCAAGCCGACAGTAAGTTGGATCGAAGCCTGATAGCAGTCTGTCGATCTGGAAAGTCTGACTGTGGAGGCCTTTCCAATCTCTTTGTCGCCACATTGCGTGCGCAGGGCATCCCTGCGCGGAGTCTGGTCGGTCGATGGGCAAAGTCCGCGGTGAAGGGTGAAAAAGTGGGAGGTGTGCCGTATTTCCAATCACACGTAAAAGCAGAGTTCTTTGCTCAAGGTGTAGGGTGGATTCCAGTCGATCTTGCCTCAGCAGTCCTTGACGGCGAAACACCGGACAAGCTGATATTTTTTGGTCGAGACCCCGGTGATTTCATCACCATGCATGTGGATCCTAGGCTCCGTGTTGTTAGTGAGTATTTTGGGATGAACGACTTAACTTGGCTACAGGATGTGACCTTCTGGGTGCGAGGTGAGGGGGCGTTGACAGGACATGTTAGCACAGGAACTTGGCAAGTGAAGTAAGTGTCAATTAAGAGGACTGTTAGCTTGAGCTGTGTAAAATTAATCTGATGATGGAACAAGAATTGCATCGATATGCCTACAATTACTGATTCCTATGATTATGGGCTACATCTTTCTTGCTAGGAAGTAAGCCAACGGTTAAACCTATGAGTAGTAATCCCTGAAAAACAATGAGCACCCAAGAAAACCTTCGCAGCGAACGTGAGTTAGAAAAGCAGATGGCCGCTGCAGCCAATGGCGAAGCTGTCGAGTCCGACAGCAAGAAGCCGACGATTCTTGTGGTCACGCCGGAGATTACTTACTTGCCAGAAGGGATGGGGAATATGGCTCAGCGGATGCACGCCAAGGCCGGAGGGATGGCCGACGTTTCTGCATCACTGGTCAGTGCTCTCTATGACCAGGGGGCAGACGTGCACGTCGCTCTGCCGAACTATCGCCGGATGTTTAATATGGACGTCCAAGCTCACCACGACCGGGAATACAGTCGGGTGCGGGAGAACTTGGGAAAGGAGCGGATTCACTTGGCAGAGGACCGGGTGTTCTATCACCGGGATCAAATTTATGCCGATGAGAACTTGCGCGTCTCACTCGCATTCCAGCGTGAGGTGATCAATCACATCATCCCGCAGGTTCGGCCTGATTTGATCCACTGTAACGACTGGATGACGGGGCTAATCCCAGCCGTGGCCAAGCGTTTCGACATCCCCAGCCTGATCACCCTTCATAACATCCACACGGAAAAAGTCACCATGGCCGAGATCGAGGATCGCGGCATTGACGCCGCTGAGTTCTGGGAACATCTCTTTTTCGAACGCCCGCCATACTCCTACGAAGAATCACGCATCCATAACCCGACTGATCTGTTAGCTTCGGGGATCTTTGCCTCCGACCACGTCAACACCGTCAGTGAAACCTTCCTCTACGAAGTGGTGGAGGGGCGTCACGACTTTGTACCTGACTCGATCAAAAACGAGCTCGCGAACAAACACTACGCCGGCTGTGCGAGTGGCATCTTGAACGCCCCTGACGTTTCTTATGATCCTTTGACGGACGACTCGCTTGCGTTCAAATACAGCGCTGAAAACGTCATGGAGGGGAAGGCAGCGAACAAGCGTCGACTGCAGGAAGCCACCGGGCTAAACGTGAACCCGAACGCTCCCGTGCTGTTCTGGCCATCGCGACTCGATCCCATGCAAAAAGGATGCCAGCTGTTTGCTGATATCCTTTACCAAACGGTGGCCGACTACTCTGATGTCGATCTGCAAGTCGCCATCATCGCCAACGGAACTTTCAAGACGCATTTTGAAAACATCGTGAAGATGCACGGACTGGCTGGGCGCGTGGCGGTGGTTGATTTTGACGAGGACCTTTCACGTCTCGGTTACGCCGGAGCTGACTTCATGATCATGCCCTCACGCTTCGAACCCTGCGGACTGCCGCAGATGGTGAGTCCGAAATACGGCACACTCTCGGTGGCCCACGATACCGGTGGCATCCACGATACGGTGGAGCATTTGCACCAGGACTGCAGCCAGGGCAATGGCTTCCGCTTCCAGCACTACAGCCCGGAAGGTCTGCGCTGGGGCATCAACGAAGCGATTGGTTTCTTCAAACGGTCTTACGAGGAGAAGCAGCATGTGCTCGCACGCATCATGCGCGAATCCGCCACCCGCTTCAATCACACCACCACCGCGGCCGCCTACATCAATCGATACGAGACGATGTTAGGTTGCAAAGTAGGAGGCTAAGGCTCGTCGATGGTCAGACCGAGGCCAGGGCATTCAGGAGAACGGCGCCGATGCCGATGCCTGGAAATGGCGATGCGGCAAAAAAGATGATGCTCGGCCACTCAGGTTTTTTCTGCCCCTGAGCAAGGCGACTGATGCCGAGGAGGATGCCCACCGTGCAGACGATGCTGCCGGTGCCCAGAAAGGCCAGCAGGCTGACGGCAATTGCCGCGCTGCTCATGACGGCGACCGCAAGCAAGGGAGCTGCCAGCAGGTTCACAAAGCTTATCAGGATTAAGAATTTGGTCCACGGGTGTAGGGCGGGGTTTTTCCACATCGCGACCGCTGCGATGATCATGATGATGAACGCCAGCAGCCCGAGCAGCGGCGCTATAGCGAGGACGGCGTCCAGTAGTTGGATTCGGAGCTGATGGACTGCATATCCGGACTTCTCTTGCAGCTTGGCGAGCGGGGGAGTGGGGCTGCCGACGGCGGATTCAAAGTTACTGCGCTCGACCTTCGCCCTAACAAACCGTGCTCCAGTGAGCTGGGAGCCCTTAAAGTGCGCGTAGGAAACGTTGGCGTGCCTGAACTCGGCCGCCGTCAGGTCGGCGTGGCTGAAATTGACCCCATGGGCATGAGCCTCGGTGAAATTGGCCTGCTGCATCGAGGCATGATGGAACTGGGCAAAGGCAAGCTCGCTGCGAACGAATTGCGCATGCTTGAGCTTGGAGTTGGTGAAATTGGCGCCTCGAAGGTCGCAATCTGAGAAATCCACCCCCTCGAGGTTGAGGTCATTCAGCTGCGCCCCGTCGAGTTTTCTCCCCACGAAGCTGACACCTCGGTCGACCGCTGCCTGCATCGAGGTTGCGGAGGCGATCGCACCCGCTTGATCCAGCGTGTCCAAATCCGCCTGCGTCAGCCCGCGGGCACCAAGCACGAAGAATTCCTTCGCCATGACACCCGACCAATTCGCTCCGGTGAACTTGGCACCAACGCCATTGGCCAAGGTGAAGTCACAGCGACTGAGATCGGCGCCCGAGAAGTCGGTGGAGGCGAGATCGCATCGTGCGAAGCTGAGGCCGGATAAGTTGGCTCCTTTGGCCGTCACTCCCATCACAAAATCGAGTCCAAACCCAAGACTCTCTCGGAGATCGGCTCGGTCAAAATGGCAACGGTCTAAGCTACATCCTATAAAGTCAGCGCCCCTCAAGTCGGTATCGAAGAACTCGGCAAGATAGAGATGCGCGGAGCTAAAAGTGCTTTTTCTCAGGTCACTATCGTGGAACTTGCAGTCGCCCAAATCAGCATGGCTGAAATCCACGCCAGCCAGATTGAGTTTGGAAAAATCGCTGCCCCAGAGGTCGTTGCCAAAATGTCCGGTGATGTCCGGCACGCGCTCCGCTGCCCTCTCAGCAGTGACGTAAGCAACGATGTCTGCCCGTGGAATGGCCGCGTGGAGGGGAGCGCTCGCCTGCAGTAGGAGCCATAGAATGAGGGAAGAGAGCCAGCGCATGGTGCTGCAGTCTAATGCCTGCCGCCGACATTGCAGCTCCAATCGACTGCACTCTGTGGGGTTATGATGGACACACCTGCCCATCCTCCCTATGCACGCCCCATGAACATCAACTCCATCATCACCCACCCTGGAGGGGCGCATAAGGACGACTTTTTGGCGTGTAGTCTGTTAGTCGCTGAGCACAACGTGCCGATCTACCGCAAAGATCCCTGCGAGGAGGAGTTGAAAGACCCCAGCGTGGCCGTGGTGGACGTCGGGCATGTGCATGAGCCGGAGAATAGTAACTTCGATCACCACCAGTTCCCGCGCGACTATCCACCGACCTGTGCCCTCACCCTGGTGCTGCAGCATCTCGGGATTTACGAGGACGCCAAGATGTTCTGCGATTGGTTGGAGCCGGCCGAGTGGTTTGATACCCGCGGACCGAAAAAGACCGCCGAGTGGCTGGGCGTCGAGCGCGAGGTGATTTCCAAAATGAATTCACCCATCGATATCACCGTGCTGCGCCGTTTCGCCCAAGCGGAAAAACATCAACCTGGTGAAGTGATTTACGAGCTGATGAAAATGATCGGCGGTGATTTGTTAGAATACCTTCGCGATGTCAGAACGCGACTCGATACCGTCGGCCAGCATGTGCAGCGCTGGGAGATTGACTCCGGTGACGAGACCTTCAGTGCGCTTTATTTCCCACGATTGGACGACCCGCTCGACGATGCCTCCAGCGGCCTCGCGCGTTACATTCTGGTCAACAATCTGGATCAAGAAATTGCCGCCATGGTCTACCCGGACAGTCGCGGCGAGGGTTTTGGTCTGGCTCGTTTCAACGACCACCCGAAGCTGGATTTCACCCGCATCGAGGAAGATGCCGATGTGCATTTCGCGCACAACAGTGGCTTCCTTTGCAAAACCAGCGCCACCGAGGTGCCTCGACTGCAAGAGCAACTGGCCGGTGCTTGGGGATAATTAACGCTTGAACTCCAGCGTGTATTCCGCAGCAGTGGTATCCTCACGGCCTAACAAAATAGTGCTCCACTGACAGCTTTGTTCAGGCTTTCCCCAGTGGCTGTAGAGCGCAACCTGGACTGTCACAGGCTGCCTCGCGTTACACTTAATCGTGTAGGTCCCCGGCATCGCACGTTTCAGCATGTATTCATGCATGCCTGGGTAAACTGAAATCTTGCCACCCTGTCTGGAGTCACTCCAGCGCGTTGTTCTATTACTGTCCGGTTCATCGGTGGTGGTAGAAAACTTCACTGATGGGTCGGCGCAGTAGATCACGCAGCGCAGGTCCGTGCTCAGGTTTTGAGTGTGTTTCTGATAGGTCTTTTTTTGAGTCGCTGAACTGTAGGCATTGCGCTCGGTGAGTGCCAGGATTCGAGGTTCTTGTGTCGCCCTTGTGCTGGTGAGAAAAGTGAGGTCGTGGTAAGCCGTGGCGGCGTCCCATGTTGGCTCCAGCTGGTGCCGGTAGCGGATGACATCGAGCTGGTTGATGGCATTGCTTGGGTCGGATTTCCTCAATTCCATCAGTTTTGCGAGTGCCGGCTTGAGAAGGCCGATGTCACCAAGCCAGTAAGCGAAGGCTCGGTCCATGCTGTCGGAGCTGGATCGGTTTTCCATGATGTTGGAAAGCACTTGCTCGGCTAGATCTGTGTGGCCGTGCTTGGCGAGAATGCGGGCGGCATCAATGTAGAATGAGCGGGTGTATTCCTGCTTCTCTTTCAAAGCCGCATAGGCGCGCTGTGCATCTTCACGACTTTGCAACGACTGCTCAAAGCGCTTCATCGCCTCGGTGTTGAGCTCGGCTGCTACGGGGCGGGTGATCTTGATCGCCATGTCATCGGCATCACTGGCTGTCGATTTTCCTCCACCAAATGGATCGGCACCAGCTCCGCCGCCTAGTGTGGTGTATCGAGGTTGTTTCTGAGTGACGGCGGGGGCTTTACGAGGGTCGACCTTAGGGCTGTCATCACCGGCGAAAAAGGGATCCACATCTCCAGATGAATCATAGGGTTCTGGCTCCACCACAATCATGTCACCTGGTTTCAGGGTAACATCACGGTATTGCTCGCTCAGGAGATTGTAAGTCAGCACCCCGGCATTGCGGTAGAGGCTGACGTATTGCAGCGAACCAAGGTAGCTGGGACCTCCGGCAAGATCGAGCGATTGTTTCAGAGTGAGTGGCTCATCGCTACGATAGGTGTCCGGGTTGAGCACTAGGCCGCGCACGGAAATCGCGAGTGGCTGGCCGGGTTTCCGTTTTGGCTGAAGTTTGGAAAACTTGTCCCAGTCCTTCATCAGCTGGATCTGCTGCTTATTCCAGTCGTCATAACCCTTGCCTGACTTGAGCTCTTGATCGGCGGCGGCGAGCGCTTTGGTTTTCCGCTGCCATGTTTCGATCACCGCGTAGGTTTGGAGATCGAGGTCGGATTTCGCAAAAACCTGGTCCACGGCATTCATCCAGATCGACGTTTGCTGCGCACACGCCATCATACTTTCGCTGAACCAGCTGTAGGTCTTCTGATACCAACTGAGCCGAGCATACCACTGGGCATTGATGCGGTCGTTATGCTCCTCTGGGCTCGGTGTTTTAGTATTGAACTTTTTACGTGCGATTTTCCAGCGCGCTTTGATCTCCGGTTCTGGCGGCGGGATATTGAAGCGCACGTAGTCACGGAATCGTTCTAACACAATCAGCGAGGTGTGATCACTGACTAGCCCGTGTTCGCGGCAGTGGGCGATGATTCTTTTCTGATCACCTGAGCTTCTCTCCAGAACCCCCAACTGTTCCTGCGCCCAGAAACGTTTGATCAGTGAGGTTCCATCGAGTCTGTTGGTAGAGGTTGATACGTTCTGGCGGATCGTTTCTCGATTGGCATTCCGGTAGCTGACAGTGAAGTCGGTTGGCTCACCATCGCAGCGGCCTAACAAGATTTGCCGATCGTTCACCTGCTTGGCGATCACGGTCAGACTGGGCAGCTTCAGCGGCTGCATCTTGAACTGCGTATGGGTCATCTGGTGAATTACTTTTTCGATCGGTAAGTTCTGCCAGTTGATGGTTTCCACCAGTCCATTGCGAGCCACCGGGTTGATGTTTGAGACGTTCGATGAGTGGAAAATGAAGCTGTTCTGCTGGGTGTTGAGCGTCAGGTTCTGGGCGAAGTCGCCATCGGTGAACAGCAGAGTCAGGTCCGCCTCTTTCTGGAGCTGGGCCACCGAGGGGTAGTGAGTGGCGCCATCGTAGAGGATGTTTTCCAGCGTGGTTCTGAGCCTTTTCCAATCTGACTCCTTGATCTGATACGTTCCGCCGTCTTGCAGGGTGTTGCGCAAAATTTGCAGGGTGACTCGGGTGTTGGGGATCTTTTTGAAGTATCGGTCGAGGATTTCCAACTGCTGTTTCAGCGGCTGGTAGCTGCGGGATTCGGACGCATCCCAGATGAGGTTGATGTGTTTGGGTGCGATACGTTTTCTCTCTTTGATATCCGCTGGTTTGGCAGTGTTGATCAGAAAATAGGAACGATTTCCGTGCCTCTCTAACCACGCTCTTGAACCAGCGTTTTGTGGACAGGTGACGGCGATGGTCTTGGGGAGTATTTGGTTCGTCGCAGAGGCTTGCGAGGAATTTCGTGCCGTGGCTTTGAAACTTAGGCCGGGCGCCTTGATGCTCGCTTCTCCATTGTGTTGGATGGTGCAGCGGAAGTCATTGATCAAACCTGGGTAATCGGTGGGCAGGCTGTAGTGGAGCTTTCCTTGATGCTCTGTTAGGTGCTCGATGTAAGCGATCCTTACTAGCTTCGTTCCCTTCGCTGGAATAGGGAAGACCTTGGTGCGGTAGATGTTTCCCGCCTCGCGTTCGACGATGCCCGGATCGATCATCTGCCGCTTGATCGTCTCATAGGCGTGCCGTGCCTGCTTTTTCTCCACCGCCACGCCATCACGCAGTGCACCGTTTACTTCGAGGGCATATTGGGAAACGGTCGATCCTTCTGGCAGCGGCATGACAAACTCGCCTTCCTGCATGCGGTTTGTTTCATTGCGGAAGCGAAGTGTTAGAACAGTCTCGGCAATGCTGCCGGTGATGGTGACATCCGCCTTGATGGTGTCGATGCGTAGCGGTATCCGATTTCCCCCGGTTTTCACCCACATCTTCGGCGTGGCTGCTTGGGCGGATGCGAGTAGCAGAGCTAGGAAAAAGAAAAGGCTGAGAGATTTCATGGGTTTGGTAAAAGCTGGGCGCTGGCCTTGACGAATAACAATAACAGCCGGGCTGGGTCGGCTTTGCCTTCGGCGTTCATCGCATTGAAGCTACAGACGAATTGCGAATGCCCATTGTAAAGTGTGAGAGCGCTGCGGCTGCGCAAGGTGTAGAAGATCGGGCGTTTGATGTCTGCTTGTCCCCACTGATCCTTGTGCGTGACCCAGCGGTAGATGCTGGGCATTTGAATCCACCGAATATCGAAGTAGAGATCAATGATCTTGTGATGTTCTCCTAGCGTGGGCTCCATTTCTACAATGCAGCCGACGTTGCGAGTCTCAAATGCCAGAGGGTGGGGCCGGACCGCTCTGAGCGAGCGGTTGAACTTCTTGATGTCTTCTTGGGTTATCGAGCCACTGAGCCCACTTCCTGTGATCTCGGTCGGGGAGATGATTTCGCGCGCGGATTGGATCGTGCAGCGTTGGCCGGAACGTGCGAGAACCAGCGAGCTATGCACCATCTTGGCTTGTTTGTTCGCGATCAGTGGCTGCACAGCGGCGTGGAGGTTTTTGCCAAGGCCGCCTTTTCCAGAGGTGAGCTGGGCTAAGGTGTCTCGCTGGATCTCGATCCATTCCGTCTGCAATCGCACATTTCTAGAGCCTGACACATCCGCCACCAGCGGCTGCGCTAGTGTTAGAATGAGCAGAGTGGCTGTTAGGAACGATCTCATTGCGAGAGGTTGTTAGCGCCCGATTACCAGCACGTCAGCTTTGAGAAAGACGAGGACCTTCCGTGAGGTATCGGTCACTCCTTTGTCGTCCTTGGGTGATAGCGCCGCGATGAGTGTGGGTTTTCCATTAGCGAGGGTGACCGCTGTGTTAACCCTTAACGTATAAATAACGGGCATCATGATGTTGGATTCCCCATGTTTGTCCTTCCACTCGCTCCAGACTGTATTTTCCACATGATAGGTGATTTCTGGGGAGAGCCGGACGTCGATGGTTTTGTTGCTGTCGCCAATGGTCGGTTCGATTTCCAAGGTTGAGCCGAGGTTGCGGGTCTCGAAGGCCGTGGGGGTGGGGCCGGTGGCGAACTCTTTGCTGGCGATTTTACTCTCAGCACCTTTTTCGATCTTGATGGTGTTGGGAAGTTCTGGTGGCTCGTATTCGGTGGGGTAGATGAACTCACGGATCGATTCTACGGTCGCCTTCTCTCCACTGCGGGCGACTAACATCTGGTTCTCGATGAGCTTGGCCTTGCCGCTTTGCATCAGCTTGGCGACGGCCTGACGCAGAACGGTGTCGCCTTTGCTAGCGGTGGCATCTGACATCACGGCGCTCATTTGCTCCAGTGGCATCTCGATGTATTCCACTTGGATGCGCACCTGTCTGGGAAGATTCGCTTCAGCCGCTTCGCCTAACGGGTCGAAGGCATTCTCTTGTGCAAAGATAGGTGTCGCTGCGAATAGCAAGGGACAAAGAGCGAGGGTTTTGAGCGATCGTTTCATAGCTAACGGATAACTTAGAGATGGCTCGCCAGGGTGTCGAGATTGATCTCGGAGCTGCCTTGTAGGGGGATTCTTCTTGGGCTGAAGTGGAGTGCCGTGTTAATGATAAGGCATGTCTAAATACCTCCTTCCTTGTCTCGTCAGCCTCGCGTCCCTGAGCATCGCTCAGGCTCAAAACTCGCCAGGGGTGAGTATCGATGATTTTGTCCTCGGCCATGATGATGCCAATGCGCCGTCTGCCAAGCTGCAGTATGGTGCGGCGGGGGAAATGGATTTTGACGATATCGACGACAGTTTTTCACACAGTCGGCTGCTCTTGGAAATACCGCTCGGTGGACTCATTCCGATCAACGATTGCAATGCTCTGAGTATCGGGCTGCGCTATGAAGCTTCGTGGCTGGAAACGGATACTTTTCTGGGCGATCAAAGTCTACACGATGCCCGAGTGAACTTCACCTGGATGCACCATCAGGCAGGCAGTCAGTGGTCGTTTCTCGCTTCGTTGTCACCCGGACTTTCCAGCGATTTGGACGGTGTCGATGGTGATGATTTTTCCGTGAATGGCAAAGTGGGCTTCCGCTATGAGTTCAACGATCGCTTTGCCCTCATCGCCGGTATGGGGATCGATAACACCACGGGCGATCGCTCGCTCTTTCCTGCGGTGGGCTTTCAATGGCGACCTCTGGACGATGTTCATCTGGCGCTACTGGGGGCGACCTTCACGGCGACTTGGCAACCTCACTCTGACTGGCTGGTCCGCTGTGGTGTCTGGCCGGGTGGAGGAGTGTGGAATGTCGAACACCACGGCGATAGCTTTGACGTGTCGCTGCGGAGCTACCGGGCAGCAGTCGGGGTTGAACGTCGGCTTGGGGAGAAAGTTTGGCTCAGCGTCTGGGCGGGCACGACCTTGGCGAACAGCTTGGAAATCGAAACCGACTCAGGAGGCGACATTTTTGACGAAGATGCCGAAGCCAGCTGGTTCTTCAACGTGGGCCTGAGGGTGGCGGCTTGGTAGGAGTTTTTTGAACCGCGAATGGGCGCGAATTTACGCTAATGAGGATGTTTTTTGATGCCTCGAGCAAGTGAGTCCGTCATCGCGTGAAATGCGTCAGCATACCGGCGTATCCAATTAAGAAATATTCGCGTCCATTCGCGATTAAGAATAGCAGGCCAAGCCTTACTCCGGCGTCAGCTCGGCCAGCCACTGCGCCAGGTCTCCGGCGGCGGGCGTCATGGGTAAGTGCGAAACATCACCGAGGCGCCAGCGGAAGATCGCTTGGTAGCCGTCCCAGTGGCCATCGGCGCCGGTGTCACACATCCAATCGATCGCTTGCTGGTTCTCCGGGATCACATAGCCGGTAAGAGTTTCGATCCCTTGCTGGTAAGCCTGTATCCAAAGAATGGCGAGCAGCAGGGTGCCAATGCCCCGACCATGCTCGGAGTCGAGCACAGTGACCGAGAACTCGGCGTCCGTGGGATCGGTCTTCGATCTCCAGTAGCTGGCTGCGCCCAAACCGGGATACTCGCGACTGCGGTCGAGCACGGCCCAGATGGCGTGGTTTCTGCCGTCGTTGTTCAGCAGACGATCGAGCGTGCTATCGCTGATGACCTCACCGGAGTGCACCCAGAAGCGTTGATAGCGTGCCTCGGGCGACAGGAGACGATACCCTTCCGCAAGACCCTCACGGTCCTCTGGAGTGAGAGGGCGTGCGACCACATCCGTGCCATCGCGCAGTTGCAGCTGGAGTAGATTGGGAAACGTAGACACATCATTAAACTAGGGCCAAAGATCTCGCCGTCAATGGTAAGCGCGGATGAGTGTCAGGAAACATGAAACATTCGTTTCCAGGCAGTGCCTCAGGGGGAGGGGACGTAATTTCACAAAAAAAAGCCCCGCCGGGCGAACCGGCAGGGCTTTTGGAAATTGATGAATCGCTGTGTTAGCTAGCTTCTGCAAGCTTCACGTTGACGCGGCGACCGTTCTTGTCGAAGTAAACGTTGCCGTCGGCTTTAGCGTGGATGGTGTGATCCTTGCTGATGTAAACGTTGTTACCGGGGTGCCACTTGGTGCCACGCTGGCGGATGATGATGTTGCCGGCTACGACAACTTCACCACCGAATTTCTTAACGCCGAGGCGCTTGCTGCGTGAATCGCGACCGTTCTTGACGGAACCCTGTCCTTTCTTATGAGCCATGGTATAAAAGTAGTAAGTGTTTTAAAAATTAGCCAATGCTGGTGATTTCCAGCTTGGTGAGGTGACGGCGGAAGCCCTTGGTCTTGTGGTAGCCTTGGCGACGCTTGAATTTGAAAGCAACTCCCTTTTTACCGCGGAACTGGTCAACCACCTTGGCGGTGACGACGGCGCCGTCTACGAATGGAGCACCGACGGTGACGTCGCTGCCGTTGTTGGTAAGGAGGACTTCCTCGAATTTTGCTTCGGATCCGACTTCGGCGTCGATCTTCTCAACGTCGAGTGTATCACCTTCTTGAACGCGGTATTGTTTACCACCTGTTTTGAAAACTGCGTATGCCATGGGAATGTTCTCCTTGGGTTGCTTGAATGCTTGAAAACCGACGGAACACACCTTGTGCGCCGTTCGGGGAGCGGGAATTCATCACAATCCTGCCAGACGGGCAAGCAAATTTTGATCAGGATCTCAGTTTTTTTAATATTATTTAACTGAGCCTGAGTATCGGGCGTCACTTTCTCTGGAAATTGCAGGGCAATCTTGCATACTCAGCCACCTCAGCCGTTATCGATCCCATATGATGAAAAAACTAGCCACCCTCTTCCTTCTCGCCCTCCTCCCCATGACCAGCCTGGCCGGCTCACGCGGAGTGGAACTTGCATTCGTGGACGCCTCGCCGCCGCACACCACCCCCGAGGGCAAACGCCTCGCCGAGCTCTTGGTAATGGATATGAAGGCACTCTACACTGGGAATCTTGTGGGAGGTCTCTTTCCCTGGAGCGAAAACACTCTGGATCTGAAAGTGGTCGATCCCCGGGCATACGGGATCTCGTTTGACCGACTGCTTAATACCAAGGACGCGAAAAAGATCGGCCCGATTCTGGAAAAGAACCGCGTCTTCGATGGCATGATCGTCTTCTACTACGATCGCGCCAATGGCTACGCCCGACTCAAACTCTACGATAACGACGGCAGCGAACTCCTCCTCCTCCGCCTACCGCTGGAAGGCAAAAGCTCCGCGATGAAATACTCCCTCATGAAAGGCCACCGCCGCGGCGCCCTCACAGCCATCGGGGCGAATGTTAGGTGGAGTCCTTGAGGTTAATTATCTGCAGCTTTAAAAGTGCTGTTTGAGGTAATGCTGGTATGAAGCCTTAAGAGAAAAGAATCGTATGAGGAGCTTTGTTGAGAAGGTCCACAAGATGATTAAAGGTTCCTCTGTTCTTACCCCACTTTTCGTCAATTGGCGGGTTGAATGAAATGCGATTCCTGAGTGCAGGTGAGAAATTAGATGCATATCTATTCTTCAGTGCGTCCGCAGCCTCTTTCTTAGAAGTATCGAATAATACAGGGTCGAAGACAAAAATGTTGTTTAAATCTTGATTGGGGCCAAGAGCGGACTTGAAGAAGTATTGCATGTATACATCAGATGCCGGAAGGCTATATCCACAGATGATCAAGTTCTTACAATGTCGAAGAGCGTTGAGAGCGTTTTTCCAAATTTCAACACTTTTGGGGTTGGTGGCTTTATTAAAGACGGGCGGAACAATCGATGGGTTTTCAAGAGCCGTAACTAGTTTTATGTTTTGTTCATCACCAGCAATTCGAGCTTTAGATCCATGAGGAAAGTTTATAGAACCATGAAGTTTGTATAGTTGTATTTTAAAAGTATCCTCAAGAGGGGATTCAACTGAGTTTTCCAGACCAATACCGGAATTCCTCTCGATTCCTCGGCTTGGTGAAAGCCTCTCCCACGTCAGCGGTTTGGAATTAAAGTCGATAGGGCCAAGTGCTGAGGAGCCGTAATCTAGCTTAAGGTGCTTCCATGGAAAACTTTTAGCTGTATGGCTGGTGCCGATAATCGATTGTAGGAGAGCTCGTTCTAGTATGAGGTCATAATTGAACGTGATAATGCAGGGTGGTGGCTGATTTGTGTCGCGACTCCAGTTGATAAGAGCGTTCCAAAAGTTTTGATATATCTTCGGGCCTTTTTCATACTGCATGACGGTGAGTTCTCCCGATTGCTCCGATTGCCCAGTGACCTCTATAACCACAGCGATGGCTTTGATCATCCAACCAAGTCTTTTTTTCTCACCCTTTCCACCAGCTAGAGCATTCATAGAAAGAACTGAGAGCAAGTCTTCAATGTTCCAGACATCTACAGAGACACGACCGTGATAACCGTCTAATTCCTCGCGGGCCTTGATGGCTTCAATTAGAATTTTCTTTTGATCATCAGTGAGTTTCTTTTCTTCATATCTCCCAGTTTGGGCCATCTTCCACATAACGTCCATGAAGTTGCCCATTAAAGGGATCCCCGCATCGAAACTTGTTCCTGCGCCAAAGATGAAAACGTTATCACACATAGCTTTTTATTGGGTAGACCAGACACGGGGTTTATTGAAGGTCCCCACGGAATCACTGAGGTGAGATGGAAACTGCGAAGATTGTAGCTGAGCATCTCTGATGCCGTTGCGATAGACTTGGGCGGCGGACTGTAAGCCAGCACTACCACGGCGCTGTTTGCGACGGTGGGGGCCGGAAATCAATTGAGGGTTAACGACACAGACGGCCTTTCCTAGCTCCTCATTGACCATGCGTATGGGTGTGATTAGATCAGAATCACCCGTTATCACGATGGCTGTGGTAAATTTATCCTGAAAAGCGTTTAGCAATAAATGCGCCCCTAAATTGACATCGGAACCTTTTTCCTCCGTGCTGTATATTTCAATGGTGTTCGGCGGCGGAGTTACGACCTTGGCTCGTTTTTTACGGACACGAAAATGACCTTCGATAATTGTCATATTGGGCAATGTCCGTAGAGCACGCCAGTAGGTCATCTGGCGAGTAGGTGCATCAGGATCATTCGGCAAGGCAGAGACAGGGGCTGAGCAGTATTTCGTGGCAACGATTTCGTTATTCCGAAACATTTGAGAAGCAAGTGCGATAGGATTGAGCCATTTATAGGGCGTATCCTTGATTGCTCCGTAGTAGAGATTGAAACCATCAATGTAGAGAATGGTCTTGAGCCGTCGCCGCTTAGGCATAACAGTCTCCTTCCACCGTGGCTGTAAACGGCAGCCCTCTTACAAAGGCAAGGGCAGCGTCCCAGAAGGAGGCTGCCCTGCATCCTGTAGCCGAAGCTATCAGGAGTGATGTGCGCGGAAGATAGTCTCCACTGTATGGATCCGTCAAGTTTGTATTTTGTAACACGATTCGGCGGCAAGAACCAGACTCTAGGCAGAAGCTATAGATTTTGTTCGACGCTGGGATATCTTTCATAGCGAGATGTTAGACTCAAGATCACCTATTTCAAGAAAAATAGATGATCTAATGAACACTTTGTTTGTGATGGGGAAACGATGAGAGCTAGCCTTCGTCAACCTTCTTCCTGATACAGCTCCTGCCTGACTCTTCGGCGTTCGGCGCGGTGCTGGATTTGGCGTTTTTGTTTGGGGGTGAGGTCTTCTTCTTTCCATGGGCCGCGTTGTTTGGCGCCGGCCATGATGCAGCCGAGCGGTTGGATCTTGCCGATAATTTCGGCGAGTTTGAACTCTTCGATCTGAGCGGTGACTTGGTCGGCGTTTTTGTAAGCGATAGGTGTTTCGCTTAGGTCGGCCTTGCCACAGTACCAGCGGACGTCGATGTCCTTGGTGGAGTGGCGGATGGCGTTCTGGCGATCGGCTTCATCGGCGAACTGTCGCTTCAGCGCGGTGCGTGAGACGTTGCGTCCGGCACCGTGGGGAGCGAAGGAGAGATACTCGTCATTGTCAGAGCCTAGCACCATCAGGATCGGCTCCGCCATGTTGAGCGGAATCAAACCTAACAGCGGGTTGCCATTTTCATCCTTCCATGCAGGGGTGGCACCTTTGCCGTGGTAGTAGGTGTCGCCACGTTTCCAGACAAAGTTGTGTTCATTGCCAAACTGGGCGGTGACTTCGCCGCCGATGCGTTCGATGAAGCGGGCATGGATCGCCTGATGGTTGGCGCGGGTCCAACGTCCGACATACTGCAGCGCCTCCCAGTATTCCTGGCCGATTTCCGATGTGGCATCTAACCACGCGGCGGCCTTGGGGATGTGATTACCCGCGCGAGCGCTGTGTTTTACTGCGGCGATTTGTCCCCGTTGGTAGAGCTTGGCTCCGAGCCCACGCGACCCGTGGTGGGTCACGAGAACTCGGAGCGTGAGGGCTTGATGATTTTCAGAATCCGTGAGGGCACGTTCGAACTGAGCCGCCAGTCCGGTGTGACCGGACTGCAGTAATTTTCCGATCAGGCTGTGGGTGACTTCCAGCTCGCCGATGTAGGCGAAGTGGTTGCCGTCGCCTTGATCCGCGATGTGGATTTTCGCCCAGTCGTAGAGACCGGAGAGGAACTTATTGTCCCAGACGTCTTCGTCTAACACCGGGTGGTGCACGAGGTCATCAAAGTGCCGACCGCCGGGGCCGAAGCGGGTGGCGGTGGTGAGGGCGTCAAGTTCGCTATCCACGTCGCTGCGTGCCAGGTAGAAGGTGGCGTACATGGAGCAGCACACATCGGCCGAGTGGGCACTGGGGATGATGGCATTTTCCACGGCGATGGCACCACCCACGGGGATCACTGCCTTGTCCATGGAGGCAGGGCAGGCGTCCGGCATGATGGCGCCGCGCTTGATCACGGGTGTCTTCAGCAGCTCGTCCATTTTCTGCCGCACCGAGGCGACGTTCTTTTTCTCGTCTTTCGTTTCAGGACGGATGGCTTCTGAAAATGGAGCGGCTTTTTCACGCATCAGCATCTTGGCTGGCGGCGGTGTGAAGTCGCGCTTGAGGAGCTTGAGCATGTACTTGGCATCGTGGATGCCACGGGTTTCATACTCGTCGATCTTGACAAGCATCTCAGCGATGTGAGGGCCGGGGTCCCAGCCTGCATCGATGAGGTCTTGTTCGGTGATAGTTTTCATAATTTGATGGGTTGTTCGTTGAATAGCGAAAGGGGGCGGATGTGTCATTGGTTTTTCGGTGCACCTGCATTTCGCGTTGTGGTTAGTTGTCGTTGTTAGGGAGGAAGACTTTCCAGTCTTCGATGTTGTGTTGGTTGTGCAGTGTCAGGGTGACTGGCACGGCACGTGGTGTTTCGGGGCGACGCAGTAGTCGCAGTCCGGCTTCGGCCGGTGTGCGGTCGGCCTTGCGGGTGTTGATTTTCCGGCAGGACAGCACGCAGTTTTCCCAGGAGGTTTCGCCGCCACGCGATTGCGGGATGACGTGGTCGATATTGCCTTCGTCCTTGCGCAGCAGCCGACCAGTGTATTGGCACCTGCCGCCGTCCCTGAGCCAGAGGGTTCTGGCGCTGAAGTTCGGCCTGTGCATCGGCACATCCGCGTAGCGCGAAAGCACGATGACGGTGGGCACACGCAGCGGTCCGCGAGCCGTGCCAATGCTGAGATCCGTCTCCCGCACTGGCAGGGAAAGCCAGGTGTTCCAGTCAACGGGCACCATCCAATCGAGATGCTGGATGTCGAGACCCGTGGCCGCATCCGTCGCCATCTGACCATACGCATGGGCGGGGGTGGTGACGGAAATTGCCTGCCAGTTCCGGTTCAGAACGAGAACGGTGTTTTTGTGGAGGTAGGACATTTTTTCAGTAGTAGGTTGTTAGTAATCAGGTGTCGGGTGTCGGGTGTCGGGAGGTGTCTGTAATTGTTAGGATTTAGAATTTGAGAACGCGGGTGTTCGTTTTAAAAAATGGAATCGGTGAACGTGGCCGCGCCAAAAGGGTCTGAGACATGAGCGAGCGGCCGGTTTCCACGATGGAAAAAGTCGCTGACCGAATCCAACCAGCACGATGAATGACGGCACGAGGCGATGGCCTGTTAGTAAAATAATCAGCAAGTGTCTGGGGACGCTGCTGCTGGCCGCGGGGCTGTGGTTTTTCCTGATCCCCGGGCTGACCGTTGGGTGGTACATCGCCACAGACAAAGGTATTCATGGAGAAGGAGTTTCGCAGTTTGCCTACAAACGTCACACGCTTCTAAGTGACGATTATGCAAAATACGCTCGTGAGCGGGTTCGATCGGGGAAAGCGGAAACCTTGAACACCAGTCAAATCGCCGAGACGGAGTGGCCGCTGTTCGGGTCGGCTTTCTATCTCTGGGCGACCGAGGCCTTGCAGCTGGAGTGGGAAAAGGATCCCAGTTTATCCAAGCAGGCACCGAAGGTTTATGCACGGGAAGCCATCGATGCTAGCCTCGTGCTGATTCTCGATCCTGGTCATGCCACGTGGGTGAAAGACCATTGGGGCGAGAGCTACATGGAGCGTGAAAATACCTTCTACCGGATGCTGGTGATTTCGGCAATTGTATCGCATCACAACCTAACGGGAGAACGGAAATATTTCGCTCTGCTGCGCGAACAGGCCACTAGCTTGGCGCAGGAAATCGATGCCTCGGACACGGGGCTAACCGATGATTACCCCGGCCAGTGTTACCCTGCGGACGTGGTGGCTGCGATCGGTGCGATCCAACGGGTTGATAAGTTGTTAGGAACCGACCACTCAGCGATGATTCACCGGTCACTACGTGCGTTCACTGGAAAAATGGCAGAGCCTTATGGCCTTCCTCCCTACGCCGCCGATGCGGAAACAGGTCGCCGATTCGATGACTCGCGTGGCTGTGGAAATTCGTATTTCGCCACCTTCGCCCCGGCGATCTGGCCGGAGCAGAACCCTGGCTGGTATCAATCCTACGCCGATCACTACTGGCAGCAAAATTGGTTTGCCGCCGGGTTCAGAGAGTTCCCACATGAGGTCGGGGACGAGTATTATTTTGATGTCGATGCCGGGCCGGTCTTTGGCGGATTCGGCACGGCGGCCACAGCGTTTGGTGCAGGTGCGGCGCGGACGAATGGTCGCTTTGACCACGCATCGACTCTTTCCTATGAAATGATCGCCGCGAGTTGGCCTCTGCCTGATGGCACGCTGCTATTTCCCCGCTTGTTTTCCAACGGAGACCACGCGCCCATGCTCGGTGAGGCAGCGATCTTGTTTCAATTGAGCCGACAAGCGGTTGATCCTACCCAAGCGGTCAACGAACGAGGCCCGATCCCAGCCTGTGTCTGGCTGATGTTGTTAGGCTATGCCTTTCTTGCATGGATCACCTGCCGGCCTGCTTGGCGTTTGCTCAGAGGGAGGAAAAAATCCACGAAGCGATGATGGCGCCCGGGGGTGGAGTCGAACCACCATTGACGGAGTCGCTTCGTTGCATATAACATAGGGATCGTTGTGCGTATAATATACAAAATTATAGAAAGTAGGGATTAACCTGTTTGGTTGTCGTCCTCGAGTTTTAGAGAAAGAATCTGTTCCACACGCCGGTGGTTAAGCTTTGAAGTTGCTGCGATTTCGTTTACGGCTGCTCGGATATCTGTAACGATTTTTTGAACATCTTCATACTCAGTGCCACTCCAATTTATTCTGAATAGCGTTCGAATACTTACGAGTAAATCTGGATGCCTTACTTTGAGGAAAAACTCTTTGTAGTCGTTGATAGTCCACTCTGTTAATTTGGCTCTGAGTTCATGACTGAAGAATTTTCGGTCATCTTTGTTAAATTCTATTAAAGCAGTTAGAAATTCCGTTTTCAGGTCGACTGAAGGCGAAGACTTGACGCGATTGACGGGTTCAAGTTCTTTAGGGAAAATATCTGAGATGCGCGCAAGCCGAGCGATAGCCTCGGTATCTCCTTTGTGATGATCTACCCATGCTCTAAAATAACCCTCTGTTGGATATCCTAAATAACACATAAGGTCGGTTACTTCGCTGACGATGTGGGGAGACAGAAGATCAAGATGGTTCTCAAACAGTTCATCCGTTCTTTCTTTGATTTCTTTTTCCTTGTCGCTAAAATCGCCATTATAAATACGCCAAAAATCCCGCATTATTTGGTCCCTTCTTTCCTGCTTCTCCCTTGCAAGCTTATGATTTCTAAAGGCTTCAACTTCATTACAGTCAGCATCGCCGGTTTTGAAGAACTCAAGGCAAATCCCAGTAAACTCACTGGCTGGAAAGTAATCTAGTTTCTCGATGAGTCCCAGCAACTCTCTAGTTGTGTCGGGAAGCTCTTTTTCACGTGGATACCAATGCATACTTGCTGCATCCCCTAGAGCTGAGGCGCTAAAATCAACTCCGCTGTGGTAATATATAGAAGCCGTTTTAACGAGTTCGACTTGTTCGGATTCAAAGAGGGATATGTTTCTTTCTTTGAAAAAATCTTTGGCTCGGTTGACCAGCGCCTCAGTCTTCAGCATTGTCCGTATGTTATGAGATCCTAAGGCCACATGTATCTCAGAGATTATAGCTTTGAGGTTTTCAGTTTTAACGTAGTGGAATGCTGTTGATTGTATATCAGGAGCGAATGTTATTTCACGGTCAACAACTTTCTCCCTGAGTTTAGCCCATATGTCTTTGTCTATCCTAGATAGCTCGTCATCGTGCAGAATCAAAATGGCCTTGGTTCGGCCTCTTGAGTGTTCCGTCATGCTGGAGACGAAACCAACTAGATCGTTGAGTTTTAGAGAACCGGAATTTCTATCTATGTCGTCGATAACTAAGAGCATCCCCGCCCGCCTAGCAATCGCCCATATTAAAGATGTGGCGGATAACTCTATGTTGACTCCTCCAATGAATGGCTTTATCAGTTTCTGGAGCATGTTGAGACCAACATCTAGTTTGGCTGCTTGCTGGTGCTTGCCGCTGGCTATTTTGTTATCGGATCGCCCCTCAAGGCTTCCCGCGATGGTTAATTGAAGTTCTTTGAGCGAGTTGACTCCGAAGACAGAAGTGTATGCTATCCATTTAGGGCAGGCTTTTGGCATATGGTTATTTGTCAAGTAATCGTCTCGTAGAAAATAAGATTTCCCCGATCCATAGCTGCCACGGATCACAAGCACCCGCTCAAGGGGTTCTTTTAAAAATTGAGATATCTGGTTTCGTGCTTGGTCAATGTGATCTAAATGGTTCGAAGTTGTCATGGGGATAGGATGATCTTTAATCAATTTTTGACATAGGTAGGTCGTTGGGGATCTTCTGGTGTTGGTTGCCAAGATGTAAGTGACATTCACTATGACTCCCTAATCCGTTGTGATGGATTCCTTTCTCGGTTCGCCGTGTGATACGGACGCTCTTCATCAAGAAGCAGGAATAGATCAGGTGGGGTTTTGAGTACATATTAGAAACTAGTTACTCACTCCAACATGCCAAGTAAATAGAGGCTTCAATTTATGTGTAGAAGTCGCGCCCGGGGGTGGAGTCGAACCACCATTGACGGAGTCAAAGTCCGTTGTCTTGACCAGTTAGACGACCCAGGAGCAATCAGGTAGCGGTGCCTGTATGTCGGCGATGTGTGCGATATGTCGCACAGAATGGTATCCCCACCGGGGCTCGCACCCGGTTCTTCAGCGTGAAAGGCTGAGATCCTAACTACATAGACGATAGGGACGTAAATTGGGTCTGCTCAGACAAGGTGAGCAGTGGAAAATAGGAAAGGTCAGCGAGCTACTGGCTCTTCTTCAAGAGCGGCAGCATCGCCTTGTAAACATGGCTGGCAACAATGGCCTGGCCCTTGGCATTGGGATGAATGCCATCGGGGAGATTGAGCTCTTTGTCAGCTGCCACGCCTTCGAGTAAAAACGGCAAGGTGGCCACTTTCTTTTCAGCAGCTACCTCGCCAAAGACCTTGCGAAACGATTCCGTGTAGGCCTCTCCCATATTCTCGGGCATTTGCATGCCGGTGAGTAGAATTTTCACCTCAGGCTGTTTTTTTCTAACAATGTCCACGATGGTTCTGAGATTGTTGCCACTGACGGTTGCCGGAATTCCACGCAGGCCGTCGTTGCCGCCAAGCGCGATCACGAGCAGATCGATCGGTTGCCTCGCGAGCACTGCGATCCTGCGCATCCCCCCGCTGGTGGTATCGCCACTCAGGCCGGCGTTGATCACCTTGATGTTGTGACCGTCGGCCTTGGCGAGCTTCTCGATGATTGCCGGATATGCTTCCGATTTTTTCAGGCCGTAACCAGCCGTGATGCTGTCGCCAAGAAATACCACCCGCTGCGCCTGCTCATCGGCTTGGCTGCGACTTGTGAGGGCAAAAATGCAGCTCAATGTCATCATCAGCGCGAAAATAAAAGACGATCTTGGGAAAAGGTGTATCATGGTCTATCTGGTAAACGTCAGAGCAATCTATACTTTTCCCACTAATTAGCTAGAAATTCATGGCCACTCCTCACTCGACTTCGATTTTATCCACCAAAGACCTCACCAAAACTTATCAGAGCGGCGATCACTCACTGACGGTTCTCGATCATGTTAGCATCGATGTGCCACAGGGCGCTACGGCGGCGATTGTAGGGCCATCGGGCAGTGGGAAAACCACGCTGTTAGGCCTCTGTGCCGGCCTCGATCAGTCGACCAGCGGTTCGGTGGAGCTGGATGGTAAAAATATTTCCAACTTCAATGAGGACCAGCGGGCGCGACTGCGCAGTGAATCGGTCGGGTTCATTTTTCAGAACTTCCAACTCATGCCCACGCTGACGGCCTTGGAAAATGTATTGGTTCCCGGTGAACTCAGCGGCACCAGTAATGGTAGTCTAACAGACCGTGCTGCGAGCCTGCTCGAACGCGTCGGCCTCGGTGAGCGCAAGGATCACTATCCCACACAGCTATCCGGCGGTGAACAGCAGCGGGTGGCCATTGCCAGGGCATTTATCCATCGGCCGAAAATCCTCTTTGCCGATGAACCCACGGGGAATCTCGACGAGGAAGCCAGCGTTACGGTGGAGTCGATGCTTTTCGATCTCAACCGCGAGTCCGGCACGGCGCTGGTGATGGTGACGCACGATCTGGAGTTGGCAAAAAAGGCATCGCTGGTGTTCCGACTCAAGGGCGGCAAGCTGGTGGAGTAATTCCTAGAACGCAGAATCGATGTTGAATTTACTCAAACACCTCTTCTCTGGCTGGGCATGGAAAATGGCCTGGCGCGATAGCCGCCCTGTGCGCTGGAAATTGTTACTTTTTTCCGCATCCATCGTCTTCGGTGTCGCGGCCTTGGTGACCATTGGTTCTCTGCGGGAGAATCTAACCGACTCGGTGAGTTCACAAGCGAAGTCGCTGCTGGGAGCCGATCTGATGCTATCGTCACGCGAACCATTTTCTGAAGAAACCCAGTCGGTGATCGATGAAATCACCGATGACGGCGGCGTGGAGGCGAAGGAGATTAGTTTCACCACCATGTTGGCGGTGGGTGAAGACGCGGCGCCGAAGTTGGTCACTGTGCGTGGTCTGGAGCCGATTTTTCCTTTCTACGGTCAGGTGAAAACCGAGCCGGAAGACGCCTGGCAGAAAGTCCAGCAGTCGCCGGGCTTGATTGTGGAAGCGTCGTTTTTAAAGCGGATGAATGGTCGGGTGGGAGATCTGGCCAAGTTAGGTGAGAAGGAGCTGCCGATCATAGGCGTGCTGCGGCAGTCGCCGCCGTCTGGGTCGGGTTTTGCCGCGATGTCACCGACGGTGGTGACATCGATCGATGTCATCAAAGACTCAGGATTGTTAGGAGCGAGAAGCATGGTGTTCTATCGTTCCTATTTCAAACTGCCCAAAACCGTGGACACGCAGGCGCTGGCCAAAGCCAACAGAGAGGTGCTCGGCGAGCAACGTGTGCGCCAGGTGACCTCGCAGAAGCGGAGTGAAAATGTTGAGGAAGCGATTAACCGACTCTATCTGTTTTTCAATCTGATCGGCTTCAGCGCGTTGTTCCTCGGTGGCATTGGCGTTGCCGGGGCGATTCATATTCATATCTCGGAGCGACTCCAGAGTGTGGCGACTTTGCGTTGCCTCGGCTGCTCGGCAGCGCGGGCCTTCGCTGTCTACTTGGCCCAGTGCATTGCCATGGGTGTGGTCGGCACCGTGGCTGGGATTGTGCTCGGGAGTGGATTTGTCTACCTGCTGCGCTGGGTGGTCGCGAGCCTGCCGGCGGGGCTGTTGCCCTTCGCCGTGGAGGTGGCACCGGTTGGCTGGGTGATTGCCAAGGCGGCGGGTGTGGGTTTGTTAATCTGTATTTGTTTTGCCCTGCTGCCACTGCTGGCGGTGCGACAAGTGAGCCCGCTGGCGGCACTGCGGCGGGAGGAAGCGGCGATGAAACAATCGGGTCGCGATCCTTTCCGCTGGCTCGTCATCGTTGCTTTGGTCGCCCTGGCGTTTGGCCTGACATGGATGGATTCACACGACGCCGCCAATGGTTGGAAGACCGCGCTGGGATACATCGCCTTTCTTGGCTTGGCGTTTTTGTTCCTGCTCCTCGCGGGGAAATTACTGCGCTGGCTGACCAGTCTGATCGCACGCCCTTCATGGCCGTTTGTGGTGCGCCAAGGTATTGCCAGCCTCTATCGACCCAATAACCAGACCGGACTCTTCATGGTCTCAATCGGTCTCGGAACCTTTTTGATTTTCACCCTGATGCTGATGCAGAGCATCCTGCTGCAGTGGCTCGATCCCGTGAGGTTGGAAAGCAAACCGAACCTGTTTTTGGTCGACGTTCCGCCGGAGCAAAATGCCGAGGTGGGAAAGTTGATCACCGACACCGGAGTGAAGATGTTAGGAAATGCACCCATCGTTCAGATGCGCCTCACCGAGATCAAAGGTCAGCCAGTTTCCGAACTGGTCGGGCCCGATGTGAAGGATGGAAAACGGATACCTCGCTGGATTGTGCGCAGGGAGTTTCGGTCGACCTACCGCTCAGAACTCACCGAGACTGAAAAGCTGAGCGCTGGCGAGTGGGTGGCGGATTACCAGCCATCCGCAGACGGTGGCGTGATCCCTGTGAGTTTTGAAGACGGCATCGCCGCGGACTTGGGGCTGGGAATCGGCGATGAAGTCACGGTGAGTCTGGAAGGATTTGGCGAGACGAAAAAGCTTCGGGTAGCCAGCCTGCGTGAGGTCGATTGGCGGAGCATGGATCTCAATTTCTTCATCGTCTTCCCTCCCGGAAGCATCGATGACTACGTTTCCTTCAACGTTATGGCTGCGCATTCCCCCAGTGACGAATCCACGGCCCAACTCCAGCAGGCGATGTTTAAACGGCTGCCATTTGTCAACACCATCGATCTCAGTCTGATTCTGAAAACGGTGCAGTCGGTTCTTTCTGCCGCGAGTAAAACCGTGCAAATCATGGCGCTGTTCACCGTGGTCACGGGCGGCATCGTGCTGGTGGCATCGATTCTGGCAGGACGAAGAATTCGCATCCGCGAGAGTGTCCTGCTGAGAACACTGGGAGCGAGTCGGAAACAAATTTCCCAGATCCTCGCGGTGGAATACACCCTCCTCGCTGCGATGGCGACCCTGGCGGGCTCATCACTCGCGCTGGTTGCTAGCGTGTTGTTAGGAAACCTGGTGTTCGATGGTGAATCGTATCAGGTTCCTTGGGGGCTGCTATTCACCAGCATTGCGGTGGTGATCTCGATTACGGTGGCACTGGGGATGTTACTCAGCCGCGGCATCGCGAGTCGGCCACCATTGCAGATCCTCAGGTCGCAGTGAAATGTTTTATAGATGGTAAGTTGGCTCGGTGGGACTCGAACCCACAACTTAGCGCTTAAAAGGCGCTTACTCTAACCGTTTGAGTTACAAGCCAATGTTAAAAATTGGCGGAGCTCCGAGGACACGATCCCCATTCCCGTATGATCAGGAACGCAGTGTTTAGCAAACACGCCCGGCACGCCTGTCCGGTTGAAACTCCATCGATAAAATAAGATGGTGCGGTATCCGGGAGTCGAACCCGGGTATCCAGTTTGGAAGACTGGCGTTCTGCCATTGAACTAATAGCGCGTGAAATTGGTGGTGAGAGCGGGAGTTGAACCCGCGTGGACGGACTTATGAGATCCGTCTGGAAACCGACATCCATCTCACATTGTTGCTGGAATGGAACATTTAAGGTTCAGCCTTTGGCGGGGGATCCACCGGTCAACACACACATGAAGCGGCTGAACCCTAAATGTTCAATTCAAAGCAGCACGTCGCCCAAGGCTGGGCCTCAGACGACGTGCTGTTGATTGAATAAGGTGAAGCCGTCGTGATTGATTCACGGTGACTCCACCTTCTATTTAAAACGAACACCCTTGCCACTTCTTGATGAAGTCACAGCCGCGGGTTTTCCCGGCGGACGTTTCGGTGTTTCTGGCACACCTCCCTGGTAAAGCCTGTTGAATGCGCTCACAGGGGAAGGGTTATATAAACTTAAAGAGATGTAATGAGTCTAGGCACAGTGGTGCCAGTCTTGACCGAGTTGGTGTTTGAAGATAGCATTCAATCTTAGTGAGGTGATCGTTTGCGGAGTTCTTCAAATAGCTCGGTCAGGCTTTGCCTTCCCAGGTCGTCATCAGTTCCAGCTGATGGCGGCCGTTTTGTTTGTGGGCTATGTGGTTGGTTGATTAGTTAATTGGTCATTAGTTGTGGTCATTAGTTGATTGGTTGATTGGTTGATTGGGTTTTGGAAGCGTCTGGGCATAAAAAATCCCGCTTCCTGTGTCAGGAGAGCGGGTCTGCGTGGGTGTTATCCCTTGATATTGTTACGATTGAACGTATTTCAATGATCTATGCAGACCGTGGACCTCCTTCCTGTTTGGTGATTGTCTCATTGCGACTGATACAATGCTGCGCGTGAGGCTGGCTGAGGCATGACTCCTGATTCCCGGTCTCAGACCCGGATGTTCCAGCACACGACATCACTATCCAATCGCCCTTAATGCGGGAGACGGTAGTTGGCGTGAATGCGGAATAGATCATCGGTCGGTGAGTTGAATGTGAAAGTTATCTAGGGAATGTTTGTGGGACTCCGATCAGCGGAGTGCCGTGCTTCTAATCGGAGTTTATAGAAACGGCAAGAAATAAATACATATCATGATCACTTTTTTTTCACATTAAGATATAATGATATGTTGTTCTGTTAGTTTCTGTGCGTGTGGATTTGTGGGACTGTCCCTTGGCTTTGCGGGTTTCTAACATGCTATAGGCCTAACGTGACCACGACCGTTTGCTGATCGATTTCCACATTTTTCAGCAGCAATTTCGCCGCGGTCTTCTTCGCGTCGGTGGCTTTGAGCGTGTAGACGGGGTATTGCTCCAGCTGTTCGGCGGCGTATTCCGCAGCGAGTTTGAGCACGGTCTTGCGATACTTTTCCGGCACGCCATCGATCTCGAAACGATCGAAAGTAGTGTCTGTTAGGTAGAAGGCCTGAGTGTTCTGATCGTAACGCAAGCTGCTTGTGACGGTGACCCCTCCACCCAAGTTCTTCGCTTCGTCGTTGATCTTGACGTTCAGGCTGGCGTCCAATCCCACCTGAATGCGATGATTCTCAGGCAACAGCGTCACCTGCGGGTTTGAGTAGGTGAGCTGGAAAATGAAGAGGGCGGATTTTTTGACCGGGAACTGTTTGGCGAGGGTGCGGTCGATCTGCTGCTGGGTGATGGCGATTTGGTAGCGCTTTCCTTTGAAATAGGCATAGCCGCCGATCACGGCGATCAGGGTAAACATGCCGGCGATGATAAGAACGCGTTTCATGGTGCGGTGAGCGCCTCGCCGTTTTGATCGGCTGAAAGCTTGAGCAGGAAAGGTGCGGCGGTTTTGGCCCATGCTTCAGGACCCTCGTAGCTGGCGGCATGTTCGCCGAAGCAGCTTTGTAGCATCGCGGTATCGATGATGCCGGGGTTCAGGGAGACGGTGGCGAGCCCAGGCGGGAGTTCCTGAGCCAGTGCCTGGGTGAGTCCTTCGATCGCCCATTTGCTCGCACAATAAGGGGCGACCTCCGGCGCCGTTGATCGACCCCACCCGGAGGAGACGTTGACGATCACGCCACCGGCTTTTTCCATCATCGGCACCACGTGGCGGATGATGTTGGCGGTGCCGTTGATGTTGATGGCTGTTAGTCGATCGAAGTCTTCGGCGGGGATTTCCCAGAGTGGGGCGGAGGGGTTGATCATCGCGGCGTTATTGATCACGAGGTCGGGCGCTCCCGTGCGTTCGAATGCTTGCTGGCAAAAGGCCTGCACCTGCGAGTCGTCCGCGACATCGACGGTAGAAAAGTAATGAGGTTCTGGAAATTGCTGCTTGAGTTCTTCGATCTTCTTAGTCCGTCGGGCACAGGCGGCCATGGGGTGACCCGCTGTCGTGAATGCATCGACCAGTGCCCGTCCGAGGCCCGAGCTACAACCGGTCAGCCAGATAGTTTTTGATTTCATGACGATGATTCAATCAAGAATGTCGCCGCATGACCATGTGAAATCACTCGTTGCTGTGGGTTGACTTCATCGTATGAATTTTTCAATACTGGGCTGTGAGTTCGAATCAGCAGGCATCGGGGAAAGAGTGGGTGGTCATGGCGGTGATTGGGTTGAGTCTTTGTGTGCTGGGCATTGCGACAGGGGCTGTGTGTGTGATCCGAGACGGTTGGAGGGGAGAGGTGAAGCAGCCGGCTGCCGGCCCCAGCGTCTATCAGCTGAGACGATCCGATGACCCTGCGGACCACGCCGAGGCACGCAGGCTAACCGTAGCTTATGATCGTGAGATGGAGAAAATTCTCAACCGACATCCGTCGCTGCGTCCTGTCTGGAAGGAAGTTCCGGACAGTAAAAATGGATTCCTGCTGTGGCTGAATTTCATGGAACGTCGTGGTGGAGCCTTGGCTACCGATGACGATGTGGATTTCGAAATGCCGAACAAGATCTACGAGATCATCTATGAGATGACTGACTGGGACGGAGAGGCGGTGGATCATTTTCTAACTGAAAAGGCGAGCATTTTAAATGAAGTCCGTCGCATTGGTCTGCTGGAACATCAATCTGCAGCGGGGATCAGTGTGGACCGGTATTCATTCGTGCCGGCGAGCTTTGCCAAGAAATGTATGGATTTACTATGCGCTGATGCGCGGGTGGCTGCAGGAAAAGGGGATTCAGAAAGAGCGCTGGAGAGTCTGCGGGCGGCTTTAGGGATCGCTCGGCATCATGCAGGTATTGAAGTCCCGTCGCTGATCAATGAAACCATCGCGGTGCTGGGGCAGCTGACGGTGTATCAGACGGCGGTCCGAGATGTGATTCCTGCATTGGATCTTGATCCGAGTGATCTTAGGGTGTGGAGAGAGAAACTTCAGCCAGTGAGTAACGAGCGATTTTCACAGGTTATGAGAGGTGAGTTTTTTGTAGGAGTGCGGGGCTTGGTCATTCCGTGGGTTAATTATGACCCTGAGAAGATGATGGAAGATGGACTGCCTGACAAAGACGCCTTTTATGATGCATTGGCTGGGTTGATGAAATTTAGAATGAACCGGACGGATTGGTTGAATCCTCTTGGCATGTGGCAGGTAAGCCATGGCGTGTGGGAATATGAATTTGATAGCGACCTGTCTCGTGAGTCGAGAGATTTGATCGATGTCTACTCGATAGGCTTCGAGGTCTATACCAAAGGCTGGACTAGGGCGCGATCAATCTACCGTTATTACAATGCGGCCCTAGCCATCGCAGCAGGCGATGAACCTCCGTTAGAGCTGATCACCGGTAAGGCGTTCCTTTTTGACGAAAAGACGCGGGTGCTATCGTTCCCAGACGATCCGGTGCTGGAGGGATTGCAGCCTGAGGAGGATGTGGTGGTGCCCTTGGCGAGTTAGCCCTTGCCAAATTCCTTCGCTATCTTCTTGGCGGAGGCCACGGTGTTGCGGTGAAGTTTGGCGGTGAGGTCCGGCTGGCGATTGTAGCCGCCACCGTAGAGGATGGCGAGCGGGATGCGGTTCTTGATGAAGGCGCGGATGATGACGTCGTCCCGCCGCTGCATGTCGGCGACGGTGAGCATCATGTTTCCCAACAGGTCGTTCGAGTGGTTGTCGGCTCCGGCGACCCAGATCACCAGGTCCGGGTTGAACACATCGAGGGCGCTGGCGAGGGTGTTGAAGAGCTGTTTGAGATACATGTCACCTTCTACAAAGCGGACCGTTTCAACATCCATATTGCCATCCACCTTATTGAGTGTGCCGGGAGTGTGGCCGACGTGGATTGAGTAGGTGAAGACACGGGGATCGTCTTTCAGCAGGCTGTTGGTGCCATTTCCCTGGGCGGCGTCGGTATCGACCACCATGATTTTGATGCCCGGTTGTTTTTCCTGCAGGTCGCGGATGGCGATGGCGACATCGTTGAAGACACAGAAGGCTTCGCCGCGACCTTTGAAGGCGTGGTGCGTGCCGCCAGCGAGGCAAACGGCGACACCTTCCGCGAGTGCGGCGTGGCAGGTCTGGCGGGTGGCCTCGGCTTCGGTGGCACAGCGGGCGAAAAGCTTGGCGCTGACTGGCAGGCCGAGCGCGATCTGCTCTTTGCGGTCGAGCGCACCGTGGTAAATCTTCGAGAGGTAGCTGCCGTCGTGCACCCGCTTGAGGACGTGGAGATCGGTCTGTTTCACATCGATGATCTCCTCCGGCTTCAGCACGCCGTGCTGCAGCAGCATCTCACGGCTCGCCGAAAACTTGTCCTTGGGAAAAGGGTGGTTGGTCGGGAGATCGAGATCGAGGTCGGATGAATAGAAACAGCGCATAGAGTGGGGTCCTGAAAAAAGGGGCTTATGGCTAATTCTAAGTGAGGAATCGGCAGGGGAAAGCGCAAACTTGGAAGATTCAAGTTTGAACAATGGGATCGGCGAGATAAATAGGGGTCAGTCTAACGCTAATCATTTATGCAAACTCAATCGAGATTTATGAAATCATCCATTTTCAGCCGTGTTTACCGGCCTGCGGCAGTGGCCGTGATGTCGCTCAGTGTCACTCTCGCCGGTGTCGCCTCCGCCCAAGACGGCAAAGCCGCCAAAAAGCCCGCCAAGGGGGAGAAGAAGGAAGAAAAAAAGGTCGTGAGCAAGCAGGCCAGCGTCACCATCGCGGGCAAGAAGATCGACTACACCGTGACCTCTTCCCGCCTGGTATTGAAAACCGACGACGGCAAGGCGCGGGCTGCCGTTTTCCACGTGGCCTATACCCGCAACGATGTCAAAGACCTCTCGAAGCGCCCCGTGCTCTTCGCTTTCAATGGTGGGCCGGGTTCGTCCGCTGTCTGGCTGCACATCGGCGCGCTCGGGCCGCGTATTTTGCCAACATCGCCGGACGGCACAACGGCGCTCGCGCCACCGATCACCGTGGGAGAAAACCCCCACTCGATCCTCGACGTTGCCGACCTGGTCTTCATCGACCCCGTTTCCACCGGCTACTCGCGGGCTGAGGAGAAAAAAGAACAGTTCCATGGTGTCGATGGCGATATTCGCTCGGTGGGAGACTTCATCCGCCGCTGGGTGACGGAAAACAAACGCTGGGGGTCGCCGAAGTATTTGTTAGGGGAAAGTTACGGTGGCGTGCGCGCTGCGGGGCTTTCGCACGAACTGCAGAGCCGCTATGGCATGAGCCTGAATGGTGTGGTGATGCTGTCCAGCCTGGTCGACTTCCGCACGCTGAACCCGAGCAACGGGGACGACCTTGCCTACATCGCCTATCTGCCATCCTACACCGCGGTGGCTCATTACCACGGCAAAATCCAAGGTGACCGCGATGCCCTGGTGAAAGAGGCCGAAGCCTTTGCCAAGGGTGCATACGCCACCGCCCTGCTGAAAGGTCACGCCCTTGCGGCTGACGAGCGGCAGAAAATTGCCGCCAAACTCTCCGAACTCACTTCACTGTCCGAGGAGCTGATCCTGCGTTATGACCTGCGGATTTATCCATCGCGCTTCCGCAAGGACTTGCTGCGTAAGGAAGGCAAGGTGCTAGGCCGCTTCGATGCCCGCACCGCCTGGCCGATTGCTGACAAGGCCGACGACGTCGCCAGCTACGATCCCTCCTTTTCAGTCGCCATCGGTGGTTTCTCCACAGCGATGTTAGACTACCTCGGTAACGGTCTCGGCTGGATGGACGAGCGCCCGTATGAGATCCTGGCTCGTGTCCGCCCTTGGGATTGGGGTCAGAAAAACAGCGTGGTGAACCTCTCCAGTCGTCTTGCCGTGGCGATGCGTGACAATCCTCATCTGCGCGTGCTGATCCAGTGTGGCCACTCGGATCTGGCGACCCCTGCCGGTGGGATTTTGCACTCTTTTGATCACCTGAATATTGCCCCCTCATTGCGGAAAAACATCAGTGTGGAGTGGTATGAAGCCGGTCACATGTTCTACCTCAACCAGCCTGACCTTGAGAAAATGCGCAAGGATCTGGTGAAGTTCATCGAGAACGAATAAGCCAACTGCACCGAGCCATGGACCGCGAAACCTCCCCCCAACCTCCGGAAATGCCCAGCGGCTCAGGTGCCGATCCTTACGTCACCCCCGCTCAACCGCCGATGCTGCCAACAGCGGCGCAAGCGGATGCCAACGGGGTGACGGCGGACGATCGCAGCATGGGGATGTTGGTCCACCTCTTGGGCTTGCTCACCGGGTTTATTGGTGTGCTGATCATTTGGTTGGTGAAAAAAGATCAATCGCGATTTGTCGACTTTCATGGTCGGGAGGCGTTGAACTTCATGATCACGATCTTCACTGTCACCATGGGGGGAATGCTCGTGGGTTTGGCCCTCAGTATTTTCACCATGGGGCTGGGCATGCTGCTGTTGTTCCCCCTGATTTTCCTCGTGGGCGTGGGGCAGTTGGTCTGTGAGATCATCGCCTGCATTGCCGCAAACCGCGGTGAGTGGCACCGCTATCCGATGACGATTCGGTTCATTCCGGATCGTCAGTAACGAGGTGCGCCCGCGTTTAATGCCATTCTCCATTGGCGGAGCCTGGGAAGTGGATGTTTAAGCCAGACGCCGCTAAGTTACTTCTGCAGCACTCCGGGGTCACCCTGCTGTTTCATCCATGCACGGATCGACTTCTTGAAGCTCTCGATACGATATTTGTGTTCAGGATGATTCGCTAAGTTGCGTTGCTCCCAACTGTCCTTGCTGAGGTTGTATAGTTGATACTCCGGAGGGGCGCGGAAGCGGTCGATCTGCTGTTGAGCCGGCGCATCGTTTTTCGCTTTCCGCAACCATGATTGATAGAGTTGGCGAACGTGACGATCCGGCATTTTTTTATCGATATAACCGTAGTCAAAGCCGTTGATCGTTCTGACCGCGAACTTGTTGCCGGGGGTGAGGTTCCACATAAATTTGTATTTTCCATCCGTCACAGCTCTCGCATCAAATTTGGGGCCTTCTGAACCGCTGGTATAGTTAAAAAAGGCCTTGTCGCGGAGGCTGTCTGTTTCCTGTTTGAGCACAGGTAGTAGGCTGCGTCCGTCTATATTCTTGGGCACCGCACCTCCTGCAGCTTCGATTAATGTGGGAACGATGTCACAGTATTGCGCAAGGGTATCGGTGCGAAATGCTGCCAGCTTCGGATATTTGATCAAGCAAGCGGAGCGCACTCCCCAGTCGTGATTGGTCCATTTCCCTCCTGGCATTCCTGCACCATTTTCATCCAGCACGATGAGGATGGTGTTTTCATCCAGATCATGTTTTTTGAGCAGAGATCGAGTTTTGCCCACCTGATCATCGAAAAGGCGCACCTCAGCCAAATACTCACGGAAATAGTGTCGCGACTCTTTGGTATCGGGAAAGTGGGGCGGAAGTTTGATGTCTTCCAATTTCCAGTGTGAGGTATCACCGGAATCCCACGGCGCATGCGCGTGCACGGAACATATCACGAGACAGAATGGTTGCTTCCCATTGCGGGTCATGAATTTTTCTGTTCCGCCCCAGTCTTCTCCAGCGATTTCTTTGGCATTACAATTCCTTGGGAGCCCTTTTACCATCTCGAAGGGGTAAACGGACCTTGGGCCGAAGTGTGTTTTTCCTGTCAATCCTACACGGTAGCCTAACTTTCTCAAGTAATGCACCATGCTCAGTGTGCCTGGTTTCGATTTTTTATGGTTGGTCATGCTGCCGTTCCGGTGCGGTTGCAAGCCTGTGTAGAGCTCCGCGCGGGCCGGACCACACACCGCCTGGGTGACAAACATATTATCGAAGACCACACTCTGCCTCGCCAGTAGGTCGATATGAGGAGAGGTGTGAGGATTCTCGCCACCGTAGCAACCAAGCGAACTCGAGCTGATGTCATCAGCCAGTAGGATGACGATGTTAGGTTGGCGGGATTGCTCTGCGTAGGTTGGCGCGAACGTAAGTAGGCAGGCAGAAAGTAGAAGGTATTGGACGAAAGACATCATCGTGTGGGGCGAGCTGAAAAGGTGCTCCATCCCATGGCATACGGGAAGTTTGATGGACGAGATATGATTCCTGCGCGAAGTGAGCTTAGCCAAACAGCTTGGTGATCGGTTTGCCTTCGCGGCCGCCCATGCGAAAGGGGCGTTTGCTGTCGGACATCACCACTTGATCGTGTTTCACGCCGAGGGCGTGGGCGATGGTGGCGTTGAAGTCCTGGGCATTGACTTTGTCCTCGGTGACCGCGGAGCCGGTGGCATCGGTGGCGCCGAAGACCTGCCCACCCTGGATGCCTCCTCCGGCCATGAGGGTGGAAAACGCTTTGGGGTAATGGTTTCGGCCGGCGTTGCTGTTGATGGTGGGGGATCGACCAAACTCGGTGCCGAGCACGACGAGGGTGCTTTCTAACAGGCCTTTCAGCTCGAGATCCTTGAGTAGGGCGGCGAGAGCTTGATCGAGCACTGGGATCTGCTCTTCCATCAGACCAAAGTTATCGGCGTGCCAATCGAATCCTCCGAACTCGACTTCCACAAAGCGGACCCCGCGCTCGACCAGACGGCGAGCTAACAGCACACCTTTGGCAAAGCGCTCGGTGCCGTAAAGCATGTGCACGTCCTTGCCTTCCTGGCTCAGATCGAAGGCTTCCAGGTCCTTGCTTTTCATCAATTTCACCGCTGCGGAGTAGGCCTCGTTATAGGCGCGGACCTGCTTCTGACCTTGGGCGTATTTCTGGTCGAACTCGCGGTCGAGCTCCTGGCGGAGGTTGAGCTGATTGTGGAACTCTGCCTCGGTGACCCGTTTGTTGCGTTTGCTGTTGGACAGGCCGGTGGAGGCATCTCCGATAGGCAGAGGGGCGTATTTTGCAGGCAGGAATCCGGCACCCGGGTGGCTGCTGCCGCAGTTCACCGTGATGTAGGAGGGGATGTCTCCGCTGCCTCCGTCCATCAGTCGGTTGGTCCACGCTCCCGGTGTGGGGTGCACGATGCTGGAGCGTTGCGTGTAACCGGTGCGCATGAAGTAGCGTCCCTGCTCGTGAGCTCCCTGGGTGGTGTTCATCGAGCGGATCAGGGCGACCTTGTCCATCTGCTTGGCGAGCTTCGGCAGGCAGTGGCCGAGTTGGATGCCATCGACATTGGTATTGATCGCTCTGACATCACCTTTGATATCGGAGCCGGCGTTCGGTTTGGGATCGAAGGTATCGATGTGGGTCATGCCGCCGGACATAAACAGATAGATCACATTCTTCGCCTTTCCGCCACCTGCGGCGATCACCGAAGGATCAAGTGCCACCTGATCGGCGTAGGCTCGTTGGTTGAAAAAGCTGGCGGCAGCACCACCGACGGTGAGGCCGAAGCAGGACTTGGCAGTGGTGGCGAGAAAGCCGCGGCGTGAGAGCTCGTCGAGTTTATGGGTATCCATGGTTCTGAAGGTTTGGGGTTGGGGGAGGTTACTGGACGAAGAGAAAGCGTTTGGAGTTCAGCATGGCCTTGGCCAGGGTTTGCACCTGACGGGGGCTGCCCATCAGCGGCTCGAAGCGCTCGCGCTCTGCCGGTGTGGGCATGCTGCCGTAGATGGTAAGGAAGAGCGTTTCCAACTTCTGGGAGGCGGTGGCTGACGCCCGCATCTCCCTGGCCAGCTTGCCTTTGCCATCGGTGAGGGTCATGATTTCCTTGCCATTGAGTAGGGTGAGCGCCTGGGGGATGGAGGCGTGTTGGTTCGAGGCGTTCGACGTTTCGCGATCGGAGGCACCGAACTGGCGCATGAAGGTGCCGGGTCTGAATGGGGCGGGCTGCTCGGAGGCGCGCAGCATGGGAGCCTTGCGCATTCTGAGGTTACGCATGGCCATCATCGCCATCATGTCATTGCCGCCGGAGCTGTCCATTTTCCGCTTCATGTTGCGGTAGCCTTCACGCAGCTGACGTTCGAGCTTGGCGACCTTGTCCATCTCGCCTGCGCCTTTCGCCTTGCTGATGGCGAGCTTGAGCTTGCGGTTCTCGGCGCGCGCGGCGTAGAGGATTTTCTCCTGGGCATCGGAAGCCTCATCGAGAGCGACCAGTTCAGGCAGCGACATCTTGAACAGCTTCTCGGTGCTCTGGGTGTATTGTTGCCACTGGGATTGAATCGAGGAGTTCTGTGAGCTGTCCTTGTTTCCAAACTCGAGCACCAGCATGGAGTCGTGGATTTCCTCGGCGGACATGCGGCGCAGAATAGGGCCGCGGAAATCGTAGCTGCCGCCCATTTTAACCTGCTCGCTGGCCACCGCGCTTTCGAACAAGCGGGTGTGATAGAGCACGCGCATGAACTGCTGGACATCGTAGTCGGTGGCTTTCATCACCTCGCAGAGGTAGTCTAACAATTCCGGGTGGGAGACACGTGTGGTCTCCGACCAATCGTCCAACGGCTCGACGATGCCCCGACCAAAGACCTCGGCCCAGAGGCGATTGACGATGACTTTGGTAAAGCGTGGATTGCTGGGGCTGGTGACCCAACCGGCAAATGCCTTCCTGCGCTGGTCCTTAGCGACGTTGGTGATGGCATCGCCGAAGTAGGTTTTGGGCGTGAGGATCTCCCCCGGTTTGCCATCGTTGTACTGGTAGTCCTTCGGCAGGCGTAGTTGCTGGCTGGCATTGGTGCCGGTGGCGTTTCTTCTGAAATCCTTGAACAGGCTGGCGTAGTCGCGGGCGTATTTCTTGGCGACACCTCGGTTTTTCATCGCTTTCTTGCGCGATTTTTGATCGCCACCCTGGCGGAAATCGCCGAGCTCCATGCCATTTTCCTTCAGGGTGTAAGTGGTCAGTCGGCGCAGCAAGTGCTCGGCGGCGTCGCTCTTGTAAGTGGTGCCTCCCATGAAGGCGGCGAGCTCGAAATACTGCTTCTGAGTGAGATCGTCAAAGGGGTGATCGTGGCACTGGGCGCAGCCGATCTGAGTGCCGAGGAAGACTTGGGCGGTGTTGCTGACATTATCTAACAACATGTTTCGGTCGCGCAGGTAATAGCCCACCGCCGGATTCCGCGCGGCCATGCCTTCGGCTGCGAGCATCTCGTTGACAAACTGATCGTAGGGCATGTTGTTCTCCACCGCGCTACGAATCCATTGGTGCCAACCGAGTCCGTATTTTTCATCATTGGTCTGCAGCCGCAACAGGTCTGCCCAGAAGTTGAACATCTGGCTCTGGTAGCCTTGCGAGTGGACCAGGGCGTCGACCAGGCTCTTGCGTTTGTCCTTGGCGGTGTCGGTCAAAAATTCCCGAGCTTCTTCCGAGGTGGGAATGCGGCCACCGATGGAAATGTATGCCCGGCGCATGAAGGTGGCGTCATCGATGACCGGGTTCGCCTTTACCTTGCTCTTCTGCAAATAGGCGGCGACAAGCTGATCGATCTCATTGCTCGTGCTGCGCACCGTTTCCTGAGAAAATGCTTTGGCGTCTGCCAGTGGGGCGAGGCTGAGACAGGCCACGGTGGTGAGCACCGTGGCGATGGCTCTGGTGGGGAGGAGGGGGTTTTTCATGGTGACTGGAGTTGGTGTAGGCGATTTAACCGACTAGGGGTGTGTTGGTTGCGAGGGTTTTGATTGAAATGCAGAAATCCGATCGAAGCCGAGCCGGCGACAGCCGATTCCACCCCGTTCAACCAGTGAATACGGTCGGCCGGGTCGATTTATTGCATCGTATGGCCAGCACCCGGTCTCGTTGTTCCTCACCGAGTCTCTCGAGATCCTGCTGCGGGGTGCTGGCATGGCGGATCAATGATCGGTGCTGGTGTGCTGCAAATAGGCCACCGCCTCGGCCTTGGCCGGGTGGTCGACCAGTTCATCGCGGATGTCCGAAAGGCGCTGGTAGAGATCATCGCCGAGCTTCTCGCGCAGCATGGCATCATACTGGGCGGCGTGTTCCGCATTTCTTACCGCCTGCTGCCAGGGGGCGGTGAAGACGAGGTGGAGTTCGTTGTGCAAATTTCCGGCTTGCAGAGCTTCCCACTCGCCGCCATCGAGCCAGATGCCTCCGGTGATCGAGCGATCGATGCGGAAATCCAGCCCGTGACCCACGCGGTAACGCGTCATGATGGTGCCGGTGGCCGGGCAGAGTTTCACCGCGTCATTGAACTCGCTGAGAGGGGCGTCGGTCTGGGCTGCGGGCGTGTCGCTTTTTCCCTCCTGGGTCGATAGCGGTAGCCACTGCCAGTAGTTTTCAACAGGAATCCAGTGCCCGCCGGATTCCGGGCAGCGAAAGGCAATCAGGCCTTCATCGAGTTCAGTTTGGACGAGTTCTTGGTGCGATCCTACGGGACTTTTCATATTCCCCGACTATGACTTCCGTGCCTACGGGAGCAAGCTGGAAATCACCCCTCGGTCGGGTGGATGGGGGCCAGCAGGTTGGTGAGAATGTCGTCGTTGAGTTTGAGGGTGTTGAGCGAGGCGGTGAGGATGGAGTCCGAGATGCCGGCCTTTTTTTCCTGCATCTGCTGGATGCGCTGCTCGACGGTGCCCTGGCAGATGAGTTTGTGAACGAAGACCGGCTTGTCCTGGCCGATGCGGTAGGCGCGGTCGGTCGCTTGGTTTTCGGCGGCGGGGTTCCACCAGGGGTCGTAGTGGATGACGGTGTCGGCGTTGGTTAGGGTGAGGCCGGTGCCGCCCGCTTTTAGGGAGATGAGGAAGACCTCGGCTTTGCCGGCTTGGAAATCTTCGACCAAGTCCTGGCGGTTTTTGGTGGCTCCGGTGAGTTTTAGATAGCTGGTGTCTTGCTCCACAAGATGCTGCTCGATGATGTCCAACATCGAGGTGAACTGGGAAAAGATCAGCACCCGGCGGCCTTCTTCTTTCAAGGTGGCGAGGAGGTCTGTGAGGTAGTTGAATTTTGAGGAAGTATTCGGTTTGAGGTTTTCAGTCTTCAGTGAGCCTGTGTCGACGAGGTTTGGGTGGCAGCAGATTTGGCGGAGTTTGAGTAGGGCATCGAGGAAAACCATCTGGGCTTGCTGGCCACGGATGGCGAGCGCCTGGCGAACGTGTTTGTCCATGGTGGCGCGCACGGTTTCGTAGAGGTCTTTTTCGTGTTCGCCGAGTTCGATGAGGTGGGGGATCTCGGTTTTCGGTGGCAGTTCGGTGGCGACCTGGTCCTTGGTGCGGCGCAGGATCAGTGGCCCTACCTTGTGGGCGAGGGCATCGGCGCGTTGCTGGTTGCCGTCTTTCTCGATGGGGTTCCGGAAGGTCTCGCGGAAGGTTTCGCTGGTTCCTAACAGGCCTGGCATGAGGAATTCGAAAAGGCTCCACAGTTCTCCAAGGTGGTTCTCCACCGGGGTGCCGGAAAGGCAGACGCGGTGGCGTGAATCGAGCTGCTTGACGGCGGTGGTGACCTGCGCTCCAGGGTTCTTGATGTGCTGGGCTTCATCGAGCACTAAGAGGTGGAAGGGCTGACTGGAAAGGGGCTCGAGGTCACGGTGCAGCAGGGCGTAAGAGGTGAGGGCGATATCGCAGTTCGGCAGCTGGCTGTAGCGCTGATAGCGATCGGCCCCCTGCAGGATCACGACCTTGAGTGAGGGGGCGAATTTGGCGGCTTCGCGTTGCCAGTTTTCCACCACACTGGTGGGGGCGACCACGAGGTTGGGCAGTGTGTTTCCCTTCTCCTTTTCCGCGAGGATGTGGGTCAGGGTCTGCATGGTTTTCCCCAGACCCATATCATCGGCGAGGATGCCGTGGAGTTCGTTGTTGGCGAGGAATTGCATCCATTGGTAACCTTCCTCTTGGTAGCTGCGGAGTTCAGCTTTGAGGGTGTTGGGCACCGGAGTGGAGGCCTTGTTTGGTGTCTTGGAGGCGAGCGCCAGGGTTTTGATTTCCTCCGGCGTTTCGCTTTCGAGATCCTGCTCTAAGGTCTCGGCCACGGCGGCGGCTTCCACTTTGTGCAGACGCATCTTTTTGCCATCGAATTTGAAATCCATCAGCTCGCCGAGGTGGGTGAGGATGCGGCGGAAACGACCGACCGGTAAAGTCAGCCCGCGGCCGTCGGGCAGGAAGATCAGGAACTGCTGGCCATCGGGTAAATCCCGGGTGATCTCGAGGAAATTGTATTCCACCAGGGTGGCGAGCACGGGTTGCAGCTCGATTTGTTCGCCATCGACCTCGAATCCGGCCGAGAGGTGGAACCAGCCGCGACCTTCCTCGACGATTTCGGCCTTCCAGGTGGAGGCGTTGAAGGCGAGCGGCTTGTGTCCGACGTCGTGGGCGAGGGTGACTTTCCAACCTCGTTTTTCCAGTGCGGCGATGCCTTCGTGGCGGAAGCGCTGCCAGTAAAGTGACGGCTGCCATTGCTTCGAGTCGGGAGCCCAGAGGGTGCTGATTTCGTCCACGGTGGGGAGTTTTTTCAGCGAAACTGGCGGTGTTTCGGCGCCGGGGATGAGGTCGAGGGCGTAGAGCGTGTTCAGCGCGTTGCTCTCGGCGGCGCGATCGCGTGGTCGGGCGATGTTGCCGGCGGGGTCGAGCGGGTAGGATTTCGTGCCGTAGTCGGCGATGGCGGTGGCGTAGGTCTCGGGGAGCCAGGGGAAGTCATCGTTGTTCGGCCGGCGTTTGATGTGCAGGCGGAAGGTGATGGATGGAGATTCTGCGGGGGCGGGGGACTTTTCAGCATCGAGCTGTTGGGTCGGCGCAGGGGTGTTTTCAGGGAGCTTGCCGAAGGCCTTTTCAAGTCGGTTCGGCCGACTGAGATGTTCCAGCACGGCGGCGGAGTGGACGCAGCCGCTGCGGACCGGGCAGGTGCAGTCGGTATCGACCTGTAAGCGCCCTTCCTCCAGCCAAAATGCCAGGGTGCTCTCGTCCTGATGTCCCTCCGGATCGATCACCGTGCCGACCACTTCGATGTCTCCGGTATCCAGCAATTCAGCGCGTGTTCCGGTGACACGTTTCGCTCTGGCGGCTTTGAATCCGGCGGCGAGAACGCTGTCGGAGAAGAGGCTTTTCCAATCGCCTGAGGCGAGGAATTCACGGAGGTCATCAATGCCTGGAGGATGGGTCACAGCCCCCTCATAACGGAGGAATGTGGCGTTGGCACGGATGTTTTCTGTAAAATCGGTGATTTTATGGGAAAAACAGGCTTCGGAGAGGTATTTAAGGATTGCTGAATAATACCCTTTTCCTCATACTGTCGGCGGACGCAGAGGTCCCCCGAATTTCCCCTCATTCCCCCCCAATTACTACTGAACATGTCTGAAAAAAAGAAGGTCATCATCGCCTGCGGAGGCACTGGGGGGCATTTGTTCCCGGGAATTGCAGTGGCCGAGGAACTTGAGCGTCAGGGGCACGAGGTGCTGTTGTTGATTTCCGAGAAAAAAGTCGATGCCCAGGCGTCGAGCAAATACGGCGATCTGCGTTTCAAGACGGTTCCGGCCATCGCCAAGCCAGCCACCCTCTCGCCGAAGATGATTCCCTTCCTGTTCCGTCTTTGGAGCACCGTCAAGCAGTGCCGCGCCATCCTCAAGGAGGAGCAGGCGGATGTGGTGCTGGGTATGGGGGGCTTCACCTCACTACCGCCCGTCATGGCAGGCAAGAAGATGGGGCTCGCGACCTACGTGCACGATTCGAATGCGGTGCCCGGCAAGGCGAACCGACTGACCGCACGCTGGTGTCGGAAGGTTCTGTTAGGGTTCGACGTGACCAAGAAATATTTCCCCAACTCCGACACCGAGGTCACCGGCACTCCCGTGCGCAAGGAGCTGGAACAGCTACCCAGCCAAGCGGACGCTCGCGCGAAATACGGACTGGCTCAGGATGCCAAGACCGTGATGGTGATGGGTGGTAGCCAGGGCGCCAAGCACCTCAACACCCTGGTGGTGGAGGCGGCCAAGGCCATGCCCGGTGTGCAATTTCTCCACATCACCGGCGCCGCGGACCACGATCGCGTGATGGAGCTTACCAAGGATCTGAAAGGTTACCACGTGCTGTTGTTCTGCGATGACATGGCCTCTGCCTACGCCGCGGCGGACATGGCGGTGTGCCGCTCCGGTGCGTCCAGCATGACAGAGCTGGCCTACGTCGCTTTGCCCTCGGTCCTCGTGCCTTACCCCTACGCCGCCGATGACCACCAGACGGTCAACGCCGAGGTGTTCGAAAGCGCCGGTGCTGCCGTGCTGCGTCAAGAATCTGAGATGGACGCCGGATCGCTGGTGGCCGATATCATCCGCATCACCGAGGAGCCTGCCGTCTGCGAGGAAATGAAAAACCGCGCAGACCAGCTCGCCGTGAAAGATGCGGCCAGCCGAATCTGCAAGGTCATCACGACCTCCTAACACAATTTTCCGATCACCTATTTTCCCCCACTCTCTCACGCATCTCCATGAATATCGAAGAACTCAGCCAACGCCTCACTGACCGTGAGAACCCGATCCACGTGCACCTGATTGGCGTGGCTGGCTCGGGCATGAGTGGCTTGGCTTCGTTGTTGTTAGGTATGGGGCACAAGGTGAGCGGCTCGGATCGTGTTACCAGTGGCGAGACCCATCGGATGCAAGGCTTGGGCCTGGTCTTTTCCAGTCCACACCACGCCGATGAAGTCCACGGTGCGGACGTGGTGGTGTATTCCTCCGCCATCCGCGAGGACAATGTCGCGCGGACCGAAGCGCGGGCGGTGAACATCCCCTGCATCCGTCGTGCCGAGTGTTTGGCTGCGATTCTGCACACGCGCAATGGCGTGGTGATCTCCGGAACGCATGGAAAAACCACCACCTCCGCGATGTGCGCGCACGTCTTGCGCCGGGGTGGGATCAAACCCTGCCACTACGTCGGCGCCGAGATCCCCGTGCTGGGAAGCAATGCCCACTGGGAGGAAAATGGCGAACTGATGGTGGCCGAAGGCGATGAAAGCGACGGCACCCTGGCACTCTATCAGCCGGAGCACAGCGTGGTGCTGAACGTCGAGGAAGAGCACCTCGATTTCTATTCCGGCATCGACCACATCAAGGAGGTGTTCAGCACCCTGCTCGATCAAACGCGCGGGAAGAAAATTTACTTCTCCGGCTGCCCGGTCGCCACCGAGCTGTGCGCCGAGCGCGATGGCGCCGTGTCCTACGGCTGGGAACATGCCGATTTCCAAGCGTCCGATATTCACGAAACCGGAGGCACGGTCACCTTCGACGTCACCAAGCGCGGTGAGTTGTTAGGTCGGGTCGAGCTGGGGATTCCCGGTCGGCACAATGTGCTGAATGCCCTGGCCGCCATTGTGGTGTCCGATGCCGCGGGCGTCGATTTTCAACTGGTCGCCCGCGCCCTCGCCACCTTCGCCGGTGCGCGCCGCAGGTTCGAGACCAAATACCTGACCAAGAAGCTACGCATCATCGATGACTACGGCCATCACCCTACCGAGGTGGCCGCCACGCTGCAGACGGCGCGCTCGCTGAACCCGGAGCGACTCGTCGTTGTTTTCCAGCCGCACCGATACAGTCGCACCCAGAAGCTGGCGGATGACTTTGGCAAGGCGCTGCAAGCGGCCGACCGCGTGTTCGTCACCGATATCTACCCGGCCAGTGAGCTGCCGATCGAGGGCGTCACCGCGCAGACGATCGTGGATGCGATCAAGGCGAATGGCGACACCCGCGCGGAAGTCGTTGGACCTGTGCGCACCGCCCACCATGTCGTTGGCAATGCGCTTGATGACGGTGATCTGCTACTGACGCTTGGTGCCGGAAACGTGCACGAAGCCGGCGCAAAAATTGCGCGCGACATGACGGTGTTAGAAGAAATGCTGCGGCAGGTGGAAGACGGTCAAGTCAGCGCCAAGCTGTATGAACCGATGCGTCGGCACACCACCATCCTCTGTGGCGGCCCAGCCCAGTTTTGGCTCGAACCGCAAAGCCACGCTGCCTTTGCCGATCTGGTTTCCTACTGCCGCGAACGTGGTCTGCCCCAGCGGGTGATTGGTCGTGGATCGAACCTGCTGGTCCGCGACGGCGGCATCCGCGGTGCGGTGATCCACCCCACAGGTGGTGTCTTTTCCGAAGTGACGGTGTCCGGCAATGTCATCACCGCCGGTGCTGGGGCCCGATTTAAAAAGGTCGCCAGTGTCGCCGCCACTCACGGGCTAACAGGCTTCGAGTGGATGGAAGGCATCCCCGGTAACGTCGGTGGCGGATTGCGGATGAATGCCGGCGCCATGGGAACGGAAACCTTCGATCAGGTGCTCAGCGTGACCTTCCTCGATGAGGACGGGGAAATCCGCGAGCGTCCACGAGCCGAGATCACCGCGCACTACCGCAGCGTGCCGGAGCTACGCCAGAACTACGCTTTAGCCGCCACCTTCGAAGGCGAACAGGCCGATGCCGACGCCATCGCCGCGCGCATGGAAGAATCCAAAAACAAACGCCGCAGCTCCCAACCGATCGCTGCCAGTGCGGGTTGCATTTTCAAAAATCCGGAGCAAGTTCCGGCTGGCATGTTAGTCGACGAGCTTGGGATGAAGGAGGTCTCGTTCGGCAAGGCCATGGTCTCTCGTGCCCACGGCAACTTCATCGTCAACACCGGCAAAGCGAAATCCGCCGATGTGCTGGGACTGATCGATGACATCCGGGCGAAAGCCAAATCACAACGCGGGATCACAATGGAAACCGAGGTGCAAATCATCGGTGAAGACGACTACACATTCTAACTGAAAACAATCATGGACAAACAATTACTCATCGCCGTCCTCATGGGTGGCCCGGGCTCTGAACGGAAGGTTTCGCTGGCATCTGGAAATGCGGTGCTGGAGGCGCTTCAGGGGGAAGGACTCAATGCTGTGGGTGTGGACGTCACCGACCACGCCCTCGATGTTCCGGAGGGCACCCGGCTTTGTTTCAATGTCATCCACGGCACCTTCGGTGAAGATGGTGAGATGCAGCAATTGTTGGAAGACATGGGCATGCCCTACACCGGCGCAGGTGTGGAAAGCAGCCGTCTGGCATTCGATAAAGTGGCCAGCAAGGTCGCCTTTGTCGATCATGGCGTGCCGACTCCCGCATCCGAGATTGTCGATTGCTCTTCCGGTGCCAAGTTGCCGGACATGGCGCTGCCCTATGTGGTGAAACCACCGCGTGAAGGGTCGAGCGTGGGCGTGCACATCGTGCAGACCGAAGACGAAGCCATGGCGGCGATGGAAGATGCCGCCAAGTATGGTGACGAAGTGCTGGTCGAGCAGTTTGTCCAAGGCAAGGAGCTCACCGTCGGGGTGCTCGATGATGAGGTTTTACCGATCGTGCACATCGCGCCGCGCAGTGGGTTCTACGACATGAACAACAAATATCCGTGGCTCAATGACGATGGCGGCACCGATTACTACTGCCCTGCCGATCTCGACGAGGCGACCACCAAGAAAGTTCAGGACGCCGCCCTTGCCGCGCACCGCGCCCTCGGCTGTGAAATTTACTCCCGGGTCGATGTCTTGCTCGATGACGATGGAAACCCGTTCGTGTTAGAAGCCAACACCATACCCGGCATGACCGCCAGTAGCCTGCTGCCGAAAGCGGCCAAGGTCGCCGGATATGAATTTGGTCCCCTGTGTCAGAAAATTGCCGAACTCTCGCTCGCAGAAAGGAGCTAAACCACCATGTCCCTGTTCAAACCACGCAAAAAGACCACCCGCTCGCCCCGTGTAGCGCGGCGTAATGGTGATCTGCAACAACTGCACATCAAGGTCAGCTCGCCGCGGATCGTGATGATTCAGGTGATGCGTGGTTTGGGTGCGTCGGCCAAGGTGATCATGATCCTGGCAATGCTTGGTCTGGTCGTCTGGGGCGGCTGGCGCGGGGTGCAGCACCTGTTCCTCGGCAATGAAAAATACAAGCTGCAGGAAATCGACCTGCAGACCAACGGGCACTTCAATGTCCAACGCTTGATGTCCATCACCTCCATCGATCCGGAATCGAGCATCTTTGCCATCGATACCGCCGAGATCAGCGAGCGCCTGCGGGAGCTGCCGGAGGTGATCGACTGCGAAGTCGCCTACCGCCTCCCCGGCACCTTGAAAGTGGATATCACCGAGCGGGTGCCGGCGGTGTGGATCGAGTGCGAGGAGCTGGGTCTGCCGGGTCGGCAAAATGGCGGCGTACTGGCCGACAAGGACGGAATCACCTTTCCCTGCGAAGGATATCTCTGGGAATCGTCGAGAGATCTCCCCGTGATTGTGGTTGCGCATGCGGCGGAAAATGCTTTTGTCCACGGTCGTAAGATGAATCACCCCGAGGTGATGCGTGCGTTGCGATTGATCCAGGAGTTCGACAGCGCCAAAGTCCGCGCCCAGTGGCAGGCTGAACGGGTGGTGCTGGTGAACGATTACTCCATGGAAGCGGTCTGCAACGATGGCACCCGCGCCATTTTTGGCATGTATGATCACTCGCGGCAAATCGCCGATTTCATCACCATTTGCGAGCACTCGCTGAAAACGCAACGCAGCATCCAGCACGTGAACCTAATTCCTCAGAAAAATATCCCCGTTAAATTCGCCGGGGACCCAGTCTTGATCAAACCACGCCGCAAACCGGTGACAGTCAGTCCAGACGTGCAGGAGATCGAGTCGATCCTCGACCGCGATTAAACCATGTTCCCATTTTTTACTAGCATCATGTCCAAATCCAAAATTCACGTAGGCGTCGAAATCGGCACCACCAAAACCTGCATGGTTGTAGGTGAGGTGAAGCCGGATGGCTCGGTGAAAATTCTGGGGGTCGGTGAGACCCGTAGTGCGGGAGTTCGGAAAGGTGAAATCACCGATTATCCACAGGCGAAAGCCGGGCTGAAACACGCCCTGCTCAAGGCCGAGGACATCTGTGATGTCGATATTAGCAGCGTGCTGTTAGCCGTGACCGGATCCCATATCGCAGGAGTCAATAACCGTGGCACCTTCCGTCTTCCTGATGACGAGGAGGAAGTGCATGAAAACCACCTCGATGAGGCTACCGAGATCGCCCGAGACCTGGCGATTCCCGGCGACCACGTGTATCTGCACAATTTCATCCGCCACTACCACCTCGACGGCCAGGAGCACAGCGTCAGCCCGGTGGGTCTGTTAGGTCGATCCCTCGATGTTGATTTTCACATCGTGCACGGCATTCGCACAAGGATTCAGAACAGCATCAAATGTGTTCGTGAGATTCCGCTGGAGGTGGACGACGTCGTTTTTGCACCCATCGCCGCCGCACAGGTCGCGCTCGATCGTGAACATAAGGATGCCGGCGCACTGGTCATTGATATCGGCGGCGGCACCACCGATTACGTGCTCTATCTCAAAGGAGCGATTGCTGCGTCCGGCTGTATTCCCGTCGGGGGCGATCACATCACCAACGACATCCACCTGGTCACACACATTCCATTTTCCCGCGCCGAGGAGCTGAAACGAACCGAAGGGGACGCCTCAGGTGACCCGGCGAGAGGCATAGGGATGGTGAAAATCATCGATGACCACGGCCTCGAGGAAGGTGAAATGAAGCGCTCGCTGCTGAACGACATCATCAACGGCCGTTTGGAAGAAACGCTGTATCTCATCCTCGATCGCTTACCGGAAAATGCGATCAAGGAAATTGGCACCGGCGTGTTTCTCACCGGAGGCACCAGCAGCATGCGTGGCTTTAGTGAGCTGGCGAACAAAGTGTTCGACCTGCCGATCTACCAGTCCGAGCAATCCAACATCAGTGGCGTGCACGCCAACTTCCGCGATCCTCAGTATTCCACCGCTGTCGGCCTGATCCGCTATGCGCAAATTCTCGATGCCGAGCGCGAATCGAACAGTGGAGGTCCGGTGACCCGCGCTTTGAAATCGATCTGGCCGTTCAGTCGATAGGCAACGGGGCCTATCCTTGGATAGTCACAGGCGTGCCAATTTTCACCTTGGAGTAGATGATCGGCACGATGTGCGACTGTCCACGGATGCAGGCGTGTGACGCGGGGTAACGTGGCACTCGGCCGACGTGCATGCCAATGCCACTCCAGGTCAGACGCATCCAGTAGGGCATGGCTGCGCCGACAAATTTACCACCCTCCGGCACCGTGTCCTTGCGCGAGCTGGCATCGCTTTTGTGGACATTTCCATCGGCATCGTAGATTTTGCCGTAAAGGTTCGAGCGTTTATCGACGATCTTTTCCAAGATCTTGTAATTGCCCGGAGGCGTTGGGTGGGTCGAGGTGCCAGTGGATACCGCGTAATCGATCGCCACTTCATCGCCATTCATCAGGAAGGCGCGCTGCAGCGGCAGGGAGATCACGATGCGAGAGTTCTCGGCATTGGTTCGGGCCAGTACTTCGTGGTTGCGGTAGCTGTTCGAAGTTTTCGGGTAGCTTGGCTCGGCCTTGAAATGGGCATAGGTGCCGGGAGGGTGCGGGTTTTTAAAGACGGGCTTTGCGGCCTGCGTCGGAGGGGCTGGCGGAGGCGTGGCGCAGCTGCTGATTAGAAGCGCCAGGGCGAAACTCAGTAGAATCGATACTTTCATTGCGGCAGCATAGCACTGCCTTCACCCTTTGCATCTTTCCATGTGCATTTTTCCAAAAATGACCGAAATCAGCATCTGCCAGCTTGCCAGTGTGGGAAATCTGCCGTTACATAGTTAGATGAAGATTAAATTTTGCGGCGCGGCAGGCACGACCACTGGTTCTCAGCATCTCCTTGAAATCAATGGCAAAAAAATCCTTCTCGATTGCGGCCTCTATCAGGGGCACCGCAAGGATGCCTACGAGGTGAACTGCTGCTTCCCGCATTTCGATCCGAAAACGATCGATGCGGTGATCCTTTCCCACGCGCACATCGATCACTCGGGGAACCTGCCGAACCTGACCAAGCATGGCTTCACCGGCAACATCTTTGCCACCTTTGCCACCCGCGATCTTTGCCAGATCATGCTCGCCGACTGCGCGCACATTCAGGAAAGCGATGCCAAATGGCTCAACAAAAAGCGCAAAAAACGCGGTGAGCAGCCGGTGGATGTGATCTACACCAAGGAGGATGTGAACCAATGCATGAAGCAGTTTGTCAACGTCGGCTACAATCGGCCCATGCATGTGGCCAACGGAGTCACCCTGCGCTTCATCGATGCCGGTCACATCCTCGGTAGCGCCCAGGTGGTGCTGGAAGTTGAAGACGAGGATGACGGTCAAACCAAGCGCTTCCTGTTCTCCGGCGATGTGGGGCGCGGCGGCAACGACATCCTCTCCGACCCGGTGTCGGCGGAAAACATCGACTATGTCTTGATGGAAAGCACCTACGGCGGGCGTGAGCACGAGCTGGGAACCAAGGCGGACGACCGCATTGCCGATGTGCTGAAGAAAGCTATCGAACGGGGCGGCAAGATCATCATTCCCTGCTTTGCCGTGGAGCGCACCCAGCAGGTGCTGTATGTGCTGCATCAGCTGTTCGAGGACGGCCGGATTCCTGAAGTCCCGGTCTACGTCGATAGCCCGCTGGCGGTGAATGCGACGGAAATCTTCCGCCTACACCCGGAATGTTTCAACGAGGAGGTGCATCAGTTTCTGTATAACAAGCGCAATCCCTTCGGCTTCGAGGGACTCACTCTGATCCGTGCTGTGAGCAAATCGAAGGAGCTGAACGACAGTAAAAAGCAAGCGATCATCATCTCGGCCTCGGGCATGTGCGAGGCGGGTCGCATCCTCCACCACCTGCGCAATGGCATCGGCAACCCGAATAACACGATTCTCTTCGTGGGCTACTGCGCCGAGAACACACTGGGCTGGAAAATCCGCCACAAGCAACCGGAGGTGAACATTTTTGGCGAGCCCTACAAGCTCCGGGCTCAAGTCGAGATCATGGATTCCTTTTCCGGTCATGCCGATCATTCGGAGCTGCTCGATTACTTCAAGGGGATCACCGGACCGAAAAAGAAGGTCTGGCTAGTGCACGGCGAGCCCACACGCTCAGCGGCGCTGGCGGAATCTTTGGCGGAAATCCACCAAGGCGATATCCAGGTGGCTGAGCTGGGGATGGAGCAGACGTTTTGATCGACTCCGACGGGACGAAGAGAAAAAAACAGCTTGCATCCAGCGAGGCGCTGCGGTAACAAATCCGCCCTGCCTCCGGCAGAATGGTTATTTTAACTAAGCGCGATTAGCTCAGGGGTAGAGCGCATGCTTCACACGCATGATGTCGCAGGTTCAAATCCTGCATCGCGCACCATTTTTTCTCCACACCCTTCGGAAGCTCGTCTTGGGCATTGTGAGAGAAGTTTACCGTTTCTAACATGCTTGTGATGCAATCTCTTTGCGCTCTGTTTAATACATGCCTGCTGCAGAGATCATCGAATTGGAATCGGCTACCGTCAAAGTCCGTTTAGTGGCGCGCGGTGCGGCGATTTTTGGGATCGAGACACTGGACCGTCACGGCCAGCCGGCCGAGATCACCGTGGGCTGTGAGAGCTTAGACGATTTTTACCGGAACAGCGCAGCATTCGGCGCGAGTTGTGGTCGTTTCGCCAATCGCATTGCCAAAGGCCGCTTCCGCTTGGACGGCCGAGACTATCAAGTGGCATGCAACGATGGTCCGAACTCCTTGCACGGTGGCGATGCCGCCTTTCATCAGCGCGACTGGTCAGTGGCCGAGGTCGACAGGGACGCCGAGGGTCGGCAGTGCGGGGTGCGTTTTGAACTCAGTAGCCCGGACGGAGACGGGGGCTACCCGGGAGCTCTGCAGGTCAGTGCCCACTACCAATTGTCGACCGACGGCCAGCTGAGCCTAACGTATTTCGCCACCACGGATGCCGCCACGGTGGTGAACCTCACCAATCACGTGTATTGGAACCTCAGCGGCGTGCCGAGCTCCAACATCAGGGATCATGTGCTGCAGATGAGGGCGGCTGAATTTTTACCGATTGATTCCAACTACCTCGCGCTGGGAGAGCGGCTTCCGGTCGATAACACACCCTTTGATTTTCGGCGGGGCGCCAGCTTGGGAGATCGGCTCGATCACCCGGATCCTCAGATTGCCGAGATGCGTGGCATCGACCATGCCATGGTGATCGAGGGCGAAGGGCTGCGGTCGGCCCTGCGACTGGAACACCCGGTGAGTGGTCGGTGGCTGGAAATGCAGACCGATCAGCCGGCGGTGCATCTTTACACGGGTGGCTTTCTATCCGACGAAGTGCCCGGCAAGGCGGGTGGGGTCACCGCGCCCCATGCCGGCGTGGCATTGGAGTCGGAAAATTTCCCCGATGCGCCGAACCGTCCGGATTTTCCGAGTGCCGAGCTCCGTCCCGGTCAACGATACCTGCATCGCATCGTGTGGAGATTCGGCTGTGACCTCGAGGCGTGATCCATGCACCAGCGGCTGACTGGTCGCTTGGGTGTTAGAACCAAATTTGCTTGGTCATCATCCAGATCGACATCGCCATCATCAGCAAGTTTTCAGTCAGTGAGATGAAGCCCAGCGGCACGCTGCTGCCACCGCCGACGCAGGCGCACTTGAGGTCTCGTTTCTCGATGTAGACCGCTTTGAAAACGGAGACCGCACCAATACTGCTGACGATCAGGGCGAGGGGCGCCACGACCCAGGTGAATAGCCCGGCAATCATCATCGCACCTGCACCGGCTTCGATGACCGGGTAGACATTGGAGTAGGGGACGTAGCGCTGGGCGACGAGGTCATACTGGACAAATCCGGTGGCAAAGGATTTCAGATCCTGCAGCTTGAGAATACCCAGCACACACATGCTGATCGCGATGAACAGCTCGGTGATGCGGATGAGGTCCAACGCTCCCTGCTGTGCCCAACAGGAGGTGAAGGCCATAACCAAGGCGACGGCAAACACGGCAATCACCGGCTGGTAGGTATCACCTTGTTTCGGATCCGGGCCGAGATCAAAGTGCTCGCGCAAATCGTCGTAGGTGCCGATGTGTTTGTCCTCAATCCAGATTTGCGGTGTCTCGTCGTAGCCGTTTTCCTCTTTGTATCGTTTGTTTTCCTCGGAGCTCTCGAGGTGCTGGTCGTCGATGTCGTAACCACGCCGCCGTAACAGATCGAGTGCCTTGAGCCCCCACGGGCAGAAGTGATCAGTCGAAACGATGCGGACTATTTTTGCTTTTTGACTCATAACGGGTTGATCAACATAAGGCAGTCGAGAGATCAATCAAGTGAGCTTGAATAGGAGAGAGGTGCTATGGAGGTGGGCTTGAGCAATTTGGGGCACCTTTAAAGACGTTTCTTTTTGGCGTAGATGAGAGTTCAGATGAGCGGATTTGAGGCTTTACTCGATCTTGTCGCACTGCTCATCATGCTGATAGAGATGCTTTAGAAGGATTGCTTGAATATCCACGACCCTAAACTAACAAATAAATTACAATGATCGATCGTTATGAAATAGTTAGCCAGCTGGGTGAAGATCTCCTCGGGGCGGTATACCTCGCAGATGATACCATGCTTCAGCGCCGGGTGATGTTCAGGCACATTGAACAGGCGGACCGTAAAGTCGTGGAGAGCAGGAGTGATTCTTGGCGCAAAGATTTTAGCAAATTTGCAGGGAAACTTTGCAACATGCAGCACCCGAACTTGCTGACTATTTATGATATTTCCACGGAAGACGATGGCGCCTTTGTGGTGACTCAGTACATTGAGGGTGACTCATTGGCTGAACGTTTGGAAAAGGGGGCGCTCGGTCAGGTGGGGGTTCATCGGATGGCGGCAGATATGTTAGAAGCCTTGCATGCGGCTCATCAGTCGGGTGTCTATCATGGAGCCCTTCATACCGCATCGGTCAGCCGAGTGCATCGGGCTGCGGGAGGTCATCGCTATCTGCTGGTAGATCTTGGTTTGAATCAGTTGGTATCCATGGTGAAAGGTGAGCAAGTCAGCGTGGCTGATCCTGTTTTGCTTGCTCCGGAATTACATGATCGAGATGTCGAGCCGGATGCCCGAGCGGATTTGTTCATGCTGGGGCAGCTGTGCTACACGGCCTTGGTAGGCGGGCATCCTTTTTCGGGGATGGACGCAGACGAGTGCGTGGCAGCCTACCAAAGTAAGGGCATGCCTCCCCTGTCAGATTATGTAGAAAATGTGGACCCTAGTTTCGCTGAATGGGTGATGCGGCTGGTGTCTCATGATCCGCTAGCAAGACCTATGGACACGGCAGAGGCGATGGTGTCACTGCATACCATCACCCTGGATGAGGTAGCCCCTAACGTGCCGGGTGAAACCCATGCTGTGGAATTGGCGGAGATGCCACAGTTACGTGCCAGCACTGGCCCTGTGGCAGCCACTCCCGCAACGCCGGTGAGCACATTTGGCAATCCAACTCCTCAGCGTCAACCTGCCAACTCAGCAGTGCACGCAGCGGCGGCTAACAGCGCTGCAAAAGCCCAGGGCTTGGGGCTTGGCTTGGGCACGTCAGCCCAGAGCGCTGGAGCTCTGCATCAAGATATCGTGGCGGAAGCCAAGAAGAAAACTCTCAAGCTCACCTTGTCTGGCATCTTGGCGGTATTAGTGGTCGGGGGGCTGTTCATCATGTTGAACCAACGGCAAAGCGAGCAACAGGCAAGTTCTGATGCCGCTGAAAGCGAAGCTCTTCCTTCGGTGCAGATTTCCCAAGCGATGATGGTCAATACTAACGCGGAACGGGAAGATCCGGTGGTGGTTAATCTCGATACGGCAAACTCCTTGGATTGGCTCGTGACTACCACTCTACCTTCCCCTGAAAACTACACATCGAAGATCGATGGCTCGTATATTCAGAGTTTTCAACTGAGTGACGTAAAGAGCGAATACCGTTACACCCAACCATCGGTGAATTTTAAATCCGGAGGGAAAAAGTTACTTCCGAGAGCTGCGACTGGGAATCACACGGGCAGTAAGCCGGGCGCTGGCTACGAGTTGCTTCTGCGGATCCCTGCTGAGGCCACAGAATCGTTCACTGCGAATCTCTATTTCCTTCAACGTTACTGTGATGTCCGTGTGGAAATCGATACCCCTGAGAGTGAATCCGCAGAGGTGAAATTGATACCTGCGACCGATGCCGGGGTGCTCTGCCTACCTATCGAGATCAATCATCCTAAGCCGGGCGACTTCTACACCATTCGCCTACTTTCAACCTCCTCGTCTGTAAGTGGTGCCTTTTCCATTGGCTTATGTGGGGTGTCGATTGAGTCGAAGGAGTAGCGGCAGGATTGTCGACTGCGATGACGAAAAAAGGACGCTGAAATGCATCAGCGTCCTTTGGAAAAGATGGGCGACCTCGTCGCCGTGACAGTGCTCGCTACTGGAGGTCTTTTGCCTGATAGGGGGTGGCTTGATCCTGGGTGGATGCTCTGACTTTGCGGACTTCATTGACGTCGCCAGCCGAGGCTTTGTTGCTCCAGCTGTTCCGTGTGAAGGTGATGACGTCCGCAAGGTCTTGATCGGAGATGGCGTGGTTGTCCTTCAGGCCGGGCATGGCCAGTGGGGGACTGTATTTTTTGCCAGCCACGGTGATCGGCCCGGTCATGCCGTGCAGCAAGATTTTGGTGAAGCGTGTGATGTCTCCGGTGACCCACTCTGACTTGTCCAGGGGAGGCCCCATGTTGTCCATGCCTTCGCCTTCTTGGCCGTGGCAGGCGAAACAGGCGGCCTTGTTAATGTAGACGTTTTTACCGCGGTTGAACGATTCCAGGGCTTTCCCCTTGAGATGCGATCCGGGGGCTTTTTTCACCACATCTGCCTGCTGGGTAGCTTTGGTCGCGGCGCTGACGAGCTTGTCGAGTTTGCCATCGGAGAGTTTGCTGTGCTCCTTGCGGAAGCTCACCACCTCGGCGCCGAGTCCGCTGATCAATGTTTCACGGACCCAGGGGGCCTTGAGATGGCTTTCGGTCAATTTCAGTGCCTCATCGCTGGATCCTGTGGCGGCCAGTGCCTTGATTTGGGCATGCAGTGTGCGGGTGTTCTCGGGCAGGGAGACGATCGCCTTTTGCAGCGTTTCGTCCTTGAGTCGCAGGGTGGCGACGAGGTTGAGAGCGTTGTTGACGACATCCGTGTGATCGCTTTTCAGAGCCGGGATGAGGGCTGGGGCGGTGATGCTGTCGAGCCCTTCCAAGGTCCACATGGCGTGGATCTGAGCGAGGGGATTGGTGCGATCGGCCACCACCTTTACCAGCGCATCGACGATGCTAAGATCGCCGGACTCCACGAGCAGGCGCTGGGCGGTGTCGCGGATGGTGCCATTGGCGTGGCTGAGGTATGGGATCCATTGAGCAGGCGTTAGGCCCTCGAGTTTCGGCACCTCGGAGACTTTATTTTTCTCGTAACGCACGCGGTAGATGCGACCGGTCGACGGCTTTGGCTGGTCGAGCTTGCGGTGCACATACTGGCGGCGCAGGTAGCTGGTCATGTAGGTTTTGTGCTGCAACAGGCCGAAATACATATCGACGATCCACAGCGTGCCGTCCGGGGCGGTGTAGATGTTGCAGGGCAGGAACCACTCATCGTCGCTGGCGAGGAATTCCTTGTCGCCATAAGGGTGGGATCCTTTGGGTTTGTTCCACTGGTCGCGTTCGATCTGGATTGCCTTGATTAAGTCACCAGCTGGTTCGGTGGTGAAGCCCATGCCCACGGCGGAGGCTGGGAAGTTGTCGCCCCGGTAGATGGTCATGCCGGCTGCAGCGGTGGCATTGGCCAGCTTGCCATCCTTATCCAAAATATCCTTCATGTAGGCGCGGTTGACACCTGGGGTCATGTGGATGGGGTTGGTTTTGTTCGTTCCCACACGCTCGGAAATCCTAGCCTTCGGCGTGTAGTGGGAGTTTCCGCGCATGAACATCGGAGGGAACACATCGCCGACGAGCAGGACGCTGTTGCTATTGTGGTAAAGGTTACCGGCATTGTCCTTGGCCACGCCCCATTGGCCGCGGTTGTTGGTTTTCTCAATCTGCCATTGGCCTTTGACGCGGCGGTAGCGTTTGTTAGATTTGGCGTTGTAATACCAGTTGTCATGACCCAGCAGCAGGCCGTTCGCCTTGTGCTCCGGGTTGCCGCCAATGGCGTATTCGGCATCGACCACGACCGGTTCGCCCACGGGCTTCAGACCATCGCGTTTGATGAAATACAGAACGTCCTTGCTGGTGTAGAGGCAACCGTCGCTGGTGACGGCCACGGCACGCGGCAGCACCAGACCATCGAGGAAGGTGGTGGTTCGGTCGATTTTGCCATCGCCATTGGTATCTTCCAGAACGCGGATGCGACCGTTGGGTTTTTGTTCACCATTGCCATCGAGATCCGGCATGTAGCTTCGCATTTCACACGACCAGGCACGGCCGTTGGCATCAAACGACAGTGCCACCGACATGTCGACATCTTCGCCAGCGGCTACCGGTTCGATGACAAAACCAGGTGCCATTTTAAAGGATTTCAGCGCATCGTCGAGATCGAGGTAGGGCGAAGGCGGGATGGAATCGATCGGTATCGGATCGGTCATATCATGCCCTTTGCGGTTCCCTTGCTGGGCGAAACCAGGAAGGCAGACCAGACTCAGCGATGCGGTGAGGAGGATGCGTGTGTGCGATGAGAGCTTCATAATCGGCTGGATGGGGGGAATCTGGCTTAGAGTTGCTTCAGCTGCAAGTTGCGCCAGCGAACATGGCAGGATTTTCCACTGTGCACCTGGAGGCCGAAGAAGCCCTCGCGGGTGTCGTCTTTCTTATCGGTGTCTGTGAAATCGACGCGTTGTTCGCCATTGAGCCAGGTCTGGATGTGGTTGCCTTCGCAGCGGATCACGATGGTGTTCCAGTCGTCCCATTTGAAGAGTTTTTGACCTTGAGCTGTGAACTTGGCGCACTGTTCTTTGTTTTTCTTATCGGGGAAAAGCCAGCCGCGGCGTTTCTCATCGAACAGGCCTGCCGTCCATGAGCGGGCGTGGCCATTGTCGCCTTCGCACTGGTAGCCGTAGACGCGACCATTGCCATCTTTGGATGGTTTTTGCAGGGCGCGGAACATTAGGCCGGAGTTGCCACTGCGATCGTCAAACTTGAACTCAAAGGTGAGTTCGAAGTCGCCGTAGGTCTTCTCGGTGCGCAGGAAGGTGTTGCCCTTCACGTTCTCGCCGTGACCCACGATGCAGCCGTCCTCAACCTTGAACTGGCCGTTGCCGCCAACGATTTTCCAACCATCGAGGGTTTTGCCATCGAACAGGGCGATGGTCTTGCTATCCTTGGCCTCTGCGGCTGCAGGTTCGGCATGGAGAGTTGCGGAGGTGAATACGGCAGCGGCCGCAATGAAGGTGGTTAATCGAGCTAGGTGCATGCCTACTTATACGTTCCTAATACCCATCTCACTATCAAAAAATGCGTATCAGTTTTATTCAGGATGCGACATTTTTCTAATCCGAGCCAGCGATGATTCCTTCCATTGCCTTGCCGTATTTGACGTAGCTGTCGTAGCACTGTTGCCAATCCACCTCATCCGACTTGGCGTGGAAAACCGTTGCCACATGGGGCTCGATGGCGATGAAGCCGTCGTAATCGTTCGCCTTGAGGTCATCGATGATCGCCGGCACATAGGCCTGACCATCGCCCGGGAAAACATACTCCGGCTCGACGTCGTCACTTTTCGGATTCCGACAGTCTTTGATGTGGATGTGGATGATGTGCTCGCGCACGTCTTGGTAAAATTGCCATGCGTCCTGCCACGGCTGAGGTTCCTCCTGGGAGCGGTCGCGTTGGAAGACCGGATTGCCGGTGTCGAAGATCAGGCGCAGGCCGGGGACTTCCTCGATGAGGCGCAGGGTGTGGCCGCTGGAAAAGCCGCCGTAGTTCATGCAGTTCTCATGCGCCACGGTGATGCCGGCCTCGCTGAAGCGGGCGGTGACGGCGCGCAGGCGACGGAAGCGTTCGTGCTCCCGCTGGTCCTCGCCCCATGGTTCTTGGGCGTAGGACATGACGCGGACGATCTCGGTGCCGAGCCGTTGCATCCGGGGAATGCAGCGCTCGACTTCATCCATGGTGAGGGTGAAGTCGCTGTCGATTTTTTTCGACCAACTACCGATCAACGATCCGAACTCGGCGATCTTGATCCCGGCGTCCTCGAGCTGGCCGCAGGCGGTGTCGAATGCCTTGTCGCTCAGGTCGTGGATGTTCTTGCCATCGATGCCGCGGGCGGAGATGTAATCCCAGCCGAGCTCCTTAGTAGCTTTGATCTGGGTGGCGAGGTCGAGCGCCGCTTCGTCGGCGAATCCGGTGAGTTTCATGCTGGTTGGGAAATCGGGAATAGGAATTTCGAGATGGGGCACTGCGTCGGGGCGCAGCTTAGAGGAGGATCTTTTTGCCGTCGTTTTGCGCGGACTCGTAGATCGCGGTGATGACGGCGACCGGTTTTCTGGCTTCGGCGGACGAAGTGGTCGGTTCGCGGCCTTCGGCAATGGCTTGCACCACCTCCTCGAAGTTGCGCTGGTGCTGGTAGGTATTGATCGCGGTGGGATCGTTGGCGCCGAGTCCTGCTTCCTGGCCTTTCATCAGCGTTTCCTTGATCTCAGCGTCTTCCGGTTTTTCCTCCATGAAGTCCCAGCTCTCGAAGGATTCATCGGCAAGAAATACCGAACCTTCCGTTCCTGACAGCTGCACACGGGCCGGGTGGCCGTCTTTCGACCAGCAGCAGGTGGATGCCTCAATCACGCCGCGGGCGCCATTTTCAAATTCCAACACCGCTACGCAATGGTCTTCGACCTCGATGCGTTCGTGGGCGAGGCAGACGGTATTCGCCTGCACACTTTTCACGGGTCCGGCGAGGTGGATCAGGGCGTCGACCGTATGGATCGATTGGTTCATCAGCGCACCACCGCCGTCGAGCGCCCATGTGCCGCGCCAGCCTGCGGAATCGTAGTAAGCCTGATCGCGATACCATTTGATGTAGGCGGATGCCGAAGCGAGGGTGCCGAAGCGTCCTTCATCTGCGGCTTTTTTAAATGCCTTCATGCCCGGGTGGAAACGGCGGTTCAGCACAGCGGCGAGCGTCTTGCCGTTTTCTTTCGCCGCGGCGATGAGTTGATCGATGCGCTCGAGAGTGACTTCTAAGGGCTTCTCAACGATCGCGTGTTTTCCTGCATTGAGGGCAGCAAGTGTGGGATCGAGGTGGGCGCCGCTGGGAGTGCCGACGGTGACAATTTCCAAGTCACTGTCCGCGAGGAAAGCATCCATGTCCGAGTAAGCCTTCGCCCCAAAGTCGCTGGCCAATGTCTCGGCGCGCTCCTGGTTGAGATCAAAGACCGAGTGAAGCGATCCGCCGTCCATGTCGGTGATGGCCTTGGCGTGAAAACGGCCGATCATACCGGCTCCAATAATTCCGAATTTCATAAGATAAGTAGGTTGTTGAGGTTAGGCGATTTTGTTGTTTTTGACGAAGCCGATGATACCGACGATGGCCAGGATGGCGAGGGCTCCCATGCCGAGTTGACCGGGCAGACCTTTGCCGCTCAGTGCCCAGATCGAGGCAAAGCTGGCAACCCCTGCCGAGATGATCATCAGGATGTTGATCAATGCGCGCTTCTTGGGGATTTCATTTCCGAGGGCTGACTTCGAGTTCATCAGGAGGATAAAGGCGAGGTAGGCGATGGGTAAAAGGGTGGTGGCGATGACGGAGGCTGGCACGGCCATGGCGGCCTTCGATTCGCCCGACCAAAGGTGGGGGGAAAACAGGCCGGCGATGGCAGGCATGGCGGCACCGATCAAGAAGACCTTGGCGCTGCCAACCTTGTTCACAGCTTCCGAGATGGCGTAGCCGTTCATCATCATGTGCACCAGCATGGTGGAAATTGCCATGGCGAGAACGCCGATGCCGAAAATGATCTGGGCACCTTTGCCGAGGAATGGCTCCAGCGACTTGGCGAGGTTGGAGGCCTTGCGGTTGGAGAGCATCGCGGCGAGTTGTTTTTCCGGAAGGGGAACGGTGAGGCGCGCTGCGGCTTTGTCCTCGTCGTTGAGATTGGCGAATTCCTTGTTGGTGCTGGCAATGCGTTTGTCTAACACCTCGTTGTAGATGCCCTCCATTCCGGCGAGCGGTTTGCCCTGAGCGTCGATGACGTCGGCATGTTTCGCGTGGAAACTGGCAGCTGATGAGATCACCAGCGCCGAGGCTCCGAGGATAAAGGGGATGAACAGACCCAGACCGAGATCGAAGCGTGAGAGCTCGCGGTGCTCTTTGCCCCAGCCTTTTTTCTTCAGAGAGTAAGGCAGCAGGAAGGTCATGTTGATCCCTACGGCGGTGCCGAAGGCGGCGATGATTTTAGAACGCTGCTGGGTGGTGACGTATTCGGTCCAATAAGCCGATTGTTCTCCAGTGGCTTGGATGGCGGTGTTGATCTGATCGGTGGGTCGGAAAAGGGCAGTGAAGTCAGGAATGAGACCGCCGAAGAGGTGGCCCCAGTTGATGGCTCCCTTAGCCGCAAGCGTGACAACCACTCCCATGAACGCGAGCACGATGATGGCGACCAGACCCTTCAGCACATTATCGATGATGCGTGACGCCTTGCCTTCCTTTTGGGAGATTGCAATCAGTGACAGCGAGATGATGAAGAAGGAAACGGTGATGACATAGGGGTTCACATCGAAGCCCAAGTTGCCGGTGATCGCCCCGGTTCCCAGCGCAAACTGGGCGGCGCAGAAAACGGTGTCGGCAATCACGGTGGCAATCAGCCAGCCCCAGGCGAGTGCGGGGGAGATTTTTTTCTCCACGGTGCGGAAGGGTCGCTCATCGGTGGAGAGGGTGACGTAGGAAATGGCCGCCAGCATGACGATACCGCACAGCATGGCCAGTGGTTGCAGCCAGAGGAACTCATAGCCGCCGATTACGCCGAGGTAGAGCGCACCGACGAGTGAACCTCCGCCGAGGGTGACCGCCGCCTGGATCCAGCCCGGGCCGCTGAGTTTGGCGTAAATGCCGAGTTTGGTGAGGAATCCGCCGTTCTGGGCGCGAGTGAGAGGGTCTGACATATTGCTGATGGGTTGGTTGTCTGGAAAGGGGTGTTGTTAGATGCTCATGGCGTCGAATCCGCCATCGACGATCATTTCTGTGCCGGTGATGAAGCTGCCGGCCTTGCAGGAAGCTAACAGCAGCACAGCGCCAATGAGCTCGTCCGGATTTCCAAAGCGCGACATCGGCGTGTTGCGCAGGATTTCCAAAACGCGGGATTCATCGAGCACCTTGCGGTTTTGTTCGGCGGGGAAGAAGCCTGGCACCAGCGTGTTCACGCGGATATCCTTGTCGGCCCACTCTCTGGCGAGGTTTTTGCTGAGGTTGTGCACGGCGGCTTTTGAGGCCGAGTAGGTGAACACACGCGAGAGCGGATTCAGTCCGGAAATGGAGCCGAGATTGATGATGGAAGCGGGCGCGCCTTGCTCGAGGAAGTATCTGCCGAACACCTGGCAGGCTTGCACGGTGGCGCCGAAGTTGATGCTCATGATGTTTTCGAGCTCCTCGTCGGTGATTTCCAAAAATGGGGTCGGCGAGTTGACTCCGGCACCATTGATCAGGATGTCGATGCGACCGGATTTGACCACCACTTGTTCAAGCAGCGACTCCAGCGAGTCCTTCTTGCTGAGATCGGTGGCGACGAAATAACCTTTGCCTCCTGCTTCTGAGATGGCGTCGAGTTTGGCGTCCGCCTTGCTGGCGTCACGGCCGGCGAGAACCACCTCCACGCCGGCTTGGGCGAGGCCGTTGGCCATGTGTCCGCAGAGTTCGCCGGTGCCGCCGATGATGACGGCGACTTTGCCTTTGAGGTCGAAGAGAGAATCGAGATAATTCATGATGTTGGTTGGTTAGAGTGCGGTGGGCCAGTTGAAATACCGGCTGGCATTCTCGTAGCAAATATGGGTGATGAGGGCATTCAGCTGGGCGCTGTCGTCTGGTATTTCTCCAGCTTCCACGGCTTGGCCGATGAGCTGACAGAGAAGCCGGCGGAAGTATTCGTGACGGACGTATGAGGTGAACGAGCGGGAGTCGGTGAGCATGCCGACGGAGGTGCCGATCGCGCCGAGCGACATCAGCAGATCGAGCTGCTCGATGATGCCGCGTTTGTGGTCGAGGTGCCACCAGGCTGGGCCGTATTGCACTTTGCCCGGGCAGCTGGCGTCCTGGAAATTCTGGGCCGCGCAGCAGATGGCGGCACTTTCGTTTGGGTTGAGATTGTAGACGATGGTGCGTGGCAGGGCGGCCTGCTTTTGCAGAGCACCGAGGAAATCGACGAGGGCTTCGGTCTGTGGCCAGGCACCCATGGTATCGAAGCCGGAGTCCGGTCCGGTGCGCTCGAACATGGTCGGGTTCACATTGCGCAGTGGACCGAGGTGCAGCTGCATGGTCCAGTCTTTCTCCGCGTTCCAGGCGGCGACGTGACTCATGATGGCGGAGGCGAAAAGCTCCTGCTCGTCCTTGTTTGCCGCAGTTCTGCCGCAGGTGGCCTGGGTGAAGATGTTGTCCAACTCATCGCGGTCGGTGTTGTCATCGTAGCCGTTCGGGCAGAAGGGCAGGCCGTGATCGGAGAGTCGACAACCGACGGCGTGGAAGTCGGCGTGGCGCTTTTTCAGTGCATCGATCAGGCTTTGGAAATCGGAGATCGGCTGGCCGACGCATGCTTGCAGCTTCTGAATCCACTCGGTGAAGACTTCGGGGCGATCGACCGCCATGGCGAGGTCGGGCCGGAAGGTGGGGAGGGTGACCACCGTGTCTTCACTGCCCAGTTTTCCGTGCACCGAGAGATCGGCTGCCGGATCATCGGTGGTGCAGACGAGCTTGACCTTGAATTTTTCTAACAAGCCACGCACGCTCAGCGATGGATCATCGGCGAGTTGTTGGTTGGCATTGTTCCAAATCGTCTCGGCGGTATCGGCGGAGAGCACAGTGTGGATGCTGAAGACTCGCTGCAGTTCCAAGTGCGCCCAGTGGTGCACCGGATTGCCCACGGCCATCGGCATGATCTTCGCAAAGGCTTCGAATTTCTCCCAGGGGCTGGCGTCTCCGGTGATAAACTTTTCCTCCACACCACAGCCGCGCATCAGGCGCCATTTGTAGTGATCATGTTTCAGCCAAAGCTCCCAGAGGTCAGCGAAGCGATGATCGTCGAGGATCTCTTGCTGGTTCAAGTGGGTGTGGAAATCGATCACCGGAAGATCGGCGGCGACCTCATGGTAGAGGTGGCGCGCGGTTTCGGTATCGAGAAAGACGTCCTTGTTCAAATACATGATCGTGGCTGGGCGGGAGTTAGGAAATGACGGTCAGGGCGGGGCGGCCAAGTGCCTCGGCGATCTCGTTGAGCTCCGCCAGCTCGGCATCGCTGAAGAGGAGACCGCCTGCTTTTTCAGACTCTTGGGCGGCTTGTGCTTCTAACTGACCGGGCAGCAGGCAGTTTTCATTACCTGGTCCGAGGATGTTTTCTATCACTGCCTTGACGTTGCCTGCCTGATCGCGACCCGCGGCAAAGGCACCACCGGACATGGCGTCCGGGTGGATGATCTGGAAGAAGAACGAGGTGCTGTTTTTCTCATCGGCACTTGGAGAAGTGCGGCCACGGTGCGCGGGCAGCGAGCCTCCGATGAAGGCACCGGTGATTTCGTTGATCAGGGAGAGGCCGTAGCCCTTGTGTGCGCCGAAGGGGAGCAGGGCGGCGACTTGGTTCGGGTCGGTGGTCGGGTTGCCATCGGCATCCACGGCAGCCATTGGCGGCAATTCCTTACCCTCGCGCTTGAGCTGCTGCACCCGGCCCATGGCGCAGGTGGACGTGGCCCAGTCGATACAAATCGGGTAGCCCAGTGCCTCGGTGGTGGGGAATCCCCAGCTGTGGGGGTTGGTGCCGAGTGTCGGGGTTTTGCCGCCGAAGGGAACCACCTCGGCGAGGGTGGAGGTGCAGTTGGTGTAGGCGATGTAGCCGCGCTTGGCGGCCTCGATGACGTAGCCGCCGCCCCAGAGGTAGTGGAAGCAGTTGTCCACGCTGACCATGCCGATGCCGTGTTGCTCGGCGAGTTCGATCGCGCGATCGAAGGCACGTTTGGCGACCGATTGGCCGAGCTTCTTGTTCGAGTTCCAAACCTCGGCGGCGGAAAAGCGGTTCTCCACCACGTCGATATCCGCTCCTGGCACACAGCCTCCGTTTTTCGAACCGAAGAGATCGTCGAGGTGCAGGGCCTTGAGGGCGTTGTGGGTGCGGTTGCCGTGCCAGGTGGCTGCGGCGCACATCTCGGCGGCATCGAGCGCCTCATCGGATTTAAACCCACGGGCCTCGTAGGCGGCTTGCACCAGGGCGTTATGTTCTTCGACAGAAATGATGTTCATGATGTATGAAGGATGGTAGTGGTCTGGAAATGTTAGGGTGGTCCGGTGGCTGTCTGGGCACGGCCGAAGCCTTCCTTGGGCCCCGGATTTCCCACGCGGGAAACGTAGAGACTGACAGCACGCAATACAATATTGACCTGCGTAATAAGAATTTATAAAACGCGACACAGTTAAGCTGCTGAACTAGCCCATCTCACCATATGAAATCAAGAAAACCAATTGTCCTATTTCTAGGTAACCGTCAGGGATACTTTTCTCGAGAGGTCCTCCGAGGGATCATGTCGATGCGCTCGGATGGCTGCGACTGGGAAGTCTGGGTGATGCCGATGATTCACGAAAAACGACAGTTAGCGGCCTGCCTCGAGGGGCGGACCATTGCAGGCGTGATCGCTCGCGGGCTCAATAAAGAGCTCCAAGATTTCCTCGTGGAGCTGGAAGTTCCCTTGGTGGCCATTCGAGGATCGGACTCCAGCGATGAGGATGTTTCCAATGGCCTGCACGTCGATGATGAAGCGATCGGCGGCAAGGCGGGGGCGGAATTCGAGCACCTCAATCTCGACTACTGGGGGTTTGTGCACTGGCAGGGCGTGGCGTGGTCGGAGGCGCGGTTGAAATCATTCCAGGCCTACGCCGATTTCCGTGGTGCGACCAACAGCATCCTTTCGCTGGATGCCAGCGAGCGCCAAGTTTGGGACGGGGTGACCAAGATCCGCGACTGGCTTCTCGAGCTGCCGAAGCCCTGCGGGATTTTGGCCTGCAATGATGAAGCCGGGGTGGATGTCTTGCACGCCTGTCAGCTCGCCGAGCTGAGTGTGCCGGACCAGGTGGCGGTGATTGGGGTGGACAACGATCGACTCCTCTGTGAGTCCGCCGTGCCGCCGCTGAGCAGCATCGACCTGCAAGCTGGCGATGTCGGTAAGGCCGCAGCGATGCAGTTGCGTAGTTTGTTAGGTCATGAAGAGGTCGAAAGCGTGCATATCAGCCAGTCGTCCATCGTGGTGAGGGAGTCGAGTCACGAGATCGACCGCTACTTGCTGACCTATCAGAAAGCGATGGACTTCATTGCCAGCAAGGCGGTCAGCGGCATTTCGGTGGCGGAGGTGGCATTGAGCTGTGGGGTTTCGCGCCGCGGGGTAGAGCGGGCCTTTGAAAAATACTCCAGTGAGACTCCCGCGGGAGTGATCCGGCAGCAGCGCTTGGCCGCGATCCTGCATTTGTTGAAAAGTCAGCCCCTGAACCTGGAGCATCTCGCTCAGCAGACTGGGTTCTCTGATCCGGCTGGCCTGTCCAACTTCATCAAGCGCATGACCGGCAAGCCGCCGGGCGCATTCCGCCAAGATCATTGATGGTCAGGGAGTTGTTTTTATGCAACTCGCGACCGAAACGTTTGTTTCATTGAGCAACCTCACAACATTGCCATGAAACAAACACAAATAACCCTATCCCTCCTCGCCGCTTTTTGCGTCGCTAGTTTACCCGCCCACGCCGCTCCTCGAGGAGTTGCCGGGAAGGGGAAACTGATCCACCGAGACCGCAGCGCCAACATCGCCGAGCGCATTGCCAGCAAGGAAGAAGAAATCCTTTTCAAGCAAGACGCCCACGTCTGGAGAAAAGACCCGGAAGCGCTGGATCAACGACCCGAAGACCTGCGCGCCTACAGCAACCATAGCTATCGCCGCATTGTCCGCCTACTCACGCTCGGAGGACTGGAAGAGGCGGATGGCACCAAGTTCAAAAGCCGTCATGCCGAGATCGTGGCCGCGGCAAAGGCCGCCAACAGCGATGGTCTGGACGCTAGCGAGAAGCAAAGCATCCGCACCCAGCTGAACCAGCTCAACGATGCCATCAACGCCGCCGTGACGGAGGTGGAGAAGGGCAAGGAGCGCACACCGATCGTCAACCGCGCCCAGCATCGCTTCGAAGAACGCATTGAGTTCGGAGTGAAGTCGGGTCGGCTCAGCACTCTTGAGGCATCGAGCTTACGTCGGAAAGTGGCCAAGCTGGAAGCCTTGGAAGAACGCCTCAAGGCGGGGCAAAAGCTCTCCAGCAACGAGCGGGAGCGACTGATGAAGGAAGTGGTCGAGCTCCAGCGCGACCTGACACGGGCGCTGCATAACTAAGCGATCGCCAAGCGGCGCAAAACATCACCCAGAGCCACCGGAACTCCCTTCCGGTGGCTTTTTTTCGCATAGCGCTTCTAAGAAAAATTTCCCCCTGCCCGTTCCATGGGTATGGCTATACACGCAAACTTGTCCCCCGAAGCTCAACTGCGGCTGCAGTCCCAGCTGCGCACCTCCACCTTGAGCAGTCTGTTGATTTCCATTCTCACGGTGGTCTTGGTCGGGCTGTTGCTGATGTTTTTCCTGCTGCCGAGCATCGAGGAAGTCACTCCTGAAATTGTCACCCGCCGCGGCGAGGAGGCGGAGGTGACGAAGACGCCTGAAAAGCAAATGCAGCGGAAAGTGCAGCCGAAACCATCATCCCCATCGTTTTCCATGGCGAAGGTGATGGCGGCGAACGTGGTTTCCCAGCTCTCCATGCCCGTCCCTGACACACACGCGGAAATCTCGCTGGACTTGGGTAATGGCGACGGTCTGGGGGACGGCTGGGGAAATGGTGAAGAGTGGGGTGAGGGAGGACCCGGAACCACGTTTTTTGGCCAGGATGTGAAGGCCGAGCGGGTGGTATATGTGATCGATTACTCGCGTTCGATGAATGGAAAACGCATTCGTTTGCTGAAAAAGGAGCTGATGAAGTCTGTGAATCAACTCCCGGACGGCACCCAGTATCAGCTGATCTTTTTTGCCGGGCCAGCGTGGTTGGCGGGCGATCAGGTGACCATGGCTGGCGATCGGAAATCAGCCGAGGTAATTAGCGGCGAGCGCAGTTACCGTTGGGAATCGCCACGCGGTGGTGCGCATTCCTGGGAACCCAAAGGCAGTAAACAGCGCGCGCTTTGGCTCAGCGCGGATGTCAAACAGCTCAAGCTTTCCAGCGCCGCGATTGAGGAGACACCTTTGGTGTGGGGGACCGACTGGGCAAGGCCGCTGGAGATGGCATTGGAAATGAAACCCACTCCGCAAGTAATCTGCTTCATGACCGATGGGGCCGTAGGCGGTGCCGCCGAGCAAGTGGCCAAGAGCATCGCGCGCAAAGCAAAATCACGTGATTGCAAAATCAACACTGTCGCCTTGATGCAGCCTGGAGCAGAGAGCGCCATGAAGGAAATGGCCGAGATCAGCGGCGGTCAATACGCTCTGGTCGACGAAAGAGGTCAGGTGAAGAAGTAAGCCAAAGTTGGCTCAGTGATTCTGGGCTTACGATTCCCCAGCCGTCGCGTTCGATAGCTGCTACGCAAAGTCGCCGTTCAGGAGATCAAATAAATGGGCACCCGGCCGCGCCAGGCTTCATTGTGGATCTCACCGCTGAATTTCACTCCGTGGGAATTTAGCTTCGCGTGTAAGGCATCGACATCATCTGCGTGGATGTCGAATCTGAGGCAGGGAATGCGATGAATTTGGCTTTGAGGTTTTCATGGCGATGGTTTGGTAGCTACGCCATGATCATTCACCGCATCCCAGTTCTTGGGGATTTCTACTTTTCTACGAGAGGTTTTTTCCGTGTCGGCTCCATGGCATTGGCCTGAACTTCTGGCCGATGTCGAAGAAGTGCCCTGAGAGGTGAATCTGTGAAGGTTTGTCTGCTTGATGTCACGGCTATAGGCAAATGCTTCTCGGTAAAATTGACGATCATACGGGAAGATCATAATTTGATCATAGGAAAGCAACATGCCATTTTTAGCATTGTAAGTCTATTACTCACAAACGCATCATGTCACAAAAACTATTCCTCAAAAAACTTATGTTCAGCCCGCTGGCGGCTGCCATCCTCAGCGGCCCGGCCTTCGCCGCTACTCCAATCATCGACGAAGACTTCACTGGTCTGAGCGGCTCACTCCCAAATGATGGCGGAAACCCAGTCGATAACCAGGACGCTTGGTTCCGCACTGGAGGCGCCACCTCCACGGACTTCGACGGCTCGGTGGACGGCAGCGCGATTCACATGGGATTCCGCTACCATAACACAAATGCCAACTTTGTCTCATCCAGTACATGGGACATCACTGCTACTTACACCTTCAGCTTCGATTATATCACCAGCAACACGCAGCTTAATGGCACCCTGCCGTCGTGGCAAATTGGCGCTGGTGACGGAACTGACCGGTTTCTTTCTGACCTCGTCGATTCAGGCAGCTTCATTTCCACCGCCGGCACGCACGATGTTAACATCACCATCACCTCGACGGATCTGATTAATGCCGGGGTGACAATGGGCGACAATATCTATATCAGATTTGAGAAGCCTGGTGATGGTGGTGCCTTACGCTCAGCTGTCTACCAGGTTGACAACGTCAACCTGTCAGTGGTTCCCGAGCCTTCCTCGGCTGCCTTGCTCGGACTCGGGGGGCTCGCGCTGATCCTCCGTCGCCGGAAGTAAGTCGTCCCTCTCTATTTCCCGCCCCTTTGGGAGTGGGAATCAGGAATAACCAAGTTTCTCGAGCCATGGATCCAGGCGCTGTACTGCCTGCCCGATCCATGGCTCGTATCTTTTCCATTTTTCCACCGCTTTGTTGTGCGGTGCTTCGGTGACCGAATCATAGCTTGGCGAGAGCACCAGCTGCTTGGTAGCGACATGTTCTTGTGGACTTGCCTGCTCTTCCTGCCAATTCAGTCCCATGAAATCAGTGACCACGCGGCCTTCTTTCTGCGGATTTTCAACCAGTGACTCATAGCGGCACTCGGTGAAGCGCTCCTGCGGCAGTAGTTCCCGCATTTTCCACCATACCTGCATGGTGTGTTCATACACCTCTGCGAGATCTTCTGCATTCGTCCAGAACACGCTAATCTCGCTTGGCGCGTCAATGAATACTTGGAAGGTGGACCACAGCACCGCTCTTGGATCGCGGAATGGCACAATGTAACTTGCCCCCGGAAGCAGGCGGGGAAACAGCATGACGGACTCCATTAATCCTGGGTTCTTGTCTAGGAGCACTTTATTCGGCTGGTAGGTATCCATCTGGCGTTTCAACTCCTCGCGGTAGGCCTCGTGTCCTCTTGCCGCGGTATCAGGGCGGATATGGTCCAGATAGTTGATGAACTGGTTGGCCGCGAATTTTTCATCCGCTGGCACAGAAAATCCCTTGGTCACAGGCTCAAGTATGGTCGCCGCCAGAGCATCGCGCTCATCGGTGGATATCACCTCGCTGTGGGTCTCGAGCATGTTTTCCAGAAGTGTGGTGCCGGACCTCGGCATACCCAGCATGACATACCACGGGGAGAGGTCAGTAGCATCCCCCTCGTCCAGCCACCTCCTGACCGTGTCCCGATCCAGGCTATCCATGACCATGCGCATTCTGGCGAATGTTTTCCGGCGGCTAGCCAGCCATTGTTGCTGGCGCGAAATGCCGATGGCTTGGCGCGATGCTTCTTTGGATTTCAGCAGGGCAGCCCAGGCGCTTTCATAATCGCCCAATGCGTCATGAATGCGGAATTTCTCGTGCCAAGCCTCGGCCGCGGTGGCGGGTTCCATATCACGCTCGCAGCGAGCCAAGTCTGAAACGATCTCCAGAGCGGCATCCGCATCGCCTGCGCGGCGGTGGAGTTTCGCTCGCAGTGGCAGCGTCGCCAGCTCCGTGCCTAACCGTGGAAGCAAAGCTAACGCATTCTGCACTCGGTTTGCCCGTTCGAGCATGCGAGCGAGTCCGGCGGCGGCTGGTTCAGCTGTAGTTGTCGCCCGTTCGGCCAGCGTCCAGTGTCTCTCGGCTTCTTCGTATTTCCACGCCTTCGTTAGCAGCCGGGCAGCTGCCAAGTGGAATTTTGGTGCATCCTTCTTGTGTACAAGCTTTGCGGTTTTGCGCAGCACTCGGACAAGCTCTTTGCCATGCTGCCTGCTGGCCAGACGCCCACAGTAGCTCATCCAGTAATTCACATTTTTTCGCTGAGGGCCTGCAAGCAGCCGAAGAAGTTCATCGTCTGTCATGAACTCTAAAGTAGGTAGGACATCGCGGAAATGCCAGCGTCAACGAGGCAGAACGAAGCACAGGAAATTGCAGCAAGGGCGCGCAGCTGAGGTGTAGCCTGATGTTGTATGTCTCTAGACTGATCGATACTCGTGCTGCCTGCCTTGAACGGTGCCTTACTTCTCTTCGAGCAGCGTTTTCAGGGTTGGCTCCATGGCCTCGGCCCAGATTTGGTAGCCGTGGGCGCGCGGGTGGAGCAAATCCGGCATGACTTTTTTGCTGAGCACACCATCGTCCTCCAGGAAGCTGGGTGCGAGATCGAGGTAGGTGATGCGTTCGTCCTCGGCGTAGCCTTTGATGATCTCGTTCACCTTGTCATTGAGCACACGCATTTTGTGATCGGGCTGAGCGCCACGTGGGAAAATGGCGAGCAGTAGCACCTTGGTCTTGGGGTTCTGCTGATGCACCCGATCGATGATCGCCTTGATGCCGGCCGCCGTTTCCTCGGCTTTTTGCATCGAGTGACCGGTGTTATTGGTGCCGATCATGATGATGGCCACCTTGGGTTTCATGCCGGCCATCTCGCCGTTGTCCAGTCGCCACAGCACATTCTGGGTGCGGTCGCCAGAGAAGCCGATGTTGAAGGCATTGCGCGGGGCGTAGTATTCTTTCCAGATCTTCGCGCCACCTCGTTCCCAGGCATGGGTGATGGAGTCGCCGATGAACAGGAGGTCCACCTTGGCCTTCTTCGCGGCGGCGACTTTCTGCTCGTGGCGTTTTTTCCACCAGGCGGATTTTAATTTGTCGGCTGGTGTGGTGGCGGAGTTGGCCTCGGCCTCTTGCGTGGGAGCTGCAGGTGCTTGGGCGTGGAGCTGAACTAGGCTGCTGCAGAACATGGCTGCGACGAGAGTGGATTTGAGAATCATGGGAAATGAATAAGTGGTGAGTGGCAAAATAGAGGCGGCCGGGAGAAGTCGGAGAATTAGCTCGCGGATGTGGCTGGCTTTTTCGGCAGGAAGGGGGCGGCGAGGGTGTCGTGCAGGGAGAACAGGTTGGCAAAGTCCTCGGGGGTGTCCGAATCCTGTTTGCCGAAGGCTCCCTCTTCAATCAGGGCGAAGACCATGTTGCCGATATCGGTGCAATCTTTCACGCCCCACTCGCTCATCATGGTGGTGGCCATGGGGCCGAACTCCTGCATCGCGAGATCGCGGAATCCGTGCAGCAGCTCGCTGGCGGTGACGTGGCGGTGCTGGCCATCGTTGTTATCCATGGCCCGCTTGACGGTGAAATCCAAGGCGTCCTTGAGGAAGTAATAGGCACCAATGTCAAAGCGCTTGTCACGTGCGAGCACGGATTTCACGGCATCCATAAACTGAGTCGGCTGCATGGTAAAATTCTCCTGTGTTCCGCTCTTTCTGTCAAGACGGGGATTTACTGCACTCCGCCGAGGTGTTTTTTGAAGAACTCGATGCGCTTGCGCCGCATGTGCGGTTTTTCCCCGCAGCCGTGGCCGGCGCCGGGGACGAGGTAGTATTCGAAGTCCTTGTCCGCTTTCAGCAGGGCATCCACCAGCTGGGTGGTGGATGAGGGGTCGACGTTGGTATCGAGCTCGCCCACGGTCAACATCAGCGCGCCTTGGAGTTTGGCGGCATGGGTGCTATTCGCTTGTTGTTCATAATGCGGGCCGATCGGCCAGTCCATCCACTGCTCGTTCCACCAGATTTTATCCATCCGGTTGTCGTGGCAGCCGCAATCCGAGGCGGCGGCCTTGTAAAACTCACCGTGGTGTAGCATGGCGGCGGTCGAGCTCTGGCCACCGGCCGAGCCCCCGAGGATGCCCACGCGGGAGGTATCGATGTAGGGTCGGGTAGCTGCGGCGGCCTTGATCCATTTGATCCGATCCGGGAAGCCGGAGTCGACCAAGTTTTTATAGCAGAAATGGGTGAAGTCGTGGTGGCGGTAGTTGGTGCCCAGGGCGTCGATCTGCACCACCACAAATCCCTCCGCGGCAAATTCTGTCATCAGGTGGTAGGACGTTCTGAACGCCTTCGGCACAAAGGCGCTGTGCGGGCCGGCGTAGATGTGTTCGATGACCGGGTATTTCTTGTTCGGATCGTAGTTCGGCGGTGTGATGATGACGCCCCAGACATCGAAGCGGCCGTTGCGATCTTTGCAGTGGAATCTCTCAGGCATGCGCAGGCCGTGTTGCGCCCAGCTGCTGGCATCAGCGCGCAGGAGTTCTCTGACCAGCGATCCATCGGCGCTGCGACGGAGCTCGTAGACCGGTGGGTGATCGACTCTCGACCAGGTGTCAATGTAGTGGCTGCCATCGGGGGAAAACTCCAGCTTGTGGGTGCCGTCGCCCTGCGTCAGTGCGGTCAGCTCGCTGCCATCGAAGTTCACCCGGTAGTAATGGAGGTGGTAGGGATCTTCGCCGGGGTTTTTACCACTGGCGCTGAAGACCAATTGGCGGGCCTCGGTGTCGACGTCGATGACATCGCGGACAAACCAATTTCCCTGGGTGATGCGATGTTTCACGCTGCCGCTTTTGGCATCGAGTAGGTAGAGGTGGCGCCAGCCGTCGCGATCCGATCCCCAGATGATTTCGCCCGTTTCGGTGAGGTCCTTGTGGTAGCGGATGCCGTAAACGTGGATGTAGGTATCGCTTTCTTCTTTGGCGATGAGTCGCTGTTCGCCGCTTTTGGCATCCATCGAGATGAGGTAGTGTTTGCCGAAGCCCCGCTCGATGTATTCGTAGAGCAGCGCGCTGCCATCGTGGTTCCACTCGGCCTCACCCAGGCTGTATTGATCCGCGGTGAGCTTGGGATCGGGGGCGTGCTCGGATTGACCATCGAGGCTGAAAATGCGCGGTTCGGTGCGATCGATGTGGTCGCCCGGTTTGTCGTAACGCACGGTGAGAAGCTTCGGCTGCAACTGTTTCTTCGGTGACGATTCCACCAGGGTGATGGTGCGCCGTTGGCCGGGCTGGACGTGGCGGGCCATGAAGTGTGTGGAGCTCGGGCTCCAGCTGATGGGTCCGGTGTAGTAGCTGCCGTTCTCGCTGGCAGCTCCGAGCGGCTTTTTGGCGGAGTCGCTGCCGAGCTTTTGCAGAAAGACCCGACCGTCCTCGATGCTGGCGCGCCACTGGCCGTCCGGTGAGTCCTGGCGACTGTCGGATTTTTTCCCGCGCCTAGACGATTTGCGTGACGGACGTTTTTTGGTTTCAGCCGACTGTTTCGGCAGCTGTTTGGGATCGATCCCTTCCTCGGCCTGACCATCCGCCAGCTGAACCTGGACCCACTGCTCGGTGATCTTGCCGCTTTGGGGATCGCGCGATTGCTTTTTGAATGCCAAGGCACCGTCCACCCAGCGGAATGCCGGTTTCAGGTTGGTGACCGTTTCCTTGGACAGCTGCGAGGCCTGTTTCCACTTTTGGCTGTATTCCGCAGTGCTGGTCGCCTGCGCCTGGACCTGGAGTAGGTAGCTGAGAAGGATGAGCGTTCGAATCATTACCTCGCTAAACGATGCCGGGAACGGTGATCTTACGCGGCTGGCGAATCTGTGCTGAAAATGGAAGCAGGGCTAAAAAGAAAGGCCGCCTCCATAGGGAGACGGCCTTAAAAAGGGAATGTCTAGAGAGAGATTACCAGTTGTCGCGACGTGGTGGACGCTCCTCGCGTGGGCGAGCTTCGTTGACGGTCAGGTTTCTGCCGTCCACGGATTGGCCGTTGAGGGCTTCGATCGCTTTTTGAGCGTCGCCATCATCGGGCATTTCGACGAATCCAAATCCTTTGGATCGTCCTGTGTCTCTGTCTTGGATAATTTTGGCGCTAGCGACGGATCCATGCTCTGCGAAGAGGTTTTGGAGATCGTTATCACTGAGTCCGTAAGACAGGTTACCTACATATATGTTCATTTGCTTTTCTTGTATGTGCATTGTTCAACTTGAAACTATCGATTAACCGTATGCACAAATTATTCGAGAGGGTTTTGCCTAATTGTCGGCAAAGGGAATCACCTCTTATTGAAGTAATCTTGTCCAGTTAGTCTTGTTGTAGCTTTTTTGCAAGAAGAATCTAAGCTCTGCGACAAGGATGTCACAGAGCTTGAGCACAAGAGCGGCTATTTATTTCAGCGATTGCAGGTAATTGACCATGTCGGTGAAGTCCTTAATCGACAGCTGATCGGCCAGGTGCGGCCCCATGAGGGTGGAGTCGGCTTTGGCAACCTTGGCCACGTCTGCCATCTTCAATTTCATCGGAATGCCGGCGATATTGTGGATCACCACTTCGGTATCGGTCTTGGATACCAAGGTGCCGGTGTGCTTGGTGCTGCCGTCCTTCATGGTGACGTCTACCCAGCTGTCCGCGATGGTGGCTTCCGGCTTGAGGATGGCTTCGGCAATCTGGTCACGGGTCAGGTGTCCGCCCAAGGTCAGCAGGTTTGGCCCTTTGATCGGGTCTTCCGGCTTGAGGTTGTGGCAGGCACCGCAGGCGGCCATGCCGGCGAAGACTTTTTTCCCGTTCGCCTTGTCGAATTTATTTTTCTCGAAGGCGAGCATGACGTCCTCGATCGAGAGGTCGCCCACTTTTTTGCCGGTGTTCTTTTTCACCACTTCCATTTTACCGATGCCTTTGAGGTTCATGCGGTGTTTGGTGGCGATGGCGGCGAGCTGGTTCTTGCCGGCGACGCTGGATTTTTCATAGGCCGAGCGATAAGCGGTCTCGATTTTCGAGGAGGCCTCCCAAGTTTCCGGCTTGTAGTATGGTCCGCGGGTGTCTGGCTGGGTGCCCCACCACCAGGAGCCGTCGTAGGCTTTTTCCCGGGTGTAAAGGCGAGCCAGGGCGCTGAGGATCTTGATCTGCAGCTTGCCGTCGCTGGTGGAGTTGAGTTTGGCAATCAGGCCGTCGACGACTTTCTGGTCGTGCATCAAGCGCAGGGCCCAGAGTGCTCCGTCTTGGTTGTCACCATCGAGGGCGGCGAGGCTGGCATCGATGGCTTCCAGTTCCACCAGTGACTGCACCGCGATGTGAGGCAGGATGATGGGGGAGTTCGGTGTGGCGTGAGGGCCTTCGCGCTTGGCATCATCGAGGATGGGGGCGGTGGCGGAGACCACGAAGCGCACGCTGCCTTGTCCCTTGGACTTGTCCGTGAGGCCGATGGTGGCCTTGAGGCGGACGTATTCGAAGGCGATCTTGAAGTGGATCACCGAGAAGGCCTTACCGGCATAACCTTGGCTGGCGGACTTGCCGTTGACCATTTTCAGCTCAGATTTTGGGCTGGACGGGTGCTGGATTTTCGTTGGGTTAGGGTTCTTTCTCGTGGCTTTGTTGATGAGCTTGGAGAGCTTGCTTTCCTTGCCTTTGTCATCGACCAGAATCGGATCAAACCAGGCGGCGAAGTCCTGGCTGGCATCATCATCGGTGCTTTCGATGATGAGATACATGTCCTTGATGCGGTTGATATCGACGTCGATATCGAGCGTTTGGTCACCGGTGATCGGTTGACTGGAGTAAACCGGAGCGGCCACGGATTTGGCGGCATTGTTGTCGGGTGCCGGTGGCTGGGACACGCTGAGCAGCGCTTCCGCGGCGGATTGTTTTCCGATTCGTGCCAGAGCGACGGCGGAAGCGACCTGAACGCGTGGGTTCTCGTCCTTGATGCCGGCGATGAAGGGCGCGGTGTCCAGGCTGGTGGCGATCAGCTTGCGATCGGCCATGGCGCGGAGTGCGGATTCGCGGACGCTGGCGTCTTTGGCAAGTTCTTGCAGGGAGTCAATCCCCTTGGAGCCCATCATCTGGGCGTAGGTGAAGATCGCGGCTACCCGGGATTCGGCGCTGGCGGAGCTGTCTTTGGCGATCGCCAGAACGGCATCGCCATAGCTGTCCGGCTTGGCACGGCGCAGGATTTCTTGCGAGACGTGCAGGCGAGTGGTGGAACTAGGAGAGCGCAGCCCCTTGACCAGGGCGTCTTGGGAGAGTTTGCCGAGCTCAGGGAAGGGGGTGTATTTCCAATTCTTGGGTGTCACTTGCTGGATGAAGCCTTTCTTCGGGCTGCCCTTGTATCCGGCGCCATCCCAAGCGGCGAGGTAGAGTCGGCCGGAGCCGTCGACGTCGACATCAGAGATCTGAGGGCTCTGGATGAAGTCTTCCGCTTGCTGCGTGTAGGTCGGGCCGTCAGGGGTGATACGGTGGATGTAGAGGTGGTTGCGTCCCCAGTCCGCCATCATTGGCACATTGTTGTATTTCTCAGGCCAGCCTGGTTCCTGGAAGAAAAGAGCACCCGTTCCTGATCCTCCACCGAGGTCCTTGAGGGCCGGAATGGCTTCGTGGGTGAAGTGCTTGAAGAGAACCGGGTAGCCATACTCACCGGACTGAATCTGGTGGATGAATCGCACATTCCAGCCGCCACCATCGTTGGTGTTGCCGCGGGTGAAGATGTTCATGAAGGGGTCGATGGCGACATCGTAGATGTTGCGCAGGCCGTGGGTGTAGACTTCCATCTCTGTGCCGTCGGGACGCACACGGAGGATGCCACCGCCGAGCTGGGTGATCTTTTTCCCATCGGTGCCTTCAGCTCCGACAAATCCGAAATCGCCCACAGCGATGTAAATCCAGCCGTCAATGCCCATGCGGATCCCATTGGTGGTGTGGTCTGCGCCACGTTTTTGGTTGGATTTCAGAGTGGAGACGTTTTTGACCAGTCGCTTAGCTGGACCATCGGCCTTGCCGTCGCCGTCAGCATCGGTGAAGACGCTGAGGTGCATGCCGGTCATTTTTTTCCCGGGAGGGATCACGGTGTGCAGCACGTAAAGTTTGTCTCCAACGGCAAAGAGGCCGCGTGGGTTGTCGACCTTGGCAAAGACAGTATGCTTGTCCGCTTTGCCATCGTTGTCGGTGTCCACCAATTTCACAATGCTTCCTTTGCCCGAGCCTTTGCCCAGTGAGCCAAGTAGATCCACCCCGACGTAGACGTCACCATTAGGGGCCGCTGATAAACAGGCTGGCGATGGAGTCACATCACTGTCGGCATACTTGGTGATGTCCAGTTCGGGTGGGTTGGCAAACAAGCTGCCGGTCGCGGTGGCGACGATCCCTGTGAGCAGGGAAGATCGCAACAAGGAGTTGATGAATGGTGGTCTCGTCATAAAAAAATGAGTTAGTGTGTTCGCAGAGCGCGATTCAAGATGAGTCGCCAGTGAATACTAGTCAAGCGGCACAAAGCTTTCTCTTTTTTTACTGTCAGGATCGGACCGCACCCCCCGCTGGTCCGTGATCGGTGAGCACCGCCACCAAGCATAAATCGTCGTCAAGTGGCCGGTTGCCAGTGAATTCGTTCAGGCGCTCCACCACCGCATGGGTCAGTTCATCCACCGGCAGCTGGCGGTGGGCGTGCACGGTCTCGATGAGTTGACCGTCGCCAAACATCTCGCCCTCGGCATTTTCCGCTTCGATCAGGCCGTCGGTGAACAGCAGGTAGACATCGTCAGCCTGCAGGGCGCGGCTGTGGGCCTCATACTGGGCTCCCGGAATGAGACCGAGTGCGGGTTGGTTTTTCACCGCATGGAAGAGGTAATCGGTGTCGCCCGCGCTCCGGTTGGTGTAGACTGGCGACGGGTGACCGGCGGTGACGTAGGTGACGGTTTCATCCTTGGTATCGAGCACGATGAAAAAGGCGGTGACAAAGATCGTCTGCCTGCTGCGCTCCATGATCTCCAGAAAATGCTGGTTCAGCTGCTGCATGAAGACCCCAGGATCGGCAGCGGCCTCGACCAGGCCCGGTAGCAAGGCTCGCAGGATGGCGGTGACCAGAGCCGACCTCGCACCGTGCCCCATGACATCCGCAATGAACAGCCCGGCCCGATGTTCGGAAATCTGGAACATGTCGAAAAAGTCGCCCCCTAAGGTGTCGGCCGGCTGATAGAGGTGCCAGAAGTGCAGCTTGAGATGTTCTTCCTCAGGGCGGGGGCTGGGGACCTTGGGGTAGTGGTCGGGGAGCATCGCTTCCTGAAATTCCTTCGCCATTTCCAGATCCTGGTGAATCAATGCCGTCTTCTCAGCCACTTCACTTTCCAAATGGCGATGGTAACGCAGCACCCGTGAGCCCATGGTGGCAAAGCTGCTGGCAAGCTCTTCTATCTCATCCCCGGTGCGGATGTCGTGCAGGTTCTCGACCACTTGGTGCGCCTGCTGCCGATCCGCCACCGTCTCGTCGCCGACCCGTAAACGTGCGCTGGCCGAAATACTCTGGGTGCCGTCACGAAGCTGTTCCAGGGGGCGGGTGATCTTGGCCTGAACGTAGAGCAGAACCGTGGTCAGGCAGAGCAGCAGCGCCATGCTGGATCCGAACAAAATCCAGCGGAGCTGATTCTGGATCGGCACGGTCACCTCCGCGGCAGGGATGGAGACGACGACAAAGATCTGATGATCCGCCTCGGCATTGGCCCCCAAGCGTGCGCTGGCGGTGCCATACATACGCTCGCTGTTCGAGCTGGGGGCTGTGGCGAGAAACCACCCGCCGTTGCCTGTTTGCAGGACTTTGGCCATCACCGAATCCGCCAAGGAGTCACTGAGCGCCTGGTAGAGGGGCTGGTTGATGCGCGCCAGCACCGCACCCTGGGCGTCGACCACGTCTACCTGGTCGGCCCGGCCGTCCAAGGCGGCAGGAATAGTGGCAAACAGGGGAGCCACATTGAAAACCGCCTTCATCACCCCCTGCAGATCTCCCCGCAGGTTGTAGATGGGCAAGACGATATCGAGCGAATACACCGCAGCACTTTCATCCTGATGCAGGCTGTCAAACCAGATCCTGTTAGATTTTAGTTCCGTGCCGCGCTGCCACCAGAGTTCATCGCTCTGAATGTAATCGGAGGTTTTCTTCGTCGCCGCGATCACCCGGCCAGCGCGATCGGTGATGAGGATTTCATTGACCAGCGGGTTGCCCGCTTGGAAGGTTCGCAGCTGTCGGGCGGCGGGGTTCTGCAAGATGGCGCGAAGCCGGCTGTCTTGTCCAGGCAGTGACGACCAGTTGTTTTCCAGCTCCTGGTCCGCTTCGGCGCGCTGGTCCTCGCTGCGGCTGGGATCGGCGACGTTGGCGGTCTCGGTGAACGACTCGATGGTGGTGGAAATTTGCAGCAGCGATTGCAGCTGGGAGACCTCGCGGTTGACCGACTGGCTCAGGCTCTGCGCCGCGGCGTGCGCCTCGGTCCGATACAGCTGTCCGCGCTCAGCCAGCAGATGCCGGTAACCAAGCTGCTGCAGCACCAGCACCACGATCGCACTCGGCACTGCTGCCGCCAGGATCATCGCCAGAGAGAGTTTGTATTTCAATCGCATCGCAACAAGTCAGGATAACAACTCGTTGGAATGGAGGGAAGTAGGAAATAATAGACCGCTTGGGAGTAGGCGGGAGCGGCTACCACGGGAGCTCGTCCGTGCGCGGGTAGCCATGACGATGTGATTTCTTTTGCGTGTGCCAATAGGCTCTGTCCAGAGCCCAAAGCGGCGCATAGACCATGCCGATCACCAGCTGTGGCACACCACCGGTGCTAATGCCTCTTGGATACCAGCGATAGAATTTCACACCATTGGTGCCATAGGCCGCCGGGCCGTAGGTCCCTAGTGAGCTCAGCAGCAGATAACTGATGAGATAAAATGCCACCGCTGCGAGCAAACTTCGGCGTATCGTGGAGGTTGGCTTGGCTCTCATTCTTGCTGGCTGTGTTGCTGATGTTCCAGGTAACTTTTGCGGCTGATAAAAAACCACTTTTTCCGAGACATCCAAACGAGCAGGCAGAGGACGGCGATGACGCCAGCTGCGATCATCGCGTAACTTTTCACCCGGCGAATCATGATCATCCTCCGGTATTCCTCCTCCAGGGAGGCGAGCTGCTGCAGCTGCGGATAACCGTATTCCCGGCTGAGCGCCAGCACGCCCAGGGCTTCTTCCAGGTTGCTGGTGTGTGCAATGACGCGGGCGTATGTGAATAATAGATCGGCCACCACCGGGTCGCTCGGTTTGACCAGGGTCATGCGCTCCTGCAGTTGATACCTCAACGCCTTGTCGATTTCGGAAATCGTCCGCGTCTGCCCGGCGATCTCCATGCGGGTGGAGCGATCAAAATGCTTGGGAAGTGGGATGATGGGGTTTTCTAACAGCGGGTCCGATTGCTGCTCCATGGCGATCTTTGTTTCCAAGATCGCAACGTGCAGCCACTCGGTGCCGTGATGGCTTTCCGGGTTTCTGCGGATCCCTTCGCTGATCCACTTCAGGGCCTTGCGGTTGTCGCCATGAAGTTCGTAAGCGGTGCCGAGATTGGCCGCACTGCTGTAGCGATTCGGGTGCTGGTGTTCCAGGCGTCTGAGTGTCTCGATGGCCGCTGCGGAATTGCCTTCGAGCAGGTTGGAGATCGCTTGCAGCTCGGTGTCAGTGATGTCGTCCGACTCGTCGCTGAGAATGAGCGCCTTAAGCAGCACGTCGTGCGGAGGAGTATCCATCGCCTTGCGCAGCACCTTGGCCTGGTTCCAGCCACCCACCGAAACATGCCGACCGTTCAAGGTCGTGCCATCCACCCAGAGGCAGGCCGGAGTCAGCGGGATCAGGATGGCAGCAAGCAGGGATTTCATACTAACAAGTTAAATCAAAGGGTGCTGTGAGAGCAATGTGAATCGTCTGTCGGCCGGGATCTTCTCCTGATCAGGCCAGGCGTCGGTGGCCGATTTGAACCCAGTGCCTGGCTGGCTGCATGGAGCTGCGGATCCGGCTGCGTGAGAATTTTTCTGATCAGGCACAGCTTGTGCTAGAATGATGAAATCACCGTGGCGAACAATATTTTTGCGCAGTATCAGACGGAGCATTTCTTCGATGAAATGTTCTCGGCGTCTGGGGGCGAGGTCCGTGACCATTACCGATTGTTGATGGAGCGGCTGTCGAAACTGGAGGCCTCCGACATCGATGAAATCCAACAGCGGATCACCACCGGATTTCTGGAAAGTGGTATCACCTTCACCGTTTATGGAGACGACCGGGGGACCGAGCGGATTTTCCCTTTCGACCTCTTCCCCCGCATCATCACCTCCGACGAGTGGGAGCAGATCGAGTATGGTCTGACGCAGCGGATCACGGCCTTGAACTTGTTCCTGCACGATGTCTATCACGATGGCAACATCATCAAGGACGGCATCATCCCGGAGGAGGTGGTCAAGTCGGCAGCGCATTACCGGCCGGAAATGGTCGGCTTTACTCCGCCAGGAGACGTCTACCTGCATATCTGTGGATCCGATTTAATCCGTGACGACCAGGGAAATTATCTGGTGCTGGAGGACAACGGTCGCTGCCCGTCGGGAGTTTCCTATCTGTTGGAAAACCGTGAGGCCATGAAGCGGGCCTTCCCTGATCTGTATCGCAAATACGGTGTCTGTCCGGTCGATCAATACCCGGAGATCTTGCTGGAAACGATGCAGTATCTCTCTCCGCGCAAGGGGCAAACGCCCGTCTGTGTGCTGCTCACTCCCGGCGTCTATAATAGCGCGTATTTCGAACACACCTTTCTCGCTCACAAGATGGGGATCGAAATTGTCGAAGGTCCCGATCTGCTGGTGAAAGATGCCCACGTCTACATGCGCACCACGCGTGGTCTGGTGCAGGTGGATGTGATCTACCGCCGACTCGATGACGATTTTCTCGACCCTCTAGCCTTCAAGGAGGACTCGCTGTTAGGTGTGCCCGGACTGATGGACGCCTACCTGCGTGGCAATGTTTCGCTGGCCAATGCCGTGGGCACCGGTGTCGCGGACGACAAGGTGACCTACGCCTACGTGCCGGACATGATCCGTTATTATCTCGATCAGGAACCGATCCTCAACAACGTGCCGACCTACCTCGCCTGGCGCGATGACGATCGGAAATACATGCTCGATCACCTGCCGGAGCTGGTGGTGAAGGCGGCGAATGAATCCGGCGGCTACGGCATGCTCATGGGGCCATCTTCCACCAAGGAGGAGCAGGCGACTTTTGCCAAGCTGATCCAGGAGAACCCCAGAAACTACATCGCCCAGCCTGTGGTCTCGCTTTCCAGACACCCGACCTTCTGCGATGGCAACATGCCGGAGGGTCGCCACGTCGATCTTCGTCCCTTCGCCCTCTTCGGTGAGAAAATCAACATCATCCCCGGCGGACTGACCCGTGTCGCCCTGACCAAGGGCTCGCTAGTGGTCAATTCCTCCCAAGGTGGCGGCAGTAAGGACACCTGGGTGCTCCGCTCACAGCCCTAGTTCATTCCTCACCTCGATCACCATGCTTTCCAGAGTTGCAGACAGTCTTATTTGGCACAGCCGTTACATCGAACGGGCTGAGAACCTCGCGCGTCTCGTGGCGGTGAGCGATCATGACTCGCTGGATTCCGCCACCATGATGAATCGCTCCACCGCCCCAGCCTTGTATGCCGCCGGCGCCGAGCAGGCCTATGCCGAAGCTCTGGGGGTGGCTGAGATGGACGAGCTGGAAATTGGCAACTTCATCGCCTTTTCAGAGCTCAACCCGGATTCCATCCGCACCTGCATCGCCCATGCCAGGGAGAACGCACGCATGGTGCGCGATCAGATTTCCGACGACATGTGGCTGGAGTGCAACCGCTTCCATCTCTATGTAAAATCGGAGAAGGCGATGCAGCTGTGGAAGGCTCACCCCGATGAATTTTACAATCGGGTGATCAAATTTTGCCTGCTCTATCAGGGACTAACAGACTCCACGATTCTCCACGATGAAGGATGGCACTTTGTCCTCTTAGGGCGCTATTTGGAGCGGGTGGATAAGACCAGCCGGATCATCGACATGCTGCATGCGACATCGAACCCGGACCGTGCCCAGCTCATCTCGGTGCTCAGCTCTTGTTCCGGGTTCTCGGCATTCCGCACCGAATACCGCGGCGATATCAACCTGGAAAATGTCGTTTCCTTCCTGCTGTTCTCGCAATCGTTTCCGCGCAGTATTCGCTTTTGTTTGCGACAGCTGGACGACACCTTACACGCCGTCTCCGGAATGCCCAACGGCAGCTTTTCCAACGAGGCGGAACGGCTCACCGGCTCGCTGCTGGCGAAGTTAAATTACACCAGCCTGTCGTCGATTTGGGAACAGGGGCTGCATCAGTTCATCGATGCGCTGCAGTCCGACCTCAATGAGATCGGCCAGCAGATCTTCGAGACCTACGTCCTGCTCGCTCCCGACAGGGATGCCCCGCCCGTGGGCGCACCGATCTGGCAGCAGTATCAACAGCAACAACAACAGCAGCAGTAACTTTCTCATGCGCCTCAGCGTTCATCACCGCACGACCTACCACTATTCCTCACCAGTGAGCAATAGCGTCAATGAACTGCGCCTGAAACCCAAGGAAAGTCCCTGGCAGCACTGTGAGCAATCGCTGGTCTACACCCTGCCGGCGACCCGTCTGAGTCACTTCATCGATTTCAATCGGAACTACGTCCACCATCTGGAAATCCCCGGCGCCCACGACTCCTTGACCATCGATAGCTCCTGCACCGTGGAGACGCGCAGCAAAGTCGATTTTGAAGACCTACCGTATGGATTTCAGCACCGCGACCTGGCGCAGCTGCAGCGATCCGAGGAATGCCATCCCTTTTTGCAAACCAGTCTCTACGTCACCTGGGATCCGGCCACTTGGCGCATGGCGGTGGATATCAAAGACAGCTCCGAAGATGTTTTCCAGACCAGCTACGCCATCATGGAGCACATCTATCAGCACTACTCCTATCAGACCGGTGTCACCTCGGTGGATACCGATGCCCAACAGGTCATCCGCAGGAAAGAAGGGGTGTGCCAGGACTTTGCGCATGCCATGTTAGCCCTCTGCCGCTCCCTGGGGATTCCCGCCCGCTACGTCAGCGGCTACTTCTTTGACGCCACTCACGACAGTAGCCTACGCGGCGCCCAGGCATCCCACGCCTGGGTGGAAGTCTTCATCGCGGATCACGGCTGGATTGGCCTCGATCCCACCAACAATAAAATCACCGACGCTACCTACATCGTGCTCGCCACCGGCCGCGACTACAAAGACGTCTCCCCGATCTCCGGAACCTACTACGGCCACTCACAAAGTTTCCTCGACGTCTTCGTCAAAATCGAACGCCTGCCAGACCGAGCTGTGAGTCGATTGGTTTAGTATTAGTCATATCATTATTCTACTATCGCCTTGGGAGAACTGATGTGTTAGGTATGGATCTATAATGATTTGGGCGTTTATTGATTATGAAAATGTAGGTTCGTTAGAGGAGCTGAACCTACAGAAATACGATAGACTACTCGTCTTCGTAGGCCCTCGGCACAAACGCATTAATCTAGGTGATATTCCCACAGACTCATTCAGTCGGCTCGAGATCATCCGCATGGAGACCACGGGCAACAACAACCTCGATTTCCATCTAACGTTCTACATGGGCGTTGCGCATCGAGCGGCGGATAATAAAATCAGCTTCCACGTGATCTCCCACGACAAGGGTTTCGATGGGTTGATCAATCACCTCAAAAGCCAAGGGCGAACCTGTCTCAGAAAAGGCAGCGCGAAGAAGAAAGTGGCCAAAGCTGCAGCGAAGAAAACGGCCACTAAGAAAGTCGCGAAGAAGGTAGCCAAAAAGGCGGTGAAAAAGGTTGCGAAGAAAGCGGCGAAAAAAGGAATCGCTAGCAATACATCTACTGCTAAGATTATTACTAAACTTCGACTTGTGGCCCAAGATAAGCGACCTAATACCGTAGCAAAGTTAGTTAATTGGATAGCTAACAGTTCTCCTGCCGGTAATGAAAATAACGCAAAGCAGATTCTCGAGAATCTGAAGCGGGAAGGAGTCGTTAGAGGTCAGGAGAATGGTAAGTGCGTCTACCCTTAGTCTGAAATTTAATGCGCGTGCTCGGCGCAGCCGTGGCATTTCACCCAGATGCTGGTGCCATCGGTGTAGTGTTCTTTTTTCCAGATGGGGACGGTGTGTTTGATCTCGTCGATGATGGCGCGGCAGGCGGTGAAGGCGGCGGCGCGATGGGCGGCGGAGACGGCGATGGCGATGGCGATTTCGCCAATCTGGAGGTGACCGGTGCGGTGCTGGCAGCGGGCGGCGACGACATCGTGCTCGGCGCAGATTTTTTCGAGGATGCGATTGCCTTCTTTTTCGGCAAGGGCAGGGAAGGCCTCGTATTCTAACGATGCGACATCGCGGCCTTGGTGGTGGTTGCGCACCCAGCCTTCGAAGCTGGCGAAGCCACCGGCGGAGGGATCACGGACGGCATCACAAAGTGCGCGCGGGTCGATGGTTTGATCGGTTAACTTGAACACGGGGAAATAAGCTTGGTGTTTGGAATTTGCAGTTTGATGGCCTAGCCACCGGCGACGGGGGGGATGAAGACGAGTTCCTCGCCTTCTGTTAGCTGGTGTGACCAATCGGTGAAGTCTCCGTTGACGGCGACCATCATGCCTTTGCGTTTCAGGGGGATGCTGTGTTTGGCGCGGATTTCTTCGAACACTCCGGCGGGGGTGACGGAGTGGGTGCGGTGGCTTTCGAGGTCGGTGCCGGCGAGTTCACGCAGTTGGGCGAAGTAGGAAAGAGTGATGGTCTTCTCGTTGGTGCTGCCGTCGAGTCGGGCGCGGATTTCGATGGCGTCGGCTTCAGTGTTGGTGTTGGCCAGTGGCCAGAGACCGGGGGATGGCAGCGCTTGGCCATTGAGGTTTTTGAGCACTGAGCGGGGGCAGCGTTTTCCTGATTGAATAGATTCTAACACATGGCTGACGGTGGTAGGCGACCAGATGGCGCAGAGTGGTTCAGGTAGTCCATCGGTGGCGCTGGAAAAGTAGGTGGCGTCACACTCCGCTGTGTGGGCATCTGCGAGTGTTTGTAGGTGGCCTTTTTCTAACAGTGGGAGGTCGCAGGCTAGCACAAACCATGCGCTTTTTGGGTCATGCTTTTGGGCAGAGGCGATGGCACCAAGCGGACCCACATTTCCAAAAGCATCTGCGATGACACCATCGCCATCACCCTCGGCAACGGAAATGAATACTTCATCACAAACCAATTCTAACAATTGAACGCCTCGCTCGCGCTGGGTCAGTCCGTCGCGGAAGACGATCTCGGATTTGTCCTCACCCATGCGGGAGGATTTGCCGCCGACTAGTAATAGGCCTTTCATGTGATTGTTGGCTTAGCTCGCTGCGTAGTCGCCGCTCTTGCCGCCGGTTTTCTCCAGCAGCTTGGTTTCGCGGATCACCATGGCCTTGTTCACGGCCTTGCACATGTCGTAGAGCGTCAGCGCGGCGCCGTTGACTCCGGCGAGCGCTTCCATCTCGATGCCGGTTTTTCCGGTGGTGACACAGGTGCAGGTGATGGTGATCTCGGTGCCCGAGCTGGCTTCGATGTTGAACTTGCAGCTGTGCAGCGGCAACGGGTGGCAGAAGGGGATGAGGTCGGAGGTTTTCTTCGCCGCCATGGTGCCGGCGATGATGGCGGTGTGGAAAACCGGGCCTTTTTTGCTCTGGATCTCGCCGTCTGTGAGGAGCGACATCACCTCGGCGCCGACCTCGACGATGCTCTGCGCGGTGGCGGTGCGGCGGGTGACATCCTTCGGTGAGACATCGACCATGCCAGGCTGGTTGTTTTCGTTGATGTGGGTGAGCTGGGACATTGTTGTTTGGACAGAATTGACGGAATTTTTCAGAATTTTTTTACCACGGGTAGTAGTGGACGAGGGTGCCGGCTGGAGATGTGGCAGCAAGTTCGCAGATGCCGCTGGCTCCTGCAAGTGCTGTGTAGTCGCCAGAGTTCCGTGGCGGTTGAGCATGGACGCTGTTTCCGGCTAGCTGCGATGCCACGAGGCCGGGGAATGGGGCGTTCCAGCGGACGTCTTTGGCGAGTGGGTAAGTGCTGGGCTGCCAGCTTTCGCCGCGCATGTTGCGAAGGGCGGGCAGGATGTAGCGCGCCATGCAAGCCATGACGGAGACCGGGTTGCCCGGCAGGGCGATGACGGGTGTCTCGCCGGGCCAGAAGGCCAAGGGTTTTCCCGGCCGCTGGGCAATGCCATGGAAGAGCGGATCCCCGACGAGGGCCTTCATCACGGGGGCGACGTAATCGAATTTTCCCATCGAGATCCCGCCGGTGAGCAGGATGAGGTCGGCCGTTTCCATGCCCTGCTGCAGGGCTGCGTTTAGCGCGTCGAGGGTGTCTGGAACGTGGATGTTTTCCAAGCAACCGAGCCGGTGACCGGTGATGCTTGCGCCGATAGCGGGTGCGTGGCTGCGACGGATCTGGTGCGGCTGGGGGGATTCGGCCGGCGGGATGACTTCATCGCCGGTGGTGATGAGCAGGATCTTGGGGAGTTTGAAAACGCTGAGCTCGGTTTGGCCGACGGAGGCGGCGATGGCGGCTTCCGGTGCGCCGATGATCGCGCCGACGGGGACCAGCACCGCGCCGGTGTCGCTATCACTGCCCATCGGGTGAATGTGCTGACCCGCTTGGGCGGGGCAGGTGGGGCTGAGGTGGGCGATGCCGTTTTCCACCCGAATGTCCTCGACCTTGATGACACAATCGCAGCCCTCCGGCAGCACGGCCCCGGTCATGACTTCGAGGCAAGTTTCCGGGTTCTTGAGTGAGATCGGGGCTTGCCCGGCGGCTTGGGTGCCGGCGATGGCAAACTCGCGCAGCCCGGACGCAAAACTGTCGTAGGCGATGGCAATGCCGTCCATCATCACGCGGTGGTAGGGTGGGATGGCACGGTCGGCAGTGATCGCCACCGCCAGTCGGCGCCCCAGTGCCTGGTCGGCGTCGATTTCCTCGCTGCCCATGGTCGGGAGCTTGGAGAGGAGATGTTTTTCGGCCTCGTGGATGGAAATGAGCGGCTGCACAAGATGGATCAAATCACGCTTGGCCTTTTTTGTCCATCCGTGCGAGTGTTTCGCATGCAGTCGCCCAGCGATACCCTGTCACGGCCACTCCGCGATCTTCGGATCTCGGTGACGGATCGCTGTAATTTCCGCTGTCGCTATTGCATGCCGGCGGAGGTGTTTGGCCCGGGCTATGCTTTTTTGCCCAAGCCGGAGATCCTGACCCATGAGGAAATCGCCACACTGGCTGCTGTGTTCTGCACGCTGGGTGTGGAAAAATTACGCATCACCGGAGGCGAGCCCCTACTACGGCGGGGGCTGCATGAGCTGATCGAAATGCTGGACGCCATCCCCGGCGAGCGCGATCTGGCGATGACGACCAATGGTGTGTTGCTGGGACGTTTTGCCGAGGACCTGGTGGGTGCCGGGCTGCAGCGCGCCACGGTATCGCTGGATGCTCTCGACGCCGAGACCTTTGCCAAGATGAACGGCGTGGGCGCGACTCCCGACAAGGTGATCCGTGGCATCGACGCCGCCCTGTCCGCAGGATTGGGGGTGAAAATCAACTGCGTGGTGCAGAAGGGGGTGAATGAAAATGAGGTCAGCGCTTTGGCGGAATTCGCCCGCAGCCGTCGGGTGGCGCTGCGCTTCATCGAGTTCATGGACACCGGCAATACCAACCGTTGGAAACGCGACCAGGTGGTGCCGTCCGCCGACTTGCTGGCTGAGCTGCGCCGCCACTACGATCTCCAGCCTGTTGCCTCGCCTCGTGTGGGGGAAACGGCGAAACGTTTCCATCACGCCGATCTCCCCGACACCGAAGTGGGTTTTATTTCCTCGGTGACCCAACCCTTTTGCAGCGACTGCAATCGTGCCCGGCTCTCTGCCGATGGCCAGATCTTCACCTGCTTGTTTGCCACCAAGGGGCACGACATCAAAACGATGCTGCGCGATGGCGCCAGTGCCGAGGAGCTGACGCAAAAGATCGCCGCGCTCTGGGGGAGACGCGACGATCGATATTCGGAGCTGCGGGCCGGTCTGGCCGAGCCGATTGAAAAACCTGAGATGTCCTACATCGGAGGTTAGCCGGCGGTGGCCATGCGGGACTCCACGAGCTCGCCGAGAAGGACCCAGTTGTCCATGGCGTCATTTTTGATGAGGTCGGTGGAAAGCAGTGAGCCTGAGTAGAGGTAATTGATGACATTTTCCCAGGTATGAGGGCCTCCGATTTCTGTGCCGCGAGCTACGACCCAGCTGTCATTTTCCTCAGTTTTGACCTCTTCGGTTTTGATCTCTTTCTGAGCCAAGGCATGGGTGGGAGAATCCAGGACACTGAGGAACTTTTCAGGAGAGCTGGTAAATCTCTGCATCAGTTCGAGGTAGGACTCCTTGACTGCTTTGGGGCTCTGCGGACGTTCCTTGGGGTTGCGAGCGAGAAGCCAGTGAACCCATTGGCAGAGCCACTCCGGAAGATCGGGACGGAGCTCTTGCAGCGGGGTGATCTGGCCGCGTAAATGCGAGGCCATGATTTCGATATTTGCAGCGCCTGTGCATGGGAAGGTTCCGGTGAGCGCAAGGTAGTAAATACAACCCATGGCATAGGTGTCTGATGCTGTGCTGGGTGCGGTGCCTTCAAAGCGCTCTGGAGCCATGCAGTAAATCGACCCGTAGGCGGCGTAGTGGCTCTCGAGTGGCATCTTGGTCTTGGCGAAGATCGATTGATCAAAGTCCAGAAGCTTATACTGCAGCTCACCCTGCTCGTTGACAGTTTGGAGAATGTTGTGCGGGTTCAGATCGCCGTGAACAATCCCAGAAGACTCGGCGCTGGCCAGAGCAGATTGAGTCTGGAACATCAAAGTGGTCAGATCTTCGACGGAGAATTTGCCTTTGGCGAATACTTGATCCAGCGACTGTCCCCTGAGCGATTCCATGACGATGCAGACGCGATTGTCTGTTTCGTAAACATCATAGATGGAAATAATGTTCGGATGATTGACGGCTGCCAGCATTAGGGCTTCCACGCGGAGCGTGTGAGATACTTCTGGCATGGTTGGGAGGAGACGTTTGACAGACACTTCGCGGTCAAGTTTCTCGTCGTGAGCCCGATTCACCACCGCGAGGCCGTTACCTCCCCCATGGTTCTCAAGAGTTTCTAAGATGGTGTAACGCGGTTCAGAAGCTGCAGCTTCGAGTTCGACAGGTTCTAGGCGGATGGGTTGTTCGAGCGTTGTCATGGTCGGGTAGTGAGTCGTTGCTAGTTGTTTTGGAGGGAACTACGTAGAAGGTGAGCGGTGCGCTGCGCTCTGCGTTGATTTATAAAAAAGATACATTAATGATCTGGGGTTACGAGAATTCATTACAAAAAAGCATTTAAAAACAGTCGTTTTGCTATCAAAATGTTAATTATAATACTCATCCTTTGCCGTAATATCAACGTTTCTAGCTTGTTACAGAAAAACTGTTAAAAGTGCGCTGTGGTGCGACTTGGTTTAGTAAACTTTGATTAATTAAGTTGTAGTCAAGGCGATTCAGAAGGCTCCAAATCATCTTAGTGTATATTTTCTATAATCCTTATTCCCCTTGGCTGGAGCTTGTTGCGTGTCCCATTTCACTGCTTTTTGGCCGTGCAAGCGCAGTTGATATGAGGCAGCCTCGGCTTGTGAACGTGACTCTTAAACAACTCTATATTTCCCCCGGGCATAATTACTTTGGCCGACACGGTAAGGGGTCGATGGATCATGTGATCGAAGAAGTGGAGGTGATGCGCTGCGTCGCCGGCCATGGCATCGAGGGGGATCGCTTTTATGATTTCGAACCCGACTACAAGGGCCAGCTGACGTTTTTTGATTGGGCGGTTTACCAAGAGGTGCAGGAAGAGATTGTGAAGGGGGAGCTGAGTCCGAGCGCATTTAGAAGGAATGTGCTGATTGAAGGGGTGGATCTCAACGAACTGATCGGCAAACGATTCACCCTCGGCGGTCTGGAATTCACCGGTTCCGGCGAGTGCAAACCCTGTTACTGGATGGACGAAGCCTGTGCTCCTGGGGCCTTCGAATTTCTCAAGGGGCGTGGAGGCTTACGAACTCGCATCGTCCAAGGTGGAAAATTGACACCCGGTGACTATGAGCTGGAGGTGACCGGTGAAGTGGAACCTGATCCAGGTAAATGACGGGACAATCGACAGATTTCCAAATCTGGAAATACGGCGCTGGCAAGCTCTCCGAGCAGTCCGATCATGCGGCAGCCGAAGAGCCGCTTCAGATCACCGTGGATGGCACTCCTGTGGCAGTGGTGATGCGCACGCCGGGGCACGATCTGGATCTGGTGACTGGGTTTTTGCTGACAGAGGGCTTGGTGGCCTCGGTGGCGGATGTCATGCGCATTGATTTAGAACAGAAAAAGAACCACGCGCTGGTTTTCTTGGCGGATGAGGTGGTGCTGGATCACGCCAAGCTAAGTCGGAATCTTTTCAGCGCTTCGTCCTGCGGCATTTGCGGCAAGGCGAGCATCGAGGCCATTCACCTTCAGGCCGCGCCCGTGGAGGATGGTTTTTCCGTTGATGCCGATATCTTGTTAACGATGCCCAAGGCGCTGCGTGCCGCTCAGGAGATCTTCGAGAGCACTGGTGGCTTGCACGCCGCAGGTCTGGCCAATGCCCAAGGTGAGATCCTGGTGCTGCGCGAGGACGTAGGCAGACACAATGCTATCGATAAAGTCATTGGCTGGGCTGCGATGGAAAAGGTGGATCTCTCCCTGACTCTGCTTCAGGTATCGGGTCGGGTCTCCTTCGAGGTCATGCAGAAAGCGCTGATGGCGCGCATTCCGATGGTGTCCGCGATCTCCGCGCCCTCGTCACTGGCCATCGAATTTGCCCGTGAAAGCCGGCAGAGCCTGGTGGGGTTCTTGCGTCCACCGACCTTCAACGTCTACGCCGGCCCCCAGCGGATCACTGGCGCTGAGCGATAAAACTTGAGATTTCCCGCCCTTCGGACTACTCAGCGGGTATGTCATTCCAGTCACTCGGACTCCACGATCGCATCCTTCAGGCCACTGACGATGCCGGCTACAGCCAGCCGACTCCCATTCAGGCCAAAACCATCCCCGCCATTCTTTCCGGCCGGGATCTGATCGGTCTGGCTCAGACTGGCACCGGAAAAACAGCCGCATTTACACTGCCGCTGCTTTCCCAACTGGTGTCGAGCAATCACGATCTCACCGAGCGCGCCGCCCGGGTGCTGATCATCGCACCGACCCGTGAGCTGGTGCAGCAGATCAACCAAAGCATCCGCACCTACGGAAAATTCACCAACCTCCGCACCGCCATCGTCATGGGTGGGGCGAGTGAAAAGCATCAGATTGAAAAGCTGCAGAGCAACGTCGACATCGTCATTGCGACCCCTGGTCGACTGATGGCGCTGATGAAAGACGGACACTGCAACTTTGGCAAACTCACCCACCTGGTGCTGGACGAGGCCGACCGGATGCTGGATATGGGATTTCTTCCCGACATCCAGGCCATCACCGAGAGCCTGCCGAAGCGCCGTCAGAGCCTGCTGTTCTCCGCCACCTTCCCTCAGCAGGTGGAGCGCCTCGCGAAGACGATCCTCAAAGACCCGCATACCATCGAAGTGGGAGCGCGCAGCAATCCGGCGGAGACTGTGGATCAGTATCTCTACCCCGTGGAGCCGCACCTCAAGACGCCCTTGCTGATCGAGCTGCTGGAAGACCATCAATTTTTCTCCGTCATCGCCTTCGTCCGCACTCGCGAAGATGCGGATCTGTTGACCAAGGATCTGCGCGGTGCCGGGATCGATACCGAAGCGATCCACAGCGACCGCTCACAAAACCACCGCGCCCGCGCGCTGAGAGATTTCAAGGCGAGCAAACTGCGGGTTCTCGTCGCCACCGACATCGCCGCTCGTGGTTTGGACATCCCCAACGTCACCCACGTGGTGAACTATGATTTCCCCGGTCAGAGCGACGACTACATCCACCGCATCGGCCGCACCGGTCGCGCTGGAGCGGAAGGCTGTGCGATCACGTTCCTCACCGAAAACGATGGTGAACGTCTGAAAAAACTCGAGCGCCACATCGGCAAAACGCTCGCCAAGCGCTTCCTCGATGGCTTCAACTACAAGGTGCCTGCACCGGAGGAAGAAAAGGAACGTCGTTTCGTCAAAAGGCAGCCCAAGCGCCACTCGTCGGACCGCTTCGAAAACTCCCCCCGCGGGAAGGCGAGAAAGACCGCCAAGAAAACCACCCAGAAACGCACCGACTGGCGCAAGCCGAAGAAGCGGAAGTGATCGTGATAGGTCATCGTTAGGCATCCCTTCCCTGAACTCGGGTGCCGAGGTCTTCCCAAATCACGTCGGTAAAGACGGGGGCTAGGCCTCCTGGTTTTTCCCCTGAGTGGCTGCTCATGATGGCATGAATGCCCTCTGGTGTATGAAGGCGAGCGCCCCGCCAGCGAAGCTGTTCGGTGGTGCTGCTATGAGGCGCCTCCTTGTCGGGAGTGGATTCCACAGCGCTCAGTAGGAGACTCTGTCAGCTAACAGGAATGATCTTGATCCCTCGGGCAAATTAGGTTCGTCTGATAGTCGTTCATCTCGATGCGACCGATTCGTGGCGCTGATGGATGTGATTCAAGAAACCAAACACCCCTGAAATGATGAAATGTCGCTCGCTTTTCCTTTGCTGTCTGATTGTCAACTCTGTGCTCCACGCGGCCAGCCCCACTGAGATGCGCGAGTGGCAGACGAGCTCTGGCCACAAGGCTGAGGCTTCTGCCTTGCAGGTGGAGGACGGCACGGTTCATTTGAAAATGGGCAATGGTAAATTGGTCAAGCTGGCGATGGACAAGCTGGTCGAGAGTGATCAGAAATTTTTGCAGAAGCATTTTGCGATCCCTGATGCGACCGAGCCGGCAGCAGGCAGCGATGCGAAACCGGCGGAGGGTTTGGCCTATCCCCTGGGTCAAATGCAAGGCCCGGTCGACGCTGGTGGAGGGGCGTCTTACTTCGTCTATCTGCCGAAAAGTTTGAAGCAGGATCGTCCCGCGCCGTTGATCTTTTTCTGTGCTCCCTGGGGAGCCAAGAAGCCGGGGTTTATAAAAGGCATGACGGATGTTGCGGACCGTTTTGGCTGGGTGGTGGCCCTGTCCGTAAATTCATCGAATGCCCACAGCATGAAGAAGAACAGCGATTTCTGTAAAAAAAGCTTAGACCACCTTTTCGGAACCTTGCCGCTGGATGAAAAACGCGTTCATTACGCCGGTCATTCCGGTGGTGGTGCCCAATCATATGTCAATGCCAGCTTCAGACCTGCCTACGGTGTGATGCCAAGCGCTGGTTATGTGTTGTCCGGCGTTAAACCTCGTGCGGAAGTGGTCTATGCGATTGGCGGCGGATATGATTTCAACCGTTATACGACCGCTAATGCGGTAGCCGGTTTCAAAAAGAATGGCTTCCACCGCATCAGCCCCAAAGGGCACCCACGCGCAGCAAATAGCTACAGAGAGGACGGCGTTTTTTGGATGGCCTGTCGATATCTTGGTGAGCAAAAAAGCGAGCACCTCGAAGAAGCCAAAGATTTTGAGCGCGCCGCACTGATCTGGCTGAAAGAGCTGCAGGAAAGCCATTCTATGCGAGCCTATTCGAATGCCATGGTGTTCAAAGAATACTATCAACCGGAGGGACACAATGGTCGGGCTCTGGAACTGCTGATTAAAGAACTGGAAAAGACACCCGACAATAAACTCTACCATGAAGCCCTGCATGCTCTGGATGAATTTTCCGATAAATATCTGGCAGGATCCGTTGTCGGGTCGGCGATGAATCGTGTTGATCCGAAGGTGGCCAGGGGGACGGAAAAACTCAGGGAGAGCTACGGTCACATCCCCGAGATCGCAGCCATTCTGGATGCTTTGAATAAAAAAACGGACTCGCTGAAAAAATAACTGTCTTGGAGAGCTCGCCGGGCTTTGATCGTGGCCCGTTTTTTTTCTCGAAATCCCCAGCTCGCGAGAGAGCATCGTTTTTATGAGAGAAAGAAAAGACCTAAGCTTGGGGTTAATCGGTTGTGGTGTATGGGGGCGCGTGATCCTGCGCGATTTGCTGAGCTTGGGCGTGCGAGTGCACGTTATCGAGGCGAACGCCGAAGCCGCTGCCAAAGTGCAAGGAGCTCATCAGGTGTCGGCTGAGCTTCATGAGTTAGGTGCGGTGGATGGTGTGATTGTCGCCACGCCTGCGACGACTCATGCCGAGGTGATCACGGCACTGGATGCGCAAGGCTCTGAAGCACCTATTTTCTGTGAGAAACCATTGGCGGACAACTCTAGCGGCGCGCAAGTTTTGCTAGATCGTGAGGGGCCTCCTTTATTTGTGATGCACATCTGGTGCTTTCATCCTGGAGTTCGTACACTCAAAGAGCTGTATCAGCAGGGGCTCATTGGGGAACTCACGCAAATCCGCAGTGCGCGTTGTAATTGGACAAGTCCGCGAAGAGATGTCGATACCTTGGCCAACCTTGCACCGCACGATTTATCTATTTTCCAATATATCCTTGGCGAGCTTCCAGAGCCTAGTTCAGCGATGGCGGAGGAGATCGATGGTCAAGTGGTCGGGTGCACGGTGTTTTTTAAGAACTCGGATGGGGCAGACTGCCTGCTCGATGTTTCTAACCGATATGCCAAAAAGCGAAGAGAGGTCAGGCTCCATGGCAGTGAAGGTGTGTTGGTTTTACCTGATGATACCGCGGGTGTGGTTCAACATATTGCTGCCGGAGGCTTTATTGAAGCTGATAGCACAACAGACTACGTCTATGCATCGGTATCGGCCTTGATCACTGAACTTGAGGCGTTTCTGGATGCCCTGATCAGTGGGGACTTTAGTTCGTTGTGCTCAGTGAGAGGTGGCGCGGAGGTCGTTTTCACGATTGACACGATCAGGAAACATATACTAGGTGGATAGGTTGCCAAGTTGCAATCCCCCCACACACATGAAATCATATTTAGTTAAAGGGCAAGTTATTGAAGGTGTCGATCTCGCCAACTGTCAGATGCATAAGGATGATCGAGGTTCCTTTACCGAAGTATTTCAAGATTCTTGGGGGACGGCAATTGACCCGTGTCAGTGGAGTGTTGTTAGTTCTGAGGCGAATGTTTTCCGTGGTTGCCACATCCACTTGAGGCACGACGAGTATTTTTGTCTTTTGTCAGGTGAGGCATCAGTCGGTTTGCGCGATGAACGCCCTGACTCTCCGACCTTTGGTCATTGGCAGCTGTATCGATTATTTGGTGCGGATCTGGCGGCTCTAACTTTCCCTGTAGGAATTGTGCACGGTTGGTATTTCCACACGCCATCGATGCATTTGCAGGCGGTCTCAGAGAGTTATGTTGACTACGGGGCTGACGACAACATTGGGGTGCACTGGGCTGATCCAGCGTTGGAAATTCCATGGGAATTTTCTGACCCGGTGATTGCGCAACGTGCAGCCGAGTTTGGTTCGCTCGAGAATCTCCGATCTGAAGTCGAAGCATTAAGAGGGAGCATGAGTTAGGTTGATGAAGGCTACGATTCTACTGCCCACTACCGCGGATCGTGGCCCTGTGCTTCAACATGCGGTGACCAGTGTGCGGCGCCAGACGATGAAGGAATGGGAGCTGTTCATTGTCGGTGATGGTGTGAGCGAAGAGACTCGTGCATGTGCTGAAGCTTTGGTCGCCAGTGATTCAAGGGTTCGCTTTTTCGATTTCCCCAAAGATGAATCGCGGGGGGAGCTGAACAGGCATGCATTGCTCTCGAATGAGGCGCAAGGTGAGGTTGTGGGTTATCTTTGTGACCGTGATTTGTATTTAGAAAACCACCTTGAGCTCATGTTCCGCGAGTTACAGTCCTGTGATATGGCTCACTCGATGTTGACGGTGCTACGAGACGATGGAGAAATCCGCCACCTTAATTCGCCGGACACCTCATTGGCACCTGCGGAAAGGGCCCGGGCGGCTAGGCAACAGGAGATGATCAAGATCCCTCTATCTTTTGTAATGCATCGCTTAGATGCCTACAAAAAGCTGCCTCATGGCTGGCGCGTGACACCTACAGGATTGTTTACTGATAGCTACATGTGGCAGCAGTTCTATGCTTGCGACTGGCTGCGCACATCCACGGTTTGGTTCCCTACCGTGGTTTATTTGAAAAGGGGCAATTTCCCGGGGCTCTCCACCCCCGAGAGGGCGGCAGAGTCTCGCAAGTATATCGAGCTGTATGGGGTGCCGGGAGGGAGCGCAGACTATCAGGCTGCCGTGAACAAATCCATTCTCGATCAGAGAGCTCGTTATGATCAACGGATCTTGAAATACAAACGGCGGTCACAGCCGATCTGGAAGCGCTTTTTCAAATCGTAACAACAAAGCACTATGGGACTCCTTAAGAAATTCAGAAAAGCTGTGAAGCGGAGACGTTCCTGTATGGGGCTGCTTCGTGGTCCGGGGCGGGACTTGGACCGAACGTTTCCTGATCGACGCGACCTCAAACGTTATTCAATTAGCCCGGAGGTTTGCATCGATGTTTATTGGAAGCATGTGAATCAAGTGGGTGACGGCACGGCTCTGTCTCTCTATGTGCTGGGACATGAGGTGTTGAAGTTTGATTGTCTGGGTCCTGATGACGGGCATTTTCATGCCGAATTTATGAGCCCGGACAAGCCGCGGGAAAGTCGGCTTTTTTTCGCCGAAAAATCACATGCTGCGCAGATTGATCGCACGCTTTTCGAGCTATTGCATAATGTTCCCTACTATCTGCAGAGGCATCCCAATCGAGACGTGAGAGCGCTTGTTTTCCCTGTCGAAAAGGTGAGCGGATTAGAGGCTGAGCTGCGGCCTCTGATGCTGGAGTATCAGGAGCGTGTCGAACGGTCGTGCTCTAGCTAGAGCGTTTTGTGTGCTCGCTTATTAGCTTATTAGCTTTGCGGAGCAAAATCATTCTAGCGTCTCTCATAAAAAACCCCGCCGTGCACGAGGCAGGCGGGGTTTGAAAGGTTGCGGAAAAGGGCTTGGAAAGCCCTTTGGCCTTACGCTCCGATGTTGAAGCGGGCGAAGCGACGGATGGTGAGGGTGTCACCGATCTCTTTGCCGACAGCTGCGAGCTGCTGCTTGACGCTGACCTTGTCGTCTTTGACGAAGGCTTGGTCGATCAGGCAGGACTCGGAGAAGTACTTGTTGATCTTGCCGATGAGGATCTTTTCGATGATCTCGGCAGGCTTGCCTTCAGCTTCGAGCTGCTTGCGGTTGATTTCGTTCTCTTCCTCGATGGTGGAGGCGTCGATGTCGTCGCGGCTCAGGCCGGCTGGGTTGAGTGCTGCGATGTGCAGGCAGATGTCGCGTGAAAGCTGTTGGAAGGCTTCGTTGGAAGCGGTCTCTTCTTTCTCGGCACCAAGTTCGAGGAGGACGCCGACTTTGCCACCCATGTGGATGTAGCTGTCGATGGCGCCGTTGCCTTCGAGGTTGTAACGAGCGACACGCTTGATCTTGATCACTTCACCGAGCTCGGTGAACTTGGCGCCCAGTGCGTCTTGCACGGTGCCGTCAGCGTAGGAAACAGCAGCAGCTGCCTCGGCGTCAGCGGCGTCGGATTCGGCGATGGTTTTGGTGATGTCGGTGACAAATGCGCCGAAGTCTTCGTTTTTAGCAACGAAGTCGGTCTCGCAGTTGACTTCAGCGAGCAGGCCGCTCTTGCCACACTCGGAAACGTGAGCGGACACAAGGCCTTCGGATGTTTCGCGATCGGAACGACCGGCGGATTTGACGATGCCTTTCTCGCGGAGGAGTTTCACGGCGGCGTCCATGTCGCCTTCAGTTTCGGTGAGGGCTTTCTTACAGGCCATCATGCCTGCGTTGGTGATTTTGCGGAGCTCTTGAACAGCGGATGCGGTGATCATGATTTGAGTTATCTGTTGTTAGTTAATCGATGATAATGACTGCCGACTGATGCCGGCAGTCGTAGAATTAGTCTTTTTTGACGGCGATGGAGTCGACCAGGTTCTGAAGGATCAGACGGATCGAGCGGGTAGCATCGTCGTTACCGGGAATCGGGTAGTCGATCACGCCTGGGTCGGCATTGGTATCGACGATGGCGATCACTGGGATGTTCAAGCGGCGGGCTTCGGCGACAGCGATGGTCTCACGAGCGGAGTCGACGATGACCATGGCGGCAGGAAGGTTTTCCATGTCGCGCACACCACGGAGGTTGCGCAGAAGCTTATCGCGCTCACGGCCGAGAGCGGAGAGTTCCTTCTTGGACATTTTCTTGAAGTCAGGGGACTTCTCGATGTCTTCGAGGTATTTCAGGCGCTCAACAGAGCGGCGGATGGTGGCGAGGTTGGTGAGGGTGCCACCGAGCCAGCGGTGATTCACGTAGTGCTGGCCAATGGCTTCAGCAGCTTCGCGAACGGCGTCTTGGGCTTGGCGCTTGCAGCCAACGAAGAGGACTTTCTTGCCTTTGCTGGAGAGCTCACCGAGGAAATCGGATGCTTTGTCGAGGCACTTCACAGTTTCCTCGAGGTTGATGATGTAGATCCCGCCTTTGTCCTTCATGAGGTAAGGCTTCATTTTCGGGTTCCATTTGCGGGTCTGGTGTCCGTAATGAACACCAGCGTCTACCATTTCGTTAATCAGTTCGTTGACCATTGTATTAGTTGTGTCCGCCCTTGAATCAGGGAGGCTCTGGGTTGTTGGGGAATCAGCCGCTTCTGTAGCTCAATCAAGAATCTGATTGGGCTAAGTCCTTCAATTCCCCGTAGTTGACAAGGCGGCGTGCCAAAGGCTGGCGGGTTCCTAGTGGATGAACCTAGATTTGACAAGGTATTTTTGGTTCCGAGCAGGAAAAATCGAACAGATCCAGCTAGGGCGATGTCTGTGATAGGAAGAGTCCAAATATCCTCATGATAAAACTATTTAGAAAAGTTAACTTGTTGGCGATCGTCTTCGCCGTGCTATCGCTCCACACGCCCGCCTTCGCAGCGAAGATTAAATCTGGCGATGCGGTTCAGCTTTCTCTCCGAGGTGTGCCGGCGGCTGAGCAGGTGAAGGTCAACGGGGAATACCGCGTCCGTGAATCTGGCAACATCCGGATTCCGATCATCAATCAGAATGTGATGGCCGCGGGAAAAACTCCCGAGCAGGTCGAGCGCAGCATTGAAGCGGCACTAATTAATGCCGGAATCTACACGGCTCCAACGATCTCGCTGCAGGTGATTGAGGGGGAGAAGGTCTTGGTGCAAAAGGTCCTCAGTGTGGGTGGACAGGTGAAAAAACCGGGTCGGGTGCAATTCCGCGAAGGTATGACCTTGGCCGAGGCGATCCAGCAGGCAGGCGATCGCACGCCATTTGCCAGCAAGTTCCTTTACCTGACTCGGAGAAACAGCGAGGGTAAACTGATGCGTCATAAGTATAATTTCACGGATGCTAAAGTGCAGACGTTGAAGGTTTACCCCAATGATCTGATTAATGTGCCGCAGCGGATCGGACTATTCGATCGAGGTTAGGTTCTCCATCCATTGAGCTCACAATTTGTCCGAATCGGCGCTGTTTGCTGGGGAATCGGTCTGTGGAAATTAACTAATTCAGGATATTGTTGGTTCAGTTATTGACCCTATTGGCAGAGATTGGACGGTTTGCTTTCCCATGTGTCTAGCTGTCATGGAGTTAGCGTGATACCGCCCAAACCCTATAAACATTGAGATGAGCTGCCTACGCCTCAAACTTGAGGAGCCCTTGAACGGGGTAATGAAATCTGCTGGAGAGGGTTTGGGGAGCACTGAAATGTTTCTTGCCGACTTCTAGAGGTATTTCAGTATGGAACGTATCTAATTTCCATTCATAGGCGAATCATCTTTGGAAGGTTCTCACTGTGAATGGGATGACGAGTAATTGCATAACACAATATCATGACTATTCAGATACGAACAAAAATTGAACTCGCGTTGTCTGCTGCGGCACTTCTGACCCTTGGGTCGGCCACAGCAAGCACCGTGATCGTCGAGGAGACATTCGGCGGTGCCGGTGGAGCGCTTGACAGCAGCACGGCTGAGACCTTCGACGCGGGGGTCGGCGCGGCAGGCGGCTCGAGTGCTTGGGTTTCCTCCGATACGTTTTTCGACGATGGCTCGGTTGTCGTTGGGACCTCGGCGATCTCATCGGCCTACCTCAACCTCGGAAGCTACATCAACGATACCAAAGGCTCCGCCAATGGGGTCTTTATCCTAACAATGACCATCGGGGATGTCACTGGCTCCGGTAATACATGGCTCTCCATGGGGTTTTCCGCACTCAACGAGCCGTCGACTACCAGCCATTTTTTAAACCAGCAGGGCACGGGTTCGATTATTTTACGAGGCTCGGGTGAATTGGATATGTGGGGTGGTCCGGGTGGCTCTGTGGCTATCGACGGTCCGGACGGGAACGCTGGGGATCGCACTCTGACAGTTACCGTGGATCTGTCCGATTACAATGGGGTTGATAATTTTGGTTCGGTGACTTGGACCGATAGCCAAATTGCCGGAGTGCTGGCGAGTCATGATTACGCCTCGGATGTCGACTTCAGTTCGATTTACATCTCCGAGGCCAATGGAACGCTCAGCACCCTCAGCGGTCTGAGCCTGACGCAAGTTCCCGAGCCAAGTTCTGTGGCGCTTTTGGGGCTTGGATCTCTCTCCATGATGTTCCGCCGGCGGAAATAGAGCTTCGAAGCTGTTTTTTTTACTGGGGTTGGGGTTGAGGGAGGGCTGGCGCTCGTGTTCTCCCTCGGCCCCATTTCTGGCCTGCTGCTCAGGCTTGTAGCGAGGCTCTACGTGTTATATCCTTACTTTTTTAGTTAACTGACATAGTATCGATGCACCCTGGGCGACTACTGATCGAAGCTGTGCTGGCTCTTCATGCCGGTGGCTATGGGAAATTACGTCTGGGTGCCGGGCTTTCCCCAAGTGGTGGACACTGGCGCTATCGGCTGCATGTCCTTGATTCGAATACGCGTGGCCCTCACGGCTCAATCGGCGACAGCTCTGTATTTGACTGGGGCGGGGAGAGGTGCCGGACACCTAAAGAGCTGGCGTCCGGTATCCAGCGGCAATTCCCAGACCTAATGGCTGCGGCGATAGGTGACGATGCTGCATACCGTAGCTGGCTGGAGGCCATCGTTGAAGCCAGTGCTCCAGACGGGTTATTCATCGAGCTCTGGGATAATTACGAGGGGAAATGTGATCACGTGCGACTGATCAACTGTCGCTCAACGGAAACATTCCCACACGCACCTCCGCCCGCGGGCATGTCATGATAAGTGTGATAGAGATGTGAAACCGCAGCTGTAATAGCGTCAGTAACCCTCAATTGACTGGCTCATTTCACTGGTTTTGTTAGGAGGGCACTGATTATTGTGATGAAGAACTCCTCAATTCCCCCCCATTCACGGCGTAAACAACTCCTCTCCAGCATCAGCCTCATGCTCGGCTTGATGATGGCTGGGCTGGTTCAAGCCGAGAGCAAAGTGACCGTGCAAAGTCTCGAAGAGCTGCGTCAAGCTGTAACCAAGAGCGATCAGGCGGTCGTTCTCGCTGCGGGCGACTACAACCTTGCGGACCTTTCGAAAAAAAATCGTTACGTTGAAGTCAGCGGTTCTAACAATAAGATTGACCTCACTGGAGTCATGCTGGAAGCGCCTGTGGGCTCGACGAAATCCTGCTATTTCCGCGTGACCGGAGATCACAATATGATCAAAGGGGGTACTTTCGAAGACACCTACGAGAACGGCTTGCAGGAGGTGAAGGATTTCAGCCAATATAATATGGAACGCAGGAAGCTAGCGAGCGGACTGCGTGGCGACCCAGTGGTGAAAGTCTCAGGCGATCACAACCAGATCCACGGCCTGAAGCTCACGGTACGTGGATCTTTTCCTTATGGCTATGGCAGCATTTACGGCATCGGTCGCGATAATGTGTTTGGCTTGGATAAACGCTGCGGCATTTTGCTCACTGGCAGGCACAACATGCTGCAACGCTGTGAGATTCAGATGCGTGCATTTGGCCACGGCATCTACATGCAAGCTCCGGCCGATCATTCAGTGATCAAGCATTGCTACGTCGAGGGGCGGATGCGTGCGAGCAAGGAGCTCTACGCGGAGACTCATGCGAAGGATCTGCCGAAGCGATCCAAATACCGCAGCGATGGCCGACCGATCCCACGCGATGTGATGCTGCCACTTTCCGAGGATGGGATCCGTTCCTATGCCCGCAGTGGTCACGTGACGGTGGAAAACTGCCGGGTGAAACAGATGCGGGGAGGTGTGCGCCTGTACTTGGCCCGATCCGCCACCGTCAAGGACACCATTGCGATCGATTGTGGAGCCACCAATTTCAACATGCCGAAAAAAGGAAAGGTCTCCGGATCGTTTGGCAATTTTTCCTACGCACCGCTCAGCGACTTTCGTTTATCCCGCTCGGTGCAGGATCTGGACATCACGATTATTCGGTCGCCCGAAATCGTCGGTCCGCACAACCTCGCGGATATTCAAGGAGACAAGCACAAGATTATTTTCCGTCGGCAGCCGGGGGCGGAGGATGAAAACCTGCGACCGATCGTGGTGACCGGAAAAGGCTCCAACATTATCAATGCCACGGAGTACCCGATCATTCTCGAATCCAGTTCCAGCGGCAACACCATCCTCAGCAGTGGGGAAGTGACGGATCGAGGGAAAAATAACAAGGTTACCATCCGCAAGCCCTAAGGTGAGGGCAGCGAAGCTGATCTAATCGCCACGGTGGAGTGAACAAACCAGCGCTCCAGGAGAGCTCTAATTACCAGTGGAAGATCACCGGAGCGGGGATGATGCGGACGCGACCCGGGCCGTTGTTTTTCTTGCGGGTCACGGAGGTCACGGTGTTGTTATCGAACTCGATGGTGGTGCGTGAACGTTCTTCTGTGGTGATGTGGGAGAGCTGACGGTAGATGCCGCCGGTGCTGGGGTCTCGGATGGTGCGGTAGTGTTTTTGCTCCTCGGTGATCACGAAGTCCCACTGGCCGGATTCGCCCTCGCGGGTCTGTTTGACCTCGGTTTCGGTGGGTTCTCCCAGTGATTGTCTGACCTCGGAGAGGGTCATGCCGATGGCCACCTCATGGTTGGCGATGAGTTCCTTCACCGCCATCTGGCGTTCGTAGAGTTTTTTCAGGTTTACGATGAAGTTTTTATCCTTGGAAGCTACCAACTGCGGGCTGATCCAGCCACTGACCCCGGCATGGGTGGCCTGACCTTTCACCCGGTAGGCCCGATCGGTGATGGCGATGAGCTCCACCTTGGTGTCCGGGCTGAAGGTGCCCAGCTTGCGACCTCCTTTTTTCGTGGCGTAAATCGTCGCCGGTTTGATCACTAGCAGGTGAATGGTGCGGTTGATGTGCTCGTTCAGGTAGATCACATCCGGGTCGTTGTTCAGCAGGGATTTTTTCGGGGCGGCATCGCTTTGCTCAGTCGTGGCGAGGGCCGCGAACAAGGCGACGAGGATGGAGGTGGCAGTTTTCATCACAGGGTAGCTTAGTGTAGGGTCGGTTTGAAATCCACCGGAAAATCTGCGCTGGGCAGCTCGTGGATGTGAGTTCGACGATTACTTTTCCCGCTTTATTCAAGCCAATGTGGATTGCATGGTTGAGGGCTTGCATTGCCTCGGCTGGGCTTTCATGTTGGCGGCGCCGGTTCTCGGCACGATTTTACCATGAAAAGAGATATTTCCAGCAAGTTGTTCAAGGCTGCCAAGCAGGTGATCCCCGGAGGTGTGAATTCCCCGGTCAGAGCATTCAAAAATGTCGATGGCGACCCGTTTTTCGTCCGTCGCGCCATGGGCTGTCGCATCGAGGATGTCGACGGCAATGAAATGATCGATTACGTCGGCACCTGGGGGCCCGCGATCTTGGGCCACGCTCCCGAGTGTGTGGTGGAGGCTGTGCAGTCGGCCGCGAAGGAAGGGGTGTCGTTCGGCACCCCCAACCCCTACGAGGTGGACATGGCGGAAACAATCGTCGATTGGGTGCCGTCGGTGGAAAAAGTCCGCATGGTGAACTCCGGAACCGAAGCGACGATGAGCGCCATTCGACTGGCTCGCGGGTTTACCGGTCGCGACAAGGTGATTAAATTTGTCGGTTGCTACCACGGTCACGTCGATAGCCTCTTGGTTGCCGCCGGATCGGGAGCGCTCACCCACGGCAAGCCTGATTCTGCCGGTGTGCCTGCCTCCTTTGCCGCGGAAACCATCATCCTGCCCTACAACGACATCGAAAAGGTGAATGCTGTATTTGCCGAGATGGGCGATCAGATTGCCGCCGTGATTGTGGAAAGTTACCCCGCCAATGCCGGCTTGATTTTCCCCAAGGAAGGATACCTGCAGGGCCTCCGTGACATCACCGCGAAACATGGTGCGGTGTTTATTTTTGACGAAGTCATGACTGGCTTCCGCGTGGCCAAAGGTGGGGTGCAAGAGCTGGAAGGTATTACTCCCGACCTCACAGCCATGGGCAAAGTTATCGGCGGCGGATTGCCGGTCGGCGCCTTCGGCGGCAAGGCGGAGATTATGGATTACTTGGCGCCGGACGGTCCAGTCTACCAAGCCGGCACCCTCAGTGGTAACCCGCTGGCCATGGCGGCAGGTTTGGCCCAGCTGCGCGAGATGGAACGCCAAGACGGCTATGCGAAATTGGACCAGCTGGGCGCCCGACTGGAAGCCGGCGTGCGTGCGCTGCTGCAGGAGAAGTCACTGGATTACCAATTCAACCGGGTCGGCTCGATGTTCTGCCTGTTCTTCACCGGGGAGGAAATTGTCGACCTGGACTCCGTCATGACCGCGGACACGGCGGCATTCCGCAAATTCTTCACCGAGATGCTGGAGCAGGGTGTTTACACCGCACCAAGCCCCTACGAAACCGGCTTCATCTCCGTGTCGCACGGCGAAGCTGAGATTGATCGGACGCTCGAAGCTATGTCGGCGGCCTTGGCGAAAATCTAAAAATAAGGGGCTTACGGGTGCTTGTTTTAATCGGTTCTTAGTTGAAAAATGAGCAAGAAACCCGTTGCCAAAGTTCGAAGTTCTCATATAGTCACGTCGCTCCACGCCGGGATGGTGGAATTGGTAGACACGCTAGATTTAGGATCTAGTGCCCTTTGGGCGTGCAGGTTCGACCCCTGTTCCCGGTACTTCTCACCACAAACTACTCACTTAATATCATGGACGAATTAAAAGCACAATTGACCGCAAAATTAGGCCTCAGCGAAGAGATGAGCCAGCAAGCCATTGATTTGGTGCTTGGTTTCGTCAAAGACAAGCTGCCCGAGGGCATGCAAGATATCGTCAACTCCGCAGTGAACGGTGAGATGCCAGACACGGATGGTCTGCTCGATAAGGCCAAAGGCCTCTTCGGTGGCTAGGTGATCGAAGCTCTCCGGACTTTATTGATTTCCAAGCGCGTTCGTCATTCTGGCGGGTGCGCTTTTTTTGAGCTTGAAAATAAGTTACTTGGGTGCGAACGAGTGCCTGTCTACACCATGGAAGCACGTAAAAAACATACCCTGATTGGTTTCAGCCTGATTTTGTTCTTCTTTGTCATGCTGGGGGCAGTTGCGGCATCGGCTTACCTGCCCGGTTTTGCCGGTGAACTTGGGCGGATGTGTCTAGCTCTGATCACCAGCCCCTTCTTGATGGAGACCGCGATCTTCTTTTTGGCTCTGACCCTGCTCTTTGCGATCAATGGTTGGCGTAGGAATCGTGAAGGGGATGATTGGGTTGCGCTGGACGAAAATGGCGTGCCTGTGCGTGATAAATAAGCTGCTTCTGTCAATCTGCTCTGGTCACAGTGGCCATGCGCGCCAATGTTGTCGCCCATGAAGACAAACCAGGATCTGAGCACAAAATGGAAGGTGGTGATTGCCGTTCTGGCAATACTTGCTGCCGGCTTGAGCCTTTGGCTGACGATTGAAAAACTGAATGGCTCGATCAGCGCCCTAGCTGGCTGTGGCGGAGGTAGCGACTGCGCCAATGTGCTGGGTAGTAAGTGGTCGATGGTCTTTGGAGTCATTCCTGTTTCGGTTTTTTCCCTTATCCTCTATTTGGGAGTTCTCGCAAGCGTCGTCATGCGAGGTGAGCTGGTGAGTTGGTACAGGCAGCTTGCAGCCTGGCTGGTGCTTGCCGCCGCAGTTTGGTTTTGTGTGTTGCAGATCGTAGCGCTGGAAAGTATCTGCAAATACTGCATGACCATGCATGCGGTGGGTTTCCTGCTGGCGGCTGCGATCTTGCTGGCTGATTTCAAGAATAGAGGCCGCTTCCTTCGGCAGTCGGCCGCCCTGGTTCCCTGCGCTCTCATGCTAGTGGCAGCTCTTGCGCTGATGCAATACTTTGGCCCCGCGCCCCAAAGCCACCAACTGGAAGAGATCAGCTTGGGCAAAGTTGATGACGAAGCGGAATCCAGCGACGTTCATGCCCAGGGCGATGGGCGGCTGGTGAAGTTTTTTGATGGAGGCAAAGCCTATCGAGTGGATGCTTTGCCGCACATTGGTCGACCGGATGCAGAGCATGTGCTGGTGAAATACTACGATTACACCTGTGATGCCTGCCGTGGGCTACACGAGAATCTGAATGGCCTGCTGGAAAAATACCCGGACAAAATTTGCATCGTGTTATTGCCTGCGCCAATTAATCAAAAGTGCAATCCTTACCTGCCGGAGGGAGTGAAGGATCAGCCCATGGCCTGTGAATTTGCCCAATTGGGTTTGGCTGTTTGGCAGGCAGATCGAACGAAATTCGCTGAGTTTCATCACTGGCTTTTCGAAAACAATCAAGTTCCTGTCGAAGCCGCAGAAGCGATGGCAGCAAGCTTGGTGGGAGATGCTGAGTTCAATTGGGAAAACAATCCGTGGATCCAATCGATACTCAAACAGGATGCTGCGGATTACAAAGAGTTCGCCCAAAAAACTCCGGTGATGCCTAAGTTGCTGATCAAAAAGGCCGTCATGATGCAGGGAAATACCCGCTCGGCTAAGGAACTTGAGCAGATGTTGCAGAACCAGTTAGGTATTAGATGAAAACTTTTCATGCTGAATTGAGCACTTCGACCAAGTTTTTTTGATGTCGTTTTAAAATAAGCTCAGCTTAGATTGTCGGCATGGCCCAACTTTCGGATATTACTACGTTTCTCGATCAAGAACTCAACATTGCGGAGATTCCCGACTACTCAGGCGCTGTCAATGGCTTGCAAATTGACTCCCACAGCGAGGTTCTGCGCGTCGGTGCCGCTGTTGATGCCTCGCTGCCCGTGTTCGAAAAAGCGGTGGCTCAAGGGGTAGATTTGCTGATCGTTCACCATGGCATGTTCTGGCAGGGCGCGCAGACCATCACTGGGGCCATGTATCGCAAACTCAAACTGGCGGTGGATTCTGGCATGGCCCTCTACAGCGCCCACATCCCACTGGATGTGCATGCTCAATATGGTAATAACCGGCTGCTTGCTAATGCCCTGGAGATGGGGGATGCCGTGCCATTTTTTGATTGGAAAGGGATCCAGCTTGGACTCAAACAGCAGATGGATGTCGACCTCGACACCTTGCATCAACGCCTGACTGATGCCGTTGCTGGGCCCGTCCACGTTTGTGTCGGAGGGGCAAATAGCGTCGGCAGGGTGGGGGTCATCACCGGTGGGGCTGGATCGGAAGTTGCTGCGATGGCCGCGGAAGGCATCGATACCTTCATCACAGGGGAAGGGCCGCATTGGAGCTTCCCGCTCGCCGAGGAGTTGGGCGTAAACTTGCTTTACGCAGGGCACTACGCAACGGAAACATTTGGGGTCAAGGCACTGGCGACCCTGCTTTCCGAGCGGTTCAAACTCCAGTCCACATTCATCGATCACCCCACGGGCTTATAGCTTAAAAAAATCACTCCTAACAGAAAAAGAGAAGTGTTCTAAAAGTTGTTTGATCCGGCTAAGCCAGCAAAATACAATACTTTGAGCGTTTGTGAGATTGCTTCTGGGAATTTTAAAAATAAGAAAGAAAAGACGATTTAGTACTTGTCGGCATACTTTGCTGGGGTTTTAATGCCCTCACCTTTGCGGGTATAGCTTAATGGTAAAGCTCCAGCCTTCCAAGCTGATCATGCGAGTTCGATTCTCGCTACCCGCTTTTTCTATGACAGGAAAAACACACCATCTGTTCACCCAGAAAGGATTATATACTATGAAAAACACTATGAAATACGCACTGTTCGGTGCTGTATTGGCTTTGGTTACACCAGCCCATGCAGCTGCGCCTGATTGTTATAAAGTTTCGACAGCTGTGAAAAAAGCAGTTGCCGCAAATCCAGAAAACGTCCTCGAGCTGGTCGCAACTCAAGTGGCTCAAAACGAGTCCTGCGCTTGCGAGATCGTCAAGGCCGCAATCGTCGCTTCCGATGCAGACAAGAAACTGGTGGCAGACATCGTCTCCGCAGCAGTCACTTCAGCTCCTGAAAAAGTGCGTATTATCGGACAGTGTGCCGTCGCAGTCGCTCCTGACGCTTTGGCCGAGGTTCAAGCTGTGGTCACCAAATTCGGTGCCAATGCTGGTGACGGCTACAGTGCTAAAGGCGGAAGCGCCAAGGGTGGTAAGGAAGTTGTTGTTCCTCCTGTTGCCTCTAATCCTCTCGATTTTCCCGGTAGCGGTCCAGAAGGTCCCACTCCTGGTGGCCCCGGCGGTTTCCCTCTGTTCCCTCCAGGTCTTCAGCCTCCTGTTGTGACTCCTCCATCATCTACAAGCGAGGACGAGCAAATCATGGACAAAATGGATTATCTTATCCCTAGATAGCCCGTTGATTTTAGCTGATATAAACCATTAACTTTACTGAAAATAATTTAGAATCTATGAAAAAACAACTAATCACAGGAGCATTTGCACTGGCTTCTCTCGGTGCAGCTTCCGCGCAAGGTTTGTATGACATCGCACCTAACGACGATGCTCAGGAAAGCTCCCCATTGAAGTGGAACGCAGGTGTTAGCTTCGGCTACGATGATAACGTGAGCCCTACCGTTCTTTCCGGTCCTGGCTCCGAAGACGATGTGACCTACGTCAACGCTTACGTTGGTGCATCACTCGTGAGCATCACACCTCAAACCACTTGGGACGTTTATGCTCGTGTTGGTGGCACTTACTACTTCGATGCTCCTGCTGCCTCCGGTAGCGATGACATGTATGCTCAAGGTCGCCTCGGTATTAACTGGGCACACCGCGTGAGCGAGCGACTTCGTTTCAGCAGCCGCAACTACGTTGCATATGAGCTTGAGCCAGATTACAGCTACGGTTTCTCCACCGATCGTCAAATTGGTGAGTATCTTCACTATCAATCAGACAATGCTGTCGGTTACCGCTGGAGTGAGCGTTTTGCTACCTACACCGGTTTCAAAGTGCGTGGTCTTGATTACCAGAGCGACCTGAGCGGCAACGATCGTATGATCTACAGCGTTTACAATCAGTTCCGCTACCGTGCTTCCGAGCAAACGGTTTGGACTCTTGATTACCGCTACAGCTGGACCGATGCCGACGGCACCGCCGGTGATTCCACCAACCACTACATCACTGCAGGTATTGAGCACCGCTTCAGCCCGAACTCTGTTCTCGCCCTTAAAGGTGGTGTGCAGATCCGCGACGTCGATGGCGGTTCTGACGGAGATAGCCCATTCTTCGAAGCCGCTATTCGCACCCGTGTGAATGAGCAGTTCAGCGTGCGTGCATTCGCTCGCTACAGCGTGGAAGATTACGGCACCAGCTTCGCTGGCTACACTTACGATTCCAACAACACCCTTCGTGTGGGCGTTTCCGCTGACTACATCGTCTCACCTGATCTCACCCTGCATGCAGGTGTGAACTACATCATGACTGACATGGAAGATGGTCGCACCGTTCCTGTTGCAGGTGGCGCTATTGCCGATCTCGACCAGGACCTCCTGAACCTCTACCTCGGTTTCTCCTACAAGATTAACGATGGTATGTATGTCACAGGTTCCTACAACTGGACCGACAGTGACGCAAGCAACGGAGTAGGCACATCAGCTGCCTCACGCACCTACGAGCGCAACCGCGCTTCTCTGGGGCTCCGCGTTGAGTTCTAATTTTCCTGTCTAAAAAATCCGAACATATCAGCCGTCGCAATGTCTTACATTGCGACGGCTTTTTGATTTACAAATCTGAAGTTCTCATAGAAAAACATCCAGCTAGCTCGTGTGCTAATCGCGAGCGATAGCAAGATTTCACCATCTGCCTCAAAACAGCCCAGTATAGATCTGAATATGCAACAGCAAAACATCAATCAAAACGAATCATCACTCCATGCCATTGATTACTGGCAGGTTCTTAAAAACCGCTATGGAGTTATTCTCCTCACTTTCCTTTTGGTGTTTCTTACTGCGGCGGTGATCACCTACGTGATGCCCAAAAAATATGAGAGCTCGGCACTGGTTGAGGTGAAGCCAATTAATGATGTTTCACCCACCATGATGCAAACTGCAGGAACTGGACCGGTGATGACCCGTCAGTTCATGAATACCCAGTTCGAGATCATCGTCGCACCATCGACCCTCGAGTTGGCGATTGATAAGAAGCAGCTGGAGACACGCTGGGGTCAGGATCGCAAGACGGTGCTGAATACCTTGCGAGGCATCGTTCAAACCAATCAACGTCGTGGCACCGACCTGATCGAAATTTCAGTCAGACACCGTAAAAAAGAGGATGCTCAAGCAGTAGCCGAAGCCGTTTATCAGGCCTACGAGCAACGCCGGAATGACTTGGAAATGGGTATTCGCAGAGAGCAATTGAAAGCTATTCAAGTTGAACTGCAGAACAAGAGCGACCGAGTTGCCGAAATGCGTAAACGCCTGATGGATATCGCTGAAAAAGTCGGTGTCATTTGGGTCGAGAGCGAAAGAGGTGGAGAAATGATTGGTGGCCAGCTTGAGTTGCGGAACCTTGCCGAGAAACAGCTTTATGAAGCCAACCGTGAAAAAGAGCAGCTGTCATTCCAGATCAACAAACTGCTGACTTTGGACGATGATGAGCTTGTGGCCGTGGCTGCCGAGCTTCCTGAGGTGGGTTTTAGTGATAACTACAATCAATTCGTGGCTGCAAAAAGAGATCTTCAAGTCATGCTCGCTCAAGGTTTGGGACCACAGCACCCGGATATCAAAGCGCGTAAGGCAAGTATCGCCGAACTTGATTCCAGTTTGAAAAAGCGTGCCGTCAACGTGCGTGAATCCTTGAAATACAAGCTTAAGCTCGTTGAAGGTCGCGTTGAGAAAATGGAAGAGGTTCTTAATGACCAACAAGACCGAGGCACAGAGAAAGCTCGGTCATTCCAAGAGTTCAACTTGGCCCGAAAAGAATACCAAACGGCGCAAAGCATCAAGGATCAGATGGAAGTGAAGTATGACCTGGAGAAAGCCAAGCTGGTGATGCCTCCAACCAACATTATTTTGCACCAGGTGCCTGAAATCCAGGACACTCCTGTGAGCCCCAACGTTCCACTTAACCTGGCTCTTGGCGCTGTAGTCGGTTTGATCTTCGGCGTGGGTATCGCATTCTGTTTGGAATATCTGGATACCTCAGTGAAGAGCCTTGAGGACGTCGAACGTTTCCTGAACGTTCCTGTGTTGGCGGTGATTCCCAAAGATGTGGGAGTCCTGCACAAGCAAAGTGGCATGAGCCCGGATGCAGAAGCGTATCGAATTCTACGAACCAACATCGAATTCAACCGGAAGAACCCGGAGGACAACTCCATCACTGTGGTTTCCGGTGGTGCTGGTGAGGGTAAATCGACCACATTGGTGAACTTGGCATACATCTGTGCTCAGGGTGGTTACACGACCCTGATGATCGATGCCGACCTTCGTCGTCCGCGTCTACACACCTTCTTCGATATCAATAATTCAGTGGGTCTCACCAATTACCTCACCACTGACCTTCTGCTTGAGGATGTGATTCTTCAGACTCCGGTGGACAACCTTTACTTTATGCCCTCGGGGATTCTTCCTGCGGATGCTGCGGGGATTCTGAACTCGCGCCGGATGTCCGAGCTTATTCAGGACGTGAAGCAGCGTTTCGACCTGGTGCTGGTGGACTCCCCACCGATCCTGGGTGTCAGTGACGCTTCGGTTCTGGCCAGTGAGGTGGATCTGACCATGATTGTGGTTCAGCATCGGAAACTACCACGTAACATGCTCCTTCGCGTGAAGCAGGCAGTGGAAAATGTGGGTGGCCAAGTCATTGGGGTGGTTCTCAACAACGTCGATGTCCGCAGTGATAACCAATACCAATACTACACTAGTTACTACACTTACTACGCCCCAACCAGTGGCGAGGACAATCAGCAGAACGTTCAAGCCTCAACTAACGCCAAGCAGCAGAGTAAATCAGCCTCGTCTGACGAGGACCTCTATTGATCGTTACCGAACCGCAGGGATGTTGACATGTGCCGCGCCAAGCGTATGCTCATTGTCCAACCTCCATGAGTTTGGCGACTCATTCTGAATCAAAACCCCAGACGAATTTTACCGACTATGAAAAAATTATCTCAATTCCTAGCCCTTGCTTTGGCTGCCGTGACCTTGTGTTCCGGCGTAGCGGTGGCTCAATCTATTTCCACTAAGGAAATACTCAGCATTACGATCAAAGGAGTGCCTGCTTCTGAACAGACCCGCATCAGTGGTGAGTATGTGGTCAGTCCAGATGGTCATGTGTATCTTCCTCTCCTCCAAGGCGGAATTAAAGCCAGTGGGATGTCGAGCTCGGCACTCGCTCGCCGTATCGAAAGCAGCTACCGCGCCGCGCAGATGTATCAAAACCCCCGCATCACAGTGGTTTCACGTAAAGACAGTGCGGCTTCGCAGATTGATGCTCAGCTCATTAGTGTCGGTGGTTTTGTGAAGTCTCCGGGGCAGAAGCCATACACCCGAGGAATGACTCTGTTCCAAGCAATTTCGGCTGCAGGTGGCGAAACGGCCTTTGGATCCATTCGTCGTGTGGAGCTGCACCGCAATGGAAAAAAATACACTTACGATATGAGAAATGCAGCTCACATGCGTGTGAAGGTGTATCCCAACGATACAATTAACGTGCCACAGAAGAAGTGGAACGGGACCTAATCGATTAAGTTTTACAAAATGGCCGGTGGTATTGCGATATCACCGGCTATTTTTTTGCCTGCTCGTCACTCCCTGGCGGACGTATGGCATAGAGCGCTTACAATAAGTGTGGCTGCACCCTGTGCACAGCCGTAGCTTCGGCCCGTCATGAATGGCCAAGCTCAGATTTAATAGATATTTTGCCAGTCCTTACACCCAGCCAATCATGGCGCAGACGTTGTAGACGGAGAAAACGAAGAGGCAAAAAAGAACGACAACGAAAGCTTTGGCGCAGGCTTCAATGGATGTGCGGGTCATATCGTAAATTGGATAGTTTCTGAGAGGCGCTGCGCTTATAGGCAGAGTGACCAGCAAGGTCAAGACCCTGCTTTGACGACTACTTTTCCAGTTTTCGCAGCGGCGCCATTGCGCTAGGCTTCGGCCATGTTCCCTGTGTTGCGCTGGATGTTGATCCCCCTACTGTGTTGTTTTTTTGTCTCTTGTGGAGGTGGTTACAGCGGTTACATGCAGAGGTCCTACACGATCAAGGGGCAACGCTACCACCCCATGTCGGTGGAGCAGGCTTTGAATTACAGTGAAGACGGAATTGCCTCATGGTATGATGAAAGCAAATTTTTCGGACTGAAACGGGGGAATACTTCACTGGGTGAGAAGGTGATGCCCTGGCATGTCTCGGCGGCACACAAGACTTTGCCGCTCCCATGTGTGGTCAAGGTGACCAATCTCTCGAATGGGAAGTCGGTGAAAATGCGGGTCAACGATCGGGGCCCATTCATTCCCCGGCGGATCATCGATGTCACACCGCGGGCGGCATCCAAGCTTGGTTTTAAAGAACATGGGCTCACCCAAGTCCGCGTGGAGGTGGTCAGCGTGGGGGATGGAAAATACAAACGTAAAGCCAAGAGATCCTGGTTCTGGTGGTAGACGCACGATCTAGGCATGGCCTTGTTCTTGCGGCGAGCCGCTCCACAGGTTACATATCGGCATGATCTACCTCGACTCGAATGCGACTACTCAGGTGCACCCGGATGTGCTTGAGGTGATGCTCCCGTTTCTGACCGACCAGTGGTATAACCCGTCCAGTGGCTATCGCGCGGCGAAGGTGGTGCGGAAGGCATTGGAGACGGCCCATGAACAAGTGGCGGCGTTGATCCATGCCAAGCCTGAGGAAATTGTCATGACCGGTTGCGGCACCGAGTCCAATAACGCGGTGCTCTCCTTCGCCATGGCCGGTGGCGGAACGATGGTCACCAGTGAGATCGAGCACAGCGCCATCTTGCGCTACAGCGATGCGCTGTGTGAAAAATATGGCGTGAAGCTGGAGAAGGTGGGCGTCGATGCCGAGGGGCGACTGCTGATCGATGATTTCGCCGCTGCGGTGAAAAATGATGCCTGTGCGCTGGCCTCGGTCATGTGGGCAAACAATGAAACCGGGGTCATTCAGCCGATTCAAGAAGCGGCGATCCTTGCCCACGAGGCGGGTGTGCCATTCCACAGCGATGCCATCCAAGCGGTGGGCAAAATGCCGGTGGATGTCAGTCAGGTGCCAGTCGATTTCCTTTCGATTTCAGGTCACAAATTCCACGCTCCGAAAGGTGTCGGAGCGATCTATGTGCGTGAGGGCGTGCGCTTCGATCCCATGCTGCGTGGCGGTGGCCAAGAGGGTGGGCGACGCAGTGGCACTGAGAACGTAGCGTCAATTGTGGGCATGGGGAAGGCGGCCGAGATTATGAAGGCAAAGCTCGATGCCGATGCCCATGCTCCAATCGTGCAGCTGCGCGATCATTTTGAAAAACGTCTGACCACAGAGCTCGACGGCGTCACCGTCAATGGTTCACTGACCCATCGCAGCGTGAACACCAGTCATGTATCCTTCCAAGGCTGTGAGGCGGCAGGTTTATTGATTCTTTTGGATGAATACGGCGTTCAGTGCTCGGCTGGCAGCGCTTGCATGACAGGGAAGCAACAGCCGTCCCATGTCCAGACCGCCATGGGGATCTCTGCCCAACAGGCGAAGAGTAGCTTGCGGGTATCCTTTTCCATCTTCAGCACCCAGGAGGAATGCGATGCTGCTGTGGAGGCGGTGAAGAAGGCGGTGGGAAAACTGCGCAGCGTGCAAGGCGGCCCGGGAGTTGGGCCGGTGCAGGTTTACACAGGGAGTTAGATCTCCGCCCTTAGGTCAGGTTTTCGATACGGAACACGACGGGGCGCGCATTGACACAGCTCAGAGCCTCGATCTTTTTCAAGGTGTCTTTCAACAGGCCAAAACGGCAGGTGTGGAGCTGGAAGACCATATCGACGAAGTCCGCGTCCGGGTCGTCCGCATTCACAGGCGAGTGCGTGCCGGCGATACCAATGCCGGCGATCGCCAGTTCGTTGGCGATTTTGGCAACGACACCAGGCTCATCGGTGACATCGAATCGGACGTAGTAAGGCGTTTGCGTGTCCTCGATATCCATGATCTTGCCCTCGTCTTTGTAGGGCAGGAAACCGCGGTGGCTGCCGGGTTTCATCTCGCCCACACTGCGGGCAGCTTCCACGATGTCGGCCACCACCGAGGAGGCGGTAGGATCTTTCCCGGCACCACGACCGTAAAAGAGTGATTCTCCGGCGGCATCGCCGATCACGGCGACGGCATTGAACACGCCATTGACGCTCGCCAATACGTGGCTGCCCGGGATGAAGGAGGGCTGGGTGCGGAGCTCGATGGTGCCATCCTCATGCTCGCGCACCACGCAGAGCAGCTTGACGACGAAACCGAGACGTTTGGCAAATTCAATATCCGTGCTGCGCACACGCTCGATGCCGCGGACGTAGACCTTAGTGGGGTCAATGATGAAGCCGTAGGCGAGGGTGGCTAACAGGATCGCTTTATGCGCTGCGTCCCAGCCGTTGACGTCCAAGGTAGGGTCAGCTTCGGCGTAACCTAACTGCTGGGCTTCTCCGAGTGCTTCCTCGTAGCCGAGTCCGGCTTCGGTCATCCGCTGTAGGATGTAGTTTGAGGTGCCGTTGATGATCCCGGCCATGGATTCGATTTGGTTCCCCACGAAGGAATCCTGCACCGTCTTGATGATGGGGATGCCTCCGGCGACGGCGGCTTCAAAGTGGATGGGGGTGTCTTTTTCCAATGACAGACTGAACAGCTCCTTGCCGCGTTCTGCGAGCAGGGCTTTGTTGCCGGTGACCACGGGTTTACCCGCGCTGAGGGCCGAGGCGACGATGTCAAATGCGGTGGTGGTGCCACCGATGAGCTCCACCACGATATCGACGTCCGGATCGTTGACCACCTCTAACCAATCGGTGGTGAAAGCCTCGGTGGGCACGTCTTTGAGGCGGGCTTTCTTGGGGTCGCGCACGGCGATCCGTTTGATTTCCACTTCCACGCCAGTGCGTTTCAGAATGAGTTCCAGATTGCGCTCCAGAGTTTCCCAGACACCGGTGCCTACGGTGCCGAATCCTGCGAGTCCTATGCCGAGAGTTTTTTCCATATCGTTGAAGGCCTGTGGCCGCCCCTGTTGTGGCGCAGCTGTTTGGTTTTCGAAAGGGTAAAGTGGGGCATGTTTCAGACTGTTTGGTGAAAGTGTTCTTGTTGAGGTGGTAGACATTGACAGATAAGGCGATCCTGTGGGACTAATTCCATGCCATGAGCGCACGCCAAGTGACTATCCCTGATCAACCCCTCGTGGTGGGGTCCGTAGCATCGTTGAACCACCTTGCGTGCTTGCAGCCGATTGAGCTGCCAGAGCAATGTGATCTGTTGGAGGTCCGGCTTGATGCCATGGTGGGCCATGAGGAGGCGCTGATGATCGAGCTTGATCGCTTTAAGAACTTCCCTTTGCTGTTTACCGCACGGGCCGTGAGCGAAGGTGGCTTGGTTGCCTTGTCGGCTGAGGAAAGATCTGAACTGCTGCTGTCTGTGGCCGACCGCGCGACGTGGATCGACGTCGAATTGGCCTCCTATGATTCCATGCGCGACGCCATTCATGAGATCCGCCTGAAAGAGGTCGGGCTGATTCTTTCCTATCACAATTTTGAAGAGACCCCCGAGGAGTATTCATTGCAACGGACCGTGGAATTGGCCGAGGAGGCCGACATCGTGAAGCTGGCGGTGATGCACCGCGAGGTGGATGACTTTGCCCGATGCACCCGAGTGCTGCGGAGAAATGATCACCCGATGTCCTTGATGGGCATGGGGCCGTTAGGTGCGGTTTCCAGATTGCTCTACGCGCAGCATGGATCGTTACTGAACTACGGATACCTCGGCGACACTCCTACCGCTCCCGGTCAGTGGCCGGCCAAGATGCTGAAGCAGGCGATTGCGGCTCTCGAACCGATTGTTCGCGTATAGCGGAGCACTCAGTCCTTGATCTGCTGGTTGACCACCTTGATGGGGGCGTCCGGCATGGAGCTGAGGAAGGTTTTGCCGTAAGGTTTGGTCACCACGCGGTTGTCTAACAGGACGACCATGCCGCTGTCTTTTTTCGTCCGAATCAAGCGACCTACCCCCTGGCGAAGTTTCAGCACGGCTTCGGGCACCGAGTAATCGACAAATGAGTTCCCGCCGTCTGCTTCGATCGCTTCCAGCCGAGATGCCACCAAGGGGTGGTCTGGCACGGCGAAGGGGAGTCGCGTTACGATGACATTGGAGAGCGCTTCGCCCGGCACGTCCACCCCGGCCCAGAAACTATCGGTGCCGAACAGCACGCTGTGGATGTCCTTGCGGAAAATCTCCACCATCTTGTGGCGCGGTGTGCCGTCGCCTTGCACCAGCAGTCGCCAGTCGTGGTCGAAAAAGAAGTCTTCCATGGCCTCAGCCACATTGCGCATCAGCCGATAGCTGGTGAAGAGCACAAAGGCCTTGCCTTCAGTGTATTTCAGCACGCGTCCAATCCAGTGGACCAGCGCCTTTTCGTAATCGTCGTGTGAGGGATCGGGCATGGATTTGATCACGTAGATCTTCATCTGCTCCTTGTAGTTGAATGGACTGCCAATTTTGACGGCCACGGAGTTTTCGGCTCCCACGCGTTTTCGAAAGTAGCTGAGGTCATCGTCTCCGGTGCCGAGGGTGGCACTGGTCATGATGCAGGTGCGGCCATCGCCGAACATCATCCGTCGGAGTCGATCCGCCACACGCACCGGTGCGGCGTGAATGCTGAGCAGGTTACCGTCGCGGCCGCCTTTTTGCACCCAGTAGACGCTGTCATCGTCTTCCTGATCGAGGAAAATTCGGATTCCGGCGTGGATTTCGCGCATTCGTCGGGCGCCATCCATGAGTTCATTCCTGGTGGTGGAGTCTTTTTCCAAGGCGTCTGCACAATTTTCCACCTCGGTCCATAGCTGACGCAGTGGTTCTGCGATGGTGTTCTCCACGAAGTCCGGATTGCGCACTCGGAATTCCTTGCTGAACTGGCCGAACTTCACCTGGTGGGAGATGCTGTCGTAAAATTCATCAGCTGCCTCCAGCGCGCGCTCGGCCGCTTTCATCGACCCGGGATGACGCAGGGCGCGCAGGAGGCCCTTGCGGTTTTTCGGATTGTAGAGCCTTTGGATATCGAACTTCAGCCCGGCATGGCTCTGGCTCAGCCCCAGCTGAACGGCGGCCACATGCTCGAGGGTGTGGGCCTCATCGAAGATGACAAAGTCGTCTGGAAAGAGATAGCCAAGATCATCATCCGCCAGTTCACCCAGCGCGAAGAGCGAGAAGAACAGGGTGTGATTGAGCACCACCACGTGGGCTTCTTCCATCTGCTTGCGGGCCTTTTGGTAAAAGCAATTGCCATTGCGGCCGCAGGTTCTGATGGTGCAGACACTGCCTTCACTGCAGACTTGGCTCCAGACTTTGGGGGACGGTTGGAAATCGAGATCGCTTTTGGTGCCATCATTGGTGCCTTCGGCCCAGTCCCAGATGGCCTTGAGTTCTTCCCCCTCGCTGGTGCTGAAGAGATCACCGGTTTGGTCCATCGCCCGGCGCAGTCTCAGCGGGCAGAGGTAGTTGCCACGGCCTTTCAGCAGCGCCGCTTTCAAGCCGCCACCGAGGATCTTGTTCGCCAGCGGAATGTCCTTGGAGACCAGCTGCTCCTGCAGGTTGATGGTGTGGGTGGAGATCACGGCCTTCCTGCCACTTTCCAAGGCATACTTGGCTGCGGGCAGTAGGTAGGCGAGCGATTTCCCCACTCCGGTGCCCGCTTCGGCGCAGAGCACGTGCCGATCTTCCAAGGCCTCGGACACCGCCATCGCCATCTGCTGCTGCTCGGGGCGGAATTCGAAATCAGGCGATGCCGAGAGGCGGCCTGTTTCTGAAAACATGGCTTCCATTTCCTTCAGCAGCTCACCGGGAGCGGCACCTTGTTCTGCAAATCCGATCATCGTCCGACACAGTCCTACCTCATCGTTTGAACATCGTCCATCACCAACCGCGATTCCTCATGACTAAACTGATCTGGATTCTTTCTCGACTCACTCCAAGCTGTCACTGAGGATAAGGCCACGCTGTTTAAACCACGACATTTTCATGAGCCAAGATTCTTCCCTCAACACCACCTCCGAGAAACTCCGCATTGCCAACCAAGACTATCGCCGTGATGGTTTTGGTGAGCTGGAAGAGCGCCTGCGCTGCCTGATGGATATGCTGGCTGGGTTGCTGGGCAAATCCTCTCATCTCGCCGAGAGCATTCCGTGGCGTGGCCAGGATATTCGCGATTGCACCAAGGAGCCGGACGAAGCTGCTGTCACCGCCCAGTTGCAGGCGATCTGTTTTGAAATCCTCAACATGGTCGAGGAGAGGACCTCGCTGAAAATCCGCAACCTTCGCCGTCGTGAGCAAGGGCTGGATGCCGAGCAGGGGATGTTCGCCCAGGTTCTGAACCGATTGAAAAAGCAAGGGTTCTCCGAGGATGAAGTGCTTGAAGTGCTGCCCACTATTTCGGTCAACCCAGTGCTCACTGCCCACCCGACCGAGGCCAAGCGCCCGACCGTGCGCGAACGCCACCTGGCACTCTACAAAGACCTCGCGAAGTGGGATCGGAATATTGACGACCAGGAGAAACTGGAGGCCGTTTTCGAGTCGATCAACGTCACGCTGGAAACGCTCTGGCACACGGGTGAAATCCACGCTGCGCGCCCGAGCTTAGTCGGAGAGCTGCGCCATATCATTTACTATCTGCGCGAAGTTTACCCCAATGTCATCGCCCGTCTCGATGCCTCGCTGGAGTCCGCTTGGAAGTGCGCTGGCTGGGATGTGGAAAAACTTCGCGAGTCTGGAGCTTACCCCAAACTTTGCTTCGGAACCTGGGTGGGTGGGGATCGTGATGGTCACCCGCTGGTCACTGCCGATGTCACCGAGGACACCTTGCTCCGCCTGCACAGGCACGCGCTACACATCCACGAGCGCGAACTGCGTGCCGCCGCCAATGTGCTAACCCTTTCACCGAACGAAGAGGCGATCCCCGCCGAGCTGACTGCCCGTATCACCGAGCTCACCGAGAACTTGGGTGCCAAAGGTCAGCGTATCGCGGAAACGAATCCGCGCGAGCCGTGGCGCTGCCTCACCTACCTGATGCGCGAGCACTTGATGGGCAAGCAAGGATACACAGGGGTGAGCGAATACTTGGACGATCTGAGCCTGCTGGAAACCACACTCCGCCAGATTGGCGCTGAGCACACTGCGCGGAATGTGATTCACCCGCTGCGCCGCCTGGCCGAGGTCTTCGGCTTCCATCTGGCGTCTCTCGATATTCGTCAGAACTCCGCCTTCCACGACAATGCCGCTGCCCAGATGCTTACCATTGCGGGAGTGGAAGACGGTGAGAACTTTGCCGACTGGCCGGAGGAAAAACGCGTCTCCTTCCTGCTGGAGGAGTTGCAGAACGAGCGCTTGTTCGCTCCGTGGAAAAGCGATTCGGAGAGCGAGTCTGGAAAAATCATGGACTGCTTTGGCGTCCTGCGGCGTCACGTCCGCGTCCACGGCCGCGTCTGCCTCGGACCGTATGTGGTCAGCATGACCCGTCAGGTTTCTGACATGCTGTTAGTGCATCTTTTTGCCCGCGAAGGGCTGATGGCCGATTACAAGGACGGCTTCTGGGTGAGCCGTATGCCGGTTTGTCCTCTCTTTGAAACTGGCGACGATCTCGATCGTGCAGGTGGCATGGTGAAGTCCTACCTCTCACTTCCAGCCGGGAAACATTACCTGCGCAAGACCCCCAGTGGACTGTCTTGCATGCCCATCATGGTGGGCTACAGCGATTCTAACAAGGATAGTGGATTGCTCTCCGGTCAGTGGTCACTGCAGAAAGCGCAGACTGAAATCACCAACGCCTGTTATACCGCGGGTGCTAGCTGCGAGTTTTTCCACGGTCGTGGTGGCACTATCAGTCGTGGTGCCGGTCCGGTTCAGTGGTTCCTGCGTTCGTTGCCAGCCGGTAGCTTGCGGGGATCGATGCGGGTCACCGAGCAGGGCGAAGTTATCCCTCGCAAGTACGCTCATCACGCGAATGCTGCGTATAATCTGGAGCTCCTGCTTGCCGGAGTCACCGGTGTCACGGTGGGCAATACCAAGTTGGAGGCCCCCGAAGGAGCTTCGGCAGATCTCGGCGGTGCCCATTACCAGAAGGTCATGGAATGGCTCTCGACCGAAAGCCGCGCCTATTATCGGACCTTGTTAGAAGACCCTGGTTTTATCCCGTTTTTCCGCACAGCCACACCGATCGATGCCCTGGAGCACGGTTGTTTTGGTTCCCGTCCATCACGTCGCACCGGCACCGCATCGCTCGATGACTTGCGCGCCATTCCTTGGGTGTTTAGCTGGACCCAGGCACGTTATTACATGCCCGGTTGGTTTGGTGTGGGCACCGCCTTGGAGAAATTGCAGGCGGAAAAACCGGAGGATTTCGACTCCTTGTCGAAGCTGGTCCACGAGGAGCCATTCCTGCGCTACTTGCTGACCAATGTGGAGACCAATCTGGTGAGCGCCGACCTCGAGTTGATGACCGCCTATTCCAAATTGGTCCCCGACGAGGAGCTACGCGATCGTTTGCACGGTAAGATTGTCGATGAGTTCAAACGCACAGAGAAGATGATCAACCAGATCTTCGGATCGTCCTTTGCCGAGCGCCGTCCTCGGATGCTGCGGACTTTGGAAATGCGCGATCTGCCGCTGCGCTTGCTGCACCAACAACAAGTGAGCCTGCTGAAAGATTGGCGCGCGGCCCAAGAGGCCGGTGACGCCGATGCCCAGGCCACCTTGCTGAATGCCCTGCAGTATTCGGTCAATGCCATTGCCAGCGGTCTACGCACCACCGGTTAATCACGGCGCAGTGTGCAGATAAATTGAATGGAAATTCGTCGCGACGCGTCGAATCGGCTGTATCGTATGATCCAGCCCTCATTCATTATGAAAAAATACACCTCCCTTCTCGCCGCCTCGTCGGTGACCTTGATCTTTTCCGCCTGCGATAAACCATCGGTGGCCTCATCGGATCAGCAAGAGTCTCCGTCCATCGAGCATGCCTCCAACCCGGAGCAAAATCAGCTCATTGCGGATCAGGCGGCTAGAATTCGGGAGTTGGAGGAGAAGGAGCGTCAGGCCCAGGCGGCGCGGATCAAGGAGCTGGAACAGCGCGAACGCGATTTGCTCGCGAGCATCGAAGAGCAAAAACGTTTGGATGCCATCGCCGCTGAGGATTTAATCGAAGATCAGCCGGTGAAAGCGATCGAGGTGCCGGAGGATGAAATCGTGGAGACTCCAGCCCCATTGGAGGGGAACTTGGCACTTAGCGAGATCGATTCGGTCTATGAACTGGAGGGAAATCCTTATTTGCCGGAATATCAGCCGCCGTTGGTGGAGGAGATCGATTACAATGCCTACGTCGTCTACGATTGGTATCAGCAAGACATCGCTCAAGAACGCGCCTACGCGGAAGCAGAAGCGCGTTGTGAAGTGAGCGTCCGCACAATTATTCTGACGATCCTTCAGGCTCGCTTGGCCTATGAGAAACATGGCCGGATCGAGCCCCGTCACCGTCGTAGCGACTGGTCTCATCGCCAAAAGCAGTTGGAACGTGAGTGGTATGCAGCGAAGCAGCGTGAGAAGGAGTTGGCACAGCTTCGTGAGAAATACAAACGACTGCACGCCAGTCGCGAGCGGATTCGTCAGGAACGCGAAAGGAAGCTGCGTGAGGCTCGTCGCCGCCATGACTGGCAGCATTATGAAACGGATCGTCGTAAGCAGGTGGAGCGGAATCGCAAGGAAGTGGCCGAGCGCTGGGAGCGGGAGAAACAACTCCGTGAGCAACGCGCTCGCTTATTCAAGGAACGCAAAGGACGTGATGTCAGCTCACGCACCCGACCCGACGACCGCCACGACCGCGCCAAGATGAGCGAGGCAGAGAGGCTGAAACTGGAACTCGAAAAACGCCGTGCCGAACTGGCGCGCCAGGTGGCGGAGCGGAAGAGAAAGGATGAAACCGAGCAGCGGAAGCGGGAGGCTGAGCAGTCGGCGCGAAAAAGGAAATACGAAGAGGACCGGGCGAAGCAACAGCGCAAGCTGAACGAGGCTCGTGCTCAAGAAGCGAGAGAACGCGCAGCTCGCGAAAAAGCAGAGGCTGAACGACTGGAACGCATTCGCCAAATGCGCAAGAAGCCCGCTGGCAATCTCAAGAAAGCTCAGGAACAACGCGAGCGTGAGCAGGCTGAACAGGCTGCCAAAGAACGCGCCGCCAAGGAGCGCATGGTCAGAGAGAAAGCCGCCCGTGACAAGGCGGCTCGCGAGAAAGCGGCAGCCGATGAGCGTGCGAAGGCAAAACGTAAGATGGAGGAAGTCCGCGAGCAGGCGGCAAGAGAAAAAGCCGCCCGCGACAAGGCCGAGGCCGAACGGCTGGAGCGTATCCGCCGGATGCGGAAGAAACCCTCTGGTAATCTGAAGAAGGCTCAGGAACAACGCGAGCAGGCCGAACAAGCCGCCAAGGAACGCGCTGCCAAGGAGCGCATGGCGAAGGAAAAAGCAGCTCGTGAAAAAGCAGCTGCCGAAGATCGTGCGAAACGTGAACGGCAGGAGGCGGAACGCCGCAAGAAGGAGGCTGAGCAAAACGCCCGCGAAGCCAGAGAGAAAAAAGAACGCGACGAACGCCGGGCGAAAGAAAAGCAATCACGCGAGGCCGCCGAGCGGGCTGTGAGAGAGCGCAAAGCCAAAGAGATGGCCGAGCGAGCCAAGGCCGCACGGGAGCGTGAAAAACGTCAGCGAGCCGCCGAAGAGCAGAAGGCCCGCGAGGAAGCCGCCCGAAAGCGCGCTGAGGAGGAAGCTAAAAAAGCCCGCCAAGAACGCGAGCGCCAGGAGAAGCTACGCCGTGAGAGAGAACGCCAGAAGAAGGCCGCCGAGGACGCCGAGCGGGCTAGAAAAGCTCGCGAAAAGGCAGAGCAGGAACGGAAACAAGCCGAAGAAGCCAGGCAGAAGCAGCAACGGGAAGAGGCTGAGAAGCGTCGGAAAAAGCCCGGTAAACGCAGCTGATCTAGTCGACAGGCACCAGCTCCGCCAGCGACTTGGTTTGCCAGTCGGCCTCGCTGAAGTCCAGGACGGAGGTCAATCGGTTGGGCACGACGACCACCTGCATCCCTGCTTGGTGGGCGGAGATCATGCCGTTCATTGAGTCTTCGATCACCAGGCAATCGGAGGGGGCCACGCCCAGCTGCCTGGCGGCTTCCAGATAAAGATCAGGCGCTGGTTTGATCCGTGGGGCATCACCTCTGCAGACGGTGGTGTTGAAGTTCTTGCTTAGGTCGAGTTTTTCCAACCATCCGTCCACCCAGTGGTGGGACGAGCTGGAAACCACGGCGGTGAGAATGTCAGGGTGTTCGGCCAGGCACTCGATCAGTGGCACAGCTCCGGGCATCGCCGGGCTGCCTTCCAAGTTCTTGAGGATGTCCACCTGCCGAGCCGCGTTTTCCGTTTCCCAGTCAAACTGCTTCCCAGTGAGTTCTTCCAGGTAGGTTTCTGGCGACCAGGTATCAAAATCGCTGCCGATGCATTTCACATAGATCTCCGGTGGCAGCTCCTGACCTTCGCGCTCGAAGAGGGCTTTCCAGGTCATGTAGATGGGCCATTCCGTGTCTAACACAATGCCGTCAAAATCGAAGAGGACAGCTTTGGCTTCCGTGAAGGCGGGGTGCAGGTCAGTGATCATGATGTGGTGGATATGGTGAGGGTGATGGAGTGGGAGTCGCCGGGTGCTAGGGTGATGCTTTGCTCGCGCACATTGCCGGCTTCGACACAGATGAAGGAGTGAATTTGCTCATCGCTGAGGTCACTCATCGCCTGGCCTTTTTCCTGCCCCGGATTCCAGGTGATGGTGCTGCCGCTTTGTGATTTGGCAAGTTGAATTCGTCGGTCGCTATCTGGATCCACGATCGTGAGCCCGGAGGTGGAGCTGTAGATGCGATCGATCTCGTCAGGAAATGTTAAAGCGCCCTGCTGAATGCCGAGGCTTTCTTCGCCCACGGTGTTGATGTAGTGGCTGCCGTCCAGTCCGAGGACTTCCGTTCGTCGGCTGTCGGCAACATGGAAATAACTATGCAGCGCCTCGCTGAATGTTTGCGGCTCGGTGCCGCTGTTGTGGCTGGTCAAGGTGAGCTCGAGCTCTGGCCCGACCACCACTTCCAGTGCTGCGGTCAGTCCGCCGTCGTCCTGAGGAGGGAGGGAAAAGCGGAGTCGGGTGTGGTCGTCCCCACTGCTGACGCTGTCCAATTGCCAAAATGATATCCGCGCATAGCCGTGCGATGGCGATTTCTCAGGATGCGCATTGAACCATGGCCAGCAGATCGGAATACCGCCGCGGATGGCTTTGCCCTCACGAAAAACGGCGGCCCGGCTGGTGAAAATGACCGGGTCTTGAGCGGTGGGGCAGTAATCGATCAGGTGGGCGCCATGCAGCGCAATGCTGGCGCTGGCGTGCGCGTTGCGAATGTGCACCACCGGGTATCCCTCGGCTACTTCTTCGAACCAAATGGCGTTCTCAATGCCAAAGCGCTCAGTGAGTTGATTGATCGTCTGCACGGAGAAGACCAGTAAAGGAGAACCCTGAGGAGGCAAGAAAAAGTGCTTGGGGGAGGTGAAGTTTGCGCATCGACTCAGGGTGGGCGATCGCGGCGATGTCTTTCTAACTCCCGTCCGAGGTCATGCTTGTGCGTTGCAAGGAGGTAGAAAACTTGCTAATGCCCATATTTGTCAAAATAGAAGCTATCTAGCTTCGCCATCCCACCTATGTTCTCTCTTCCTCAACCCAGATTTCTGAGCTTCCTGCTAGTCATGGTGTGTTGCGCTGTCGTTTGCAGTAGCTGCGGTAGTTCGCTGAGTCTCGGTGGACATTCTACGAGTCGGTTGAAGGAGGTGGTCTACACGCCCGACGACTGGCCGGAGGCATTGCCGGCACATCTTTATCAGCCTGAATCGGAATCGCCGACACCCGCCGTGCTCTTGGTGCATGGGGGGAGCTGGGCGCTCGGCGACGATCGCTATCAGATGTCGGCCATCGCCAGAAGGTTGGCGAAGCGGGGGTATCTGGTGATGAATGTGACGTATCGGATGACGCCGGAGTGGTTCTTCCCGGATCCGGTGGACGATCTGAAACAGGCACTCGCATGGCTCCGCAGCCATGCCGGCGAACTCAACGTGGACGCTGGTCGCATTGGTCTCTTTGGCTATTCGGCCGGTGGTCAGCTGGTCGCCATGCTCGGCTTGGCGGGGGATGAACCTGGGGTTAGGGCCATCGTGGCGGGCTCGACCCCACACGACATGACCCTGGTCGCGGACGAGGATGTGGTGAAGGTGTTCCTGCGGGGGACCTACGAGGAATACCCGGATGGCTACCGGGCGGCGTCTCCTCTTTTCAACGTCACCGTCTCCAGCCCGTCGATGTTTTTATACCACGGCACCCGGGACGATGTCGTGGTGCCGGAGCACAGCGTGAAAATGCAGCGCGAGCTGGCGCGAAAAGGAATCCCGCACGAGCTCCACTGGGTGAAGGGTAGGGGGCATGTGGGCACTTTCCTGTTTCCAGGAAAGGCCATGGATCACGCCATCGATTTCTTGGATCGCGAGCTCAGCGCGGAGTGAAGGTCACTTCCTCTGGTAGCCGAAGACGCGCGCGCCGGGGGCATCGCTGATATACGCCCAGGCCCACTGCAGCAGCACGGCCACCTTCGAACGGTAATCGACCAGGAAGGCAATGTGGATGAACAGCCAGGCGAGCCAGGCGATGAATCCGGTGAGCTTCATTTTGCCAAATTCCACCACCGCCTGAGAGCGACCGATGATGGCCATCGATCCTTTGTCGAGGTATTTGAAACCAGGGCGCACTGCGTTGCCGCCGGATTTGCTTTCTTTCAGCAGCAGCTTGGCAATGTGGCGTCCCATTTGGCTGGCAGCCGGGGCGACGCCGGGCACAGGCTTGTCGGCGATGTCTTTCATGAAGACCAAGTCGCCAGCGACAAAAATATTCGGGTGTCCGGGGAGCGAGAGATCGGCCTCGGGGGTCACCTTGCCGGCGCGGTTGCGCTCGCAGGGTAAGTGCGCGGTGATGCCTTCGGCTTCGATGCCGGCGGCCCATAGGATCGCACCGCATTCGATTTCCTCGTCCTTGGTGATGATTTTGTTCGCTTGGATGTCGCTGACCATGGTGCTGGTGCGGACTTCCACGCCGATTTTTTCCAAGCGTTTCTGTGCGTAGGCTGAGTTGGTTTCTTTATACGGTGGCAGCACGCGTGGTCCGGCTTCCACGAGCAACACCTTGATATCGTGCACATCGAGACGACGGAAATTCCGGTGCATCGAGCGTTTGATCAGCTCCACGAAGGCTCCGGCGAGTTCGACACCGGTCGGTCCGCCACCAACGATGACGATGGTCATCAGTCGCTGGCGCTCGGCAGGATCGTCGGTGCGCTCGGCGGCTTCCAAGTTTTCGAGGACTTTTTTCCGCACTGAGTAAGCATCGCTGAGCGATTTCAAGCCGATCGTGTGCTCGCCCCAGTGGTTATTTCCGAAGTAGCCTGTTTTGGCTCCGGCGGCGACGACCAGTGTGTCATACGGATACTCTTTGCCGGATTCGCCGGTCACTTTCTTGCTGTCGCTGTCGATGCCGCAGACGTTGTCCATGAACACAGTGACGTTCTTGGCTTTTTCCAAAATACCGCGAAGGGAGCGCGCTACGTCCGGTGCTGCCAAGGTGGCGGTGGCCACTTGGTAGAGCAATGGCTGGAAGAGATGGTGGTTGGTCCGGTCGAGCAAGGTGACTTCAAATCCCGGTTTATTGGCTAGATTGCGGGCGCATTCCAGGCCGGCAAATCCGCCGCCGATGATGACTACTCGCTGCACGTTCTTGTGACTCATGCGGGACGCTTAGTATACATTTGGACAATCTGCAATCCACACTTGGCAATTAGTGTCAGCCCTGCTGCCATGTGCCCCCCATGTCCGCCGCCCCAAAGATTAAATACCCCGACCTCCCCGTGGCCAAACGCCGCGATGAGATCATGGCTGCCATGCGCAAGCACCAGGTGGTCATTGTGGTGGGGGAGACAGGCAGCGGAAAGACGACTCAGCTGCCGAAAATGGCTTATGAATTGGCGGTTGAGGAGGGCAAAGACGGCCGTGTAGGCTGCACCCAGCCGCGCCGTCTGGCCGCCGCAACGGTGGCGAAGCGTGTGGCCGAGGAAATGGGCACAGCTCTCGGCGATCGCGTGGGCTACCAGGTGCGCTTTGTTGAAAAAGTCCAAGGCGAAACGTCGATCAAGTTCATGACCGATGGGATTTTGCTCGCCGAAACCCAGCGCGATCGCGATCTGCGGCAGTATGACACCTTGATCATCGATGAAGCCCACGAGCGCAGCCTGAATATCGATTTTGTTCTGGGTTACCTCAAGAACCTGCTCAAACGCCGCAAGGATCTCCGCATCGTGGTCAGTTCCGCCACCATGGACTCAGGAAAGTTCTCCGAGTATTTTAACGATGCGCCGATCGTCAATGTGGAGGGACGAACATTTCCAGTCGAGGATTTCTACTTACCGCCGCACAGTGATGGTGAAGACCTGGCGCGCCACGTTGCCCGCGGTGTTGAATGGGTCACCGACATGGACGCCACCGGGGATGTGCTGATTTTCCTTCCCGGTGAACGTGAGATCCGTGAGTGCGCCGATACGCTGGAGGGGAAAAATTTCCCACGCACGGAAATCCTGCCACTTTTCGCTCGCCTCGGCCTCGATGAGCAACAGCGCGTTTTTTCAACTGGCGGAGCGAACAGGCGAGTGGTGCTGGCTACCAACGTCGCGGAAACATCCGTGACCATTCCGGGCATCGTTTATGTGATCGATAGCGGTCAGGCCCGAGTCAGCCGCTGGAACCCTGCGCGACAGATCCAGCGTTTGCAGATCGAGCAGATCAGCCAGGCCAGTGCCCGCCAGCGGCGCGGCCGATGCGGTCGGGTGCAAGAGGGCGTCTGTGTGCGGCTCTACGATGAGGAAGTCCACGATGCCGCCGATGAATACACCGATCCAGAAATCCGCCGCAGCTCGCTCGCGGGGGTGATTCTACGGATGAAGTCGCTGAAGCTGCCGGATGTCCGCGAGTTTCCCTTCCTCAGTCCGCCATCGGCAAAAGCGATCAGTGAAGGCCATCGCACCTTGGAAGAAGTGGGTGCGATTGAAAAAGATGGCTACCTCACAAGGATCGGTCACCAGCTGGCGCGACTCCCTCTGGATCCACGCCTGGGCCGGATGTTGATCGAGGCGAAGGAGCGCAAGGTGCTCGATGCCGTGCTCGTTATGGTGGGGGGGATGAGCGTGATGGATGTGCGCGAGCGACCGCAGGAAAAGCAAGCGGAGGCCGACAAGGCACATGTGAAATTCAACGATGAGGAATCCGATTTTCTCACCCTGCTGCATATCTGGTCGGCGGTGAACACCTTCCGTGAAAAGCGCCGGTTCAAGCGCAACCAGCTGCGAAAATTTTGCAAACAGAACTTCATCAGCTTCCGCCGCGTGATGGAGTGGGATCAGGTGGTCAATGAGCTGGGCCGCTTGGTTCGCGATACGCTGAAAGTGAAAACTTCTCCCTTGGCCAGCGAGCGCAGCCAGTGGGGCGACGAGGCGGAAATGCACAAGTCCCTGCTCGCTGGCATCCCCAAGCAGTTTGGCTTCTGGGACAAGGAGAAACGCATCTACCGCAGCACCGGCGGTCGCGAGTTTTCTGTGTTCCCCGGTTCAGGCTTGTTTGGCAAAAAACGCCACGAATGGCTGATTGCTTACGAGCTGGTGGAGACCAGCCGTGTCTTTGCTCGTAAGGTGGCTTTGTTAGATGTCCGCTGGGTCGAGGAGGTGGTGCCGCACCTTTGTCGTCATCGCTACCATTCTCCCACTTGGAATGAAAAACAGGGCGCGGTCTACGGCAAGGAAACGGTCATTTGTGGCGGGCTGACTTTGGTCGATGGACGTCAGGTGTTTTACGGCCGAGTCAATCCGAAGGAGGCTCACGAGGTTTTCATTCGCGAAGCGGTGTTAGAGTCTGGGCTGCGGACCAAAGGAAAGTTCATGCACCGTCTGGCCGAGGTGAAAGCCGAGGTCGAGGATGCCGAACACAAGCTGCGCCGCCGGGGCGGGTTGTGGTCGGACGAGGCGGTTTACGATTTCTTCCTCGAGCGCATTCCCACAAACATTTGCACCGCCAAAGCTTTTCAAAAGTGGCGCACCACCGGCAATAACGAGGATCAGCTGATGATCACCGTGGAGGATTGCATCTGGGGTGAAATTGAGGACCTGAATGCTTTTCCGGATCTTGTCTGGCATGGTGAAACGGGCTACCATGTCAGCTACAATGACACCCCCGGCGAGCGGGAGGACGGCATGGTGTTCGAGCTCGGCTTGGGCGATGTCGCGGAGTTCCCCGATTTTCTTCCCTCGTGGGTGGTGCCTGGTTTACTGGAAGAGCGCGTCTATCTGCTGATCCGCTCGCTGCCAAAAAGTCAGCGCCAGGCATGTTCTCCAGCGCGAGATGTCACCACCGCCTTTCTCGAGGAATGGCACGGCTGGGTGCCGGCGCGGGATTTGCTCACCGAGCTGGCCGCCTTCCTCAGCAAGCGCACCGGCCATGTCATCGATGCCGCAATGTTCGATGAGTCGCGGCTTCCCGATGGCTATCGCGCCAAGATCCGCATTTGGAGCGATGACGACGAAGAACTGGCATTCGGCACCGACATCAACGAACTTCGTCAAAAACTCACCGGTCTGATGCGTGAGCGACTGGAGCTGCATGTGAACCAAGAGTGGGAAATGACCGGCGGCGAAGGCTGGGACTTTGGCGAGATTCCTCGGGTGACCGACGATGGAGTATTTCCCGCCTTGGTCGATGAAGGGGATACCGTCGGCATGCGTGCTTATTTGAACGAAACCGAAGCCGCCGAAAGCCACCGTGCCGGCTGTGTGAGGTTGTTCCAGATAGTGGAACCGAAGCAGACCGATTACGTCCGCCGCAAGTTCCCGCTCGGCATGATGGCCAAGGTGATGCTGCCGATGATGGACGCTGGCGATGGCCAGTTGATCATCGATCTCCTGAGGGTTTCCTGCGAGGGGGCGATGGGAAAAAGTCTCCCGCGAAATGCCGAACAGTTCGCTGCCGCTATCGATCACGGTCGGGGAGAGCTCTTCGCCTGCGCCGATCGTGTTTGCCGCGGTTTCGAAGAGATGTTAGAATCTTACCGCGTGATTTCAGATTGGATCGAAGACAATGCCTCGGACCGCCACCTGAACCTGATTGCCCGCGATTTGGCGGAGGAAATTGAGTGGTTGTTAGGGTCCGGTTTTGCCTGGCGTGCTGGTTACGATCGGCTGCGGGATTACGGTCGCTATTTCCAAGCCATGGAAGAGCGGCTTAAGCGACTCGAAAGCCTGCCGTTGGTCAAAGACGATGAGAAGCGCGAGCGTGTCTGTCGTCTCTGGGACGATTGGTTTGTCATCTGGAAAAAATCCCCGGATAACGTTAATCTATGGCCGATTGGCTGGCAGCTGATGGAATGGCGCGTCGCCGAGTTTGCGCCGTCATTGCCTCGCAAAATCAAGGTTTCCGAAAAGAAAATTGAAACCGCCATGGCTAGTCTGATGGCGTAAAAAAAACTGTTTAATTTCGTTAGAATGAAATATGATGAAGCTCGCTCCGTTAGAACCCTCCTCATGATGTTCCTATCCCCTATGAAAAACCTACTTGTTGCAGGTGTAAGCCTGCTGATCTGCTGTGATTACGCCCTGGCGCGAACCTGGACCGATGTCAAAGGTCGGAGCCTGGAAGCTGAGATCGTTGGGAAATCCGATCAAACGGTGGACCTCAAACTCAGCAGTGGCAAAACGGTGACTATCAAAACCGCGACGCTGAGTCAGAAGGACCGGGAATTCGTTGCCAATTGGGCCCCGAAGACTGCGGACAAGGATGCGCTGGGCGGAGATATCGAGCGTTACTTCTCCAGCGAATGGCCAAGGCTGATATCAGCTGATGTGGGCATGGAGATCGATGAGTCCCGCGGTGACGAAGGGGAGTTTATTTACACCAGCCCCCACTACGAATTCATCAGCAATGCCGAACTGAGCAAATCGGTGGTGAAACGTTTCGCTCTCCTGTTCGAGGCCACTTACCTGTATGTTAAGGCTCTGCCTCTGGGGAACTCGAAGGCACACGTGGCGTCTGGCCAGCGCTATAAGATCTATCTCTTCGAGAAGATGGAGCAATACTACCGCGCCGGTGGTCCAGTCGGTTCGGCCGGTGTGTTCATGGGCGGCAAGGAGATCATCATGGTGCCGTTCCGCAGCTTGGGCTTGATCAAAGGCTCGAGCTCCTGGCGGGTAGATTATGATCGCACCAACAAAACCTTACCGCACGAGATCACTCACCAGATCACGGATCGCGAATACTACGCCCAGGGTGCACGTGGATGGTATACCGAGGGGCTGGCAGAATATGTTGCCGCGACCCCCTACCGCAGTGGCAAGTTCAGTGTGAATGCCGCAGATCGCGCGATCGAACAATATGTGACCGGTTTTTCCCGATCGGATAACCGTGGTCGCAATTTGGGAACCGATATCAAGGCTCCGGATCTGAAGCAGTTCATGGATCAGTCGTATGCCAGTTTCACCGGCGGCAATGGCAACTACAACTATGGTTTCAGCGCATTGTTAGTGACCTACTTCTGCCACTACGACGGCGACGAAGATGCTGCCAATTTAAAGAACTTCCTCAGGGCTCTGAAGGCGGGCAAGAAGGGGGCCGAAGCTCAGAAGGAATTACTTGCAGGCCGCAGCTGGGACGAGCTCGAAGCTGAGATCTCCAAAGGCTGGAGCCGGAGAGGCGTGAAGATCGAGTTCAAGTAAGACTCGCGGAGTTTTAACCAAGCACTCGCTCGATCACCCAGTAGCTGGCGGTCAGGGCGATGATGGCCGAGAGCCCTTTGAGCAGGGTGGGGAAAAACTTCTTCTCCCTCGCCCAGTAAAGCGCCAGCAAGGTGACGCCGATCACGGTGATCTGCCCCAGCTCGACACCGAGGTTGGCGGCGGTGAGTGGCAGGGTGATGTCGGTGGCTGCACGGATCTTGTCCCCCAGCACCGAGGCAAAGCCCAAGCCGTGAATCAGGCCAAAGACAAAGATCATCAGCAGCCGGTGCGCCCGGACTTTTTGACTGAGGATATTTTCAACGGCCACATAGAGAATGGTGGCGGCGATCAGGACCTCGATCCATTTCATCCAATTGTCGTCTGGTGTCGAGACAGTGCCAGTGACCACCAGGCCCAGTGTAATGGTGTGGCCGACGGTGAAAATGAGCGACTGGCTGAGCAGCGGCTTCCACGCGAAGGTGAGGCAAACCAAGGCGAGAATAAACAAGACATGATCCCAGCCCTCGGGGATGACGTGGCGGTAGCCGTAGTCGAGAAAGTTGAGAAAGGAATCGGATTCCGTCGGGGCTGTATTGGATCGGTTGATCAACGTCAGCGATTTCCTGGGGTAGGCTGTGAGGATGGTGCCATTGTCAAAGCCGATCGCTAGGTCTGGGTGATTGCCATCCGGGATGAATAGCCGCAGTTCGCCTGCCTCAGCGGGGATGTTGCCTGTGATGATGACGTCGTAGTAAGCGCAGCCGGTGTCGGTGAAGCGGGGGGTGAACGACGGTGGGGAGGTCTGCCAGGCCGGGAAGCTGCAGTCGAAGGCGAGACGCTCGATTTTTCCCCCCTCGGAAAACACCCAGCTAGGCTGAAGGTATGTGTGCAGGTATTGCTCCGTTTCTCGCTTCATGTCAGCGAGCTGCGAAGGCGTCCTCGACAACAGCCAGGCACGTTTCGGCTGCGGCGTGTTTTTATCCTGCCGCATCTCGGGCAGCGCCAGGCCGGCGTCAAAGCGTAGCTTCAGCGACCACGATTTCTCGCTGCGTGAGAAATCGGCGAAGAGCTGCTCGACGACGTGAGCCTGCAGGCCACCGCACAGCAGCAAAAGGAGGAGGGCGACTTTCATGGGGGAGCTGAATAATCGTGCAGATGTCACTGTGAACTACTCCACCATGCAAGGCACCAGGATGCCGTCTTTCATGCCGTGGATTTTCTTTTTGTCCGCGGGCACGATGGTGGCGAGGCAGCCGCCGAAGCCAGTCTTACCGTTCTGATCGGTGAAGAAGTAGGGGCAGAGACGGGCGCGTCCTTGCATGATTTTTTCTTCGCCGGTGTCGGGATCGAAATACGGATGCTCGATGATCTGGCCGGCGTGATACTGCTGCATCATGCGCGGTTGGGAATCGAAAGCGGCCATGGCTTCGTGGATTTTTTCCGCCCACTCGTTGCCAGGCATGTCGTGGCCGATGTAAACGCCACGGGACCCCCACGCCAGCTCGGAGAAGCCGCTGATTTTCAGCACGAGACGACGTTCTGTCTGGGAGAAATTAGCCACCTCGTCCCATGAATGCACATCGATCCGCGGAAGTGCGCCCTGCGGGGGCAGCGGTGTGGGATCGACCACCCAGCTGAACGGCACAATCTCACGCACGCGTTTGAGGTGATTACCGCGAAGTTCCTTTTCCCAAACCCCACGCAGCGCGGGCGACCAAAGCAGGGCGAGCCAGAGCTTTTCCTCGAGGTGCGGTTTGCAGGGGGACGTGAGCTGGGGGGAAGCCGCAAGCTGCTGGGCGGCGGGGATGTTTTTCCAGTCGAACCATTCGAAAAAGCGGTAGGCTGGAGAGTCGTCTCCTGAGTCGGCTTCGGCGGATTCCACCGTGATGTTAGAACACTGCTCGGCAAGCCATTCGAGCTCCGGTTGATAATCGCCAGACTCCTCACTGACGAGCACTCGACCGCCTTCGTGAAGCAGCGATTGAAAACCGTCGCGGATGCCATTTTCGCCACCTAACACATCGTAGCCATGTTGCGAATACAGTTGGGAAAGCCAGAGGGTGATCCCCATGCCGCCGGGCACAGAGTCGAGCTCGGTGAGGGCGAAGGAGGATTGTTCTTTGTCTCCTGTTAGGATGAGGTCGGGGCGGATCACGCGCGGCATGTTCTGGCTGATCTCAGCAGAGCGTTGCGCTTCGATGATCCATTCCGGTTTGCCGGCATCGAGCACTTGGTGAATCCAGCTGGAGAGTTTGCCCTTGGCACTGCGTTGGTAGATGGAATCGGATGCCTGCTGGAACTGGGCCAGAGGATGGCCGAGTCGGGTCATGGTCTTGGCCGTTTTTTTGTCCAGCTGAAGCGGTTTCGGGGAGAACAACCATCCGCCGTCGTGGCGAAGTTGGGATTCCGGCATGGCCGCTTTGATCGATTCTAAAGATAGTTGAGGCACGCAGCCAATGTGTGTTTGATCCCCTCATTGGTCAAGTTCGGTTGTCGGACCGCCCAGTTCGGCTGGACGATGTCAGTCTGAAGGCGAAATTGTGTTCAAGATTCTGCGATTTGCGACGTAGTCTGGTGATGATGAAAGCATGGAAATTACGGCCAGTGATGCTCGGCCTCTGTCTTTGGGCGGCGGGACTGTGTCATGGACTCGCCGCTGGGAGCAGCGATCGGCCTAATCTGATTTTCATCATGACCGATGACCAGGGGTATCCGGTGCTGGGGGCGCACGGGCACCCGTGGATTCGCACACCGCAGCTGGACAAGATGCACGCCCAATCCATCCGCTTCGATCGCTTCATGATGGGCTCGACCTGCGCGCCGAGCCGGGCGGGGATCATGACCGGGGTGCACTCGATCAAAAACGGGGTGACCCACACGATTTATGAGCGCGAGCGGCTGAACTTGAAGGCGGTGACGATTCCGGAGGTCCTGCAAACGCGCGGTTACCGGTCGGGCTACTTCGGAAAGTGGCATCTCGGCGATGAAGCCCCCTACCAGCCGGAAAATAGAGGGTTTGACGAAGTGTTCATCCACGGTGCGGGCGGCATCGGTCAGGCTTATCCTGGATCTTGCGCCGACGTGCCGAACAATGGCTACTTCAACCCGGTGTTCAAACACAATGGTCGCTTCGTGAAAACCGAGGGCTACTGCACGGATGTGCTTTTCAAGGCGACCCTGGGTTGGGTCGACTCCATCAGGGATTCCGAAGAGCCATTTTTCGCCTTTCTTTCCACCAATGCACCGCACAGCCCCTTCGTGGCGCCGCCGAAGTATCAGCAGCATTTCCAAGACCTTGGGTTTAACAGCAAGGCGGCCGGGTTCTACGGCATGATTGAGCATATCGATGACTGCATGGGGCAGATGTTCAGGCAGCTTGACGAGTGGGGATTGATGGAGAACACCGTGGTCATTTTTACCTCTGACAATGGGATGACGACCAGTGGCTGTGGGTTGAAAGGGAAGGCGGGGCGACCTCAGGTCAAGCTCGGCAGCGATGCCGCTGGAAAGCCGATGATGTCCTACAATGCGGGGATGAAAGGTCTCAAGGGGACCGTGCATGAGGGTGGGGTGAGGGTGCCGTTTTTCGTCCGCTGGGATGGCGTGATCGAGCAGGGCCGGACCGTGGACAGGGTGGTGAGCTATCTGGATATTCTCCCCACCTTGGCGGATTTTGCGGGTGCGAAACTGCCGGCCAACCAGGCATTCGAAGGGCGGAGCTTGAAACCTCTGCTGCTGGAGGAGAAGCCAGCCTGGCCGGACCGTTACCACTTTCAACATGTGACCCGCTGGAAACGAGGGGCCGACCCAGACCAGTTCAAATGGCAGAATTACTCCGTGAGGAATCAGAAGTTCCGACTGGTGGAAGGTGTGCTCTACGACATGGAAAACGATCTTGAGCAGACGGTGGATGTCACCGCCAAGCACCCTGAGCTGGTGGCGGAAATGAAGAAAGCCTACGAACAGTTCTGGACTGAGGCACGGCCACTGATGATCAATGACGGCGTGCCCTTGGCTGAGGAAAAGCCGTTTCACGTCGATTACCGAGCGCAGAAAGCCAGCACCGGCATCCCTGCCTGGGACGCGCCCGAAATTCGCTGGCAGGATTCCACCGAATAAGGGGGAGCAAGCAAGAGAGCAACACCAGAGAGGCCTATGAAAACAAAGATTGTGAAATTGTTCGCCGGCATCAGCCTGCTTGCTGCAACTGCCCACGCAGAATCGAGCCGAGCCAACATGATCCTGATGATGGCGGATGATGACGGCTGGGGCGACGTCAGGAGCTTCAATGTGGAGTCGCCGAGCCTGCCGAGAAAATGGACATCCCCGGAAGCATCCGGAAGTCGTCGCGGAGCTGGCGAAAAAATTCGAGGCTTGGCGGGCGTCCTGTAAAAAGAGTAACCAAAGAGAAGATTATGAAGAGTAAGAACACAATGAGCACGGCCATCGGAGCGATCGCTGTGGGATTGACCCTCACTAGCGCGGTCGCAGCAGATGAGAACCCAATCCCAAGGAAACCCAATGTCGTGATCCTTTATGCCGATGACATGGGGGTCGGGGATGTTTCCTACGGTGACCCCAAGGCAAAAATCATCACGCCTAACATCGATCGGCTCGCCAGCCAGGGCATGACCTTCAGTGATGGCCATAGCTCGTCCGGCATTTGCACGCCGAGCCGCTTTGCCATGCTCACCGGCCAGCACCACTGGCGCCGTTTTCACGGCATTGTCAATGCCTTTGGGAAGTCCGTGTTCAAGAAAGACGAGTTCACCCTCGCTCGCATGTTCAAGCAGCAGGGCTACGCCACCGGATGCTTCGGCAAGTGGCACCTCGGCTGGGACTGGGACGCCATCCGCAAGCCGGGTGTGAAGAAGGAAGACTACAAACACGCTGCCTCCTACGATTGGTCCAAGCGTTTCCCCGGTGGCCCGATCGATCAAGGCTTCGATTACTATTTCGGCGATGGCACCATCAACTTTCCTCCCTACTGCTGGATTGAAAATGATCGCTTCAAAACCATTCCCACCAAGCCGGTTATCAAATCGCGCCCGCTCGCAGGCGGCGGCAGCTTCCGTCCGGGGCCGATGGCTGAAGGCTGGAATCCCTATGACATCCTTCCCTCCATCACCAAGAAAACGGTCGAGTGGATTGAAAAGCAGAAAGCCGGCGAGCCATTCTTTGCCTACCTCGCATTCAACTCGCCACACTACCCCATCGTTCCTAACAAAGAGTTCCATGGCAAATCGAAAGCCGGTTACTACGGGGACTTTGTCGCTGAAACCGATGCCATGGTCGGCAAGGTCATGGACGTATTGGAAAAGAAAGGATTGTTGGAAAACACCATCGTCATCTTCACCGCCGACAACGGCACCGAGTGGCATGCCTACGAGAGATTGCAAAAGTTCAATCAATGGAGCTCCGGAGATTTCCGCGGCCTGAAGCGTGACCTCTACGAAGGTGGCCACCGCGTGCCCTTCATCGTCAGCTGGCCAGCTAAAATCAAAGCCGGCAGCCGCTCGGTTGAAACCGTGAGCCAGGTGGACTTCGCCGCCACCTTTGCCAAGATCATCGGCTACCAGCTGAGCAATGATGAAGCAATCGATAGCTACAACCTGCTGCCAGTTTGGCAAAGTGAGGACTACAAGAAGCCACTCCGGGTCGCCACGGTGCAGAATACCAGCAAGGGGAAATACGCTCTCCGCCAAGGCGACTGGGTGCTGATCAATGCCCGCTCCGGAGCGGCCCAACCTGAGCGCAAACACTACCTCGAGCACTTTGGTTTGAAAACCTGGCCGAAGGGAACTCCCGGACTCTTGTTCAACCTCAAAGACGATCCACGACAGAAGAAAAACCTCTACGATCAGCAACCTGAACGAGTGGAAGCCATGAGCAAGCTGCTCGACCGCTATGTCAGCGGCGAACGCTGTGCCCCTGAGCGGGACTAAAGTTCTGGCAACGGGACTCTCGCTGTGTTCAAGCGCAGACGTTAGGCGCAGCGTTGACTGTTTAATTCACAAAAGACCCGGCAGTGAGCTGTCGGGTCTTTTTGGTTGAGGACGCAGTGGCGGAGTAGGGCAATAGTCTGCGAGTCCTCTAGTAGGAGAGGAAATTCTCCAGCATTTTCATGCCGTTTTGGGTCAAGATCGACTCGGGGTGGAACTGGACACCGTGGATGGGATATTCGCGGTGTTGGAGGCCCATGATGGTGCCGTTGATAGTCTCGGCGGTGATGTCTAGGCAGTCGGGCAGCGTCTCACGTTTCACCACCAGCGAGTGATAGCGAGTGGCGGTGAGGGGGCTGGGCAGGCCTTTGAACACACTTTGATTCATGTGGTAAACCGGGGAGGTTTTGCCGTGCATCAACTTCTCAGCCCGGATGACATCGCCACCGAACACCTGGCCAATGGACTGGTGGCCGAGGCAGACACCGAGGATGGGCGTGGTCTTGCCAAACTCCTTGATCACATCGCAGGAAATGCCGGCCTCGGTAGGGGTGCAGGGGCCGGGGGAGATGCAGATGCGGTCGGGTGACAGCTCGCGGATTTCATCGATGCTCATGGCATCATTGCGCACCACCTTCATCTCCGTGCCAAGCTCGCCAAAGTATTGCACGAGGTTGTAGGTGAAGGAATCGTAGTTATCGATGACGAGCAACATGGGAAATGGGAAGTGAGTATGAGGGAATAGGGGAGGTCTACAGAACTGGGGAGGTGCCTATTGGGCGATGGTTTTCGCTAGGCCGATGGCGCGGCGGAGGGCCATCGATTTGTTGACAGTTTCTTCGTATTCGTAGGTCGGATTACTATCGGCGACGACTCCAGCTCCGGCTTGCACGTAGGCTTTTCCGTCCTTGAGTAGGCAGGTGCGCAGGGTGATGCAGGAGTCGTGGTTGCCATCCCAGCTGAAGTAGCCGACCGCTCCAGCATACGAGCAGCGTTTGCTTTTTTCCAGCTCGTTGATGATCTGCATGGCGCGGATTTTCGGGGCGCCACTAACGGTGCCGGCCGGGAAGGTGGCGCGGAGCACGTCGTAGGCGCTGTGCTTGTCATCGAGGTCGCCGTGCACGTTGGAAACGATGTGCATGACGTGGCTGTAGCGCTCGACAATCATGAAATCATCCACTGTGACGCTGCCGTGTTTGGAGATGCGGCCGACGTCGTTGCGGGCCAGATCGACTAACATCAGGTGCTCGGCGCACTCTTTTTGGTCGGCTAACAGGTCGGCGGCGAGGGCGTCGTCTTCCTCCGGAGTCTTGCCCCTCCAGCGGGTGCCGGCGATCGGGCGGATGTCGATGCGGCCGTCGATGGCGCGCACGTGCACTTCCGGCGAGCTGCCAACGAGAGCGAAGTCGTCCAATTGCAGGATGAACATGTAGGGTGAGGGGTTCACGTGCCGCAGGGCGCGGTAGAGATCGACCGGTGAGCCATCGAAATCGACTTCAAAACGTTGGCTCGGCACGATCTGGAAGGCATCCCCGGCGGCGATGTATTCCTTGGCTTGCTCCACCATGGTTTCGTATTCCTCCTGCGAGGTATTGCTAGCTGCCTCCGGCGTCTCAAACTCGGCCAGACCATTGAGCGGTGGAATGTGCAGTGGCTGGTGCAGCTTTTCAATCAGCGATGCGATGCGATCGCGGGCGTTCTGATAGGCGGCTTCCGCATCGGCGTGTTCGTCGAGAAAGGCATTGGCCACCACGATCAGGCGGCGCAGACGGTGGTCGAAAATGAGTAGGTCCTCGGCGATGATGAACAGGGCGTCGGGCAGTCCGAGCTCGTCCTTCGCAGGAATTCCGATGCTGGGCTCAAACTGGCGCACCGCATCGTAGGCGAGGTAACCAACAGCGCCACCGTAGAAGGGTGGGGCATTGCCGTGGGTGACGGGTTGGTATTTCCCCATCAGCTCCTCCAGCTCGGCAAGGATGTCCTTTTCCGCGGTCCACTGCTTGCACTCGCCATTTTCACAGAGGGTGATTTCGTGATCGTAGGCCTTGATGACGGTGCGTGGGCTACTGCCGAGGATGGAGTAGCGACCGCTGTCGCCGGAGCTTTCTGCGCTTTCAAAAAGAAAGGCTTCTCCTTCGCCGCTGATCTTCAGATAAGCGGAGAGAGGGGTTTCGAAGTCGGCGGCGAGTTGTGCGTAGACGGGTACGACGTTGCCGCGCTCCGCGAGATTGCGGAACTCATCAAGGGCGGGGCTGACGGATGGAGTGCTCAACGCGGCAGAGCATGGCGTGAAATTTTCGGAGCGCAATCCGAAATGATCATTGTTGAGCAGACCTTTGACGGTTTAGCGGCGCTTGGGTGGACCCTTTTCTACGGAAACCGGCGGGGCCGTGCTGGTGGGGAGTCGGTGGTCCTTGCTGCGCTGCAACGGATTTCTAACCAACTCATTGTTCTCGCTGATTGCATCCGGGCTGTTGGCGAGCAGGATGCCGCGAGCGAATGCATCCTGGATGTAGCAGTCGCTGATGGCGCCTTTGCCGTGGAAAAAGGCCACAGCGTCATCACCGGAGGCGATGAAACGGCAGTTTTTCACCAAGTTCCCCGTTGTCGGAGGGTCCCAGGGTTGCCCGATTTGCGGGCCTCCTCCCGGTGATGCCAGGCAGGGAGTCTGGCCGTGGATGGGGGCTGCCCGATCGGTGATGCAGTGGGTGATGTGGATCTTGTCGAAGGCCCCTCGAAAGACCCCTCGGGTTTTGTGAGTCCACTTGATGTGGTCAAATTTGAAGTCGGAGCCACCGTTGAACCAATAGGTTTGGCCGCCGTGTTTCGATTTGATCCCGATCAATGCCCCCTTCGGGTAGTGCGGAACGAGTTGACGTTGTTTGAGGCGGATTTCCCAGATGCTGTCTCCGAGCGGCCGGGCCGATTTCCAGGCAATCTGTTCATTGTCCCGGGTCACGATCCTGGGGTCCGTTTGGCTGTTTTCGTAGCGTTTCAGATAACGTCCTTGATCGCTGTCCGGGTTGAAAATGTCTGCCGGAGTCGGGAATCCTCGCTGGATTTTCAGCACGAGCTTGCCTGGGGCCGTGCTGATGACGTGGCCCTGGCTGACGGTGTATTTTTCCCGCGTCATGTGCATGTGGGACATGGTGACGCGATAGGTGTGTCGCCCGACGATGGCGTGTTCGGAATCGTCGAAAACGAGCACCGTTTTGTCGATGCCCTGACCTTTGATGATCAGTCGACCACGGGGGCCTGGCTTGACATGGCTGAGGTTGATGATGCCTTGCTGGTTGGGGGTGGGGTTGAGTGAGTAGCGCCCGGCGTCGATCTCGAGGACGAGGGTGTCATTAGGTGCCGACTGAAAATGTTTCCTGGCGTCTTTAATCGCGGTGTTGAGGCCCTTGCCGGTGATGCCGAATTGTTTTTTCACATTCCAGGTGAGCGTGTCCGCCAATAGGGAGGGCAGGCAGCTGATCGTGAGCAGTGTGGCGAAATAGGGTGCGGTGAGTGGGGGCATGCTGTGTTGGGGGGGGCGGGTGACAGGATAATACGTCGATGGTGGTGATGATGTTGCTCGATCGCTCACGGGAATGTAGCTGAGACGTCAAAATTTGAAAAAAATAAATGCTCCCTCGACCTTTGACCCTGATCGATTATGAACACCGCAGAGCGATGGAAGAAAAGAGAAGCAAGCTGCAGGATCTGATGCGCCGCCGGTTTGATGATCGGCAGCGGTTTCTGGTAGCCTGCATGGTCTGTGGCCTGCTTTGCGGTCTGTTGGGCGTCTTGTTTCACCTCACCATCCACCACACCTTCGCCGGCGTTTGGAAATTGGCGACCTCCGGGGACGATTCCCAATTCATCACGGTGCTGCTGTTAGCTCCGGCCTTGGGGGGCTTGATCTGCGGACTGGCCATCCACTTTTGGGCGCACGATGCCGTGGGCAGTGGTATTCCCCAAACCAAGGCGGCTTATTACAATCAAGGCGGAAGAATCAAGACCATGACCGGCGTCTGGCGGGTGATTCTGGGCACGGTATTTGTTGGTTTTGGTAATGCTCTCGGGCGTGAGGGACCGATGGTGCACGCCTCGTCGGCGATCGCTTCACGCATCGGGCGTTTTGCCTTCAAGGATCCCGAACGGGTGCGGGCGATGATTCCCGTGGGCATGGCGGCGGGGATCGGTGCTGCATTTAATGCGCCCTTGTCCGCGCTGACCTTCGTCTTCGAGGAACTGCTCGATAACTTTTCCACCAAGGCCATCGGTGGCATGGTGGTAGCCGTGGTGATCGCGGCCGCTGTATCGCGCTCGATCCTGGGCGAAGACCCGGTGATTTCCACCCACTTGGTGCTCGATTATGAAACGGCGGCGTGGATGCTGGTGGCGATTCCTCTGGGGGCTTGTGCTGGCTTCCTCGGGCACTTTTTTGTCGGTTCCGTGATCGGATTGCGGCGCAAGGTGAAGGCGACGCGTTGGCTGAAATCGTGGTACACGCCGGCGATCGGTGGCTTGATTTGTGGTGCGGTGGGACTCTTGGCCTGGTGGATTACCGGGATGGAGGGAAATGCTCAGTCGGGCGTGTTCAGCATCGGTTACGAATCTCTCGAGGAGGCATTTGAAAATAAGCTGATCATCAGCATTCTGGTGACGCTCTTGGCGTTCAAGCTGCTCGCGGTGGTGGTGAACTACGCCACCGGCGGCAGTGGCGGGCTGTTTTCCCCTACCCTGTTTCTCGGTGGGATGTTAGGCGGGCTGATGGGCTACGCGCTGGTGGAGCTCAGCCATCAGTTCACCGATTGGCAGCTGGTGGATGAGTCCCAGATCATCGGTGGCTGTGTCTTGCTTGGCATGGGCGCGATGTTTGGTTCGGTGATCCGCTGTCCCTTCACCTCGCTGATTATCATTTTTGAAATGACCGGCAACTACTCGCTGATCTTGCCACTGATGGGGGGCAACATGCTCTCGTGGGTGATCGCGAGAAAACTTCGCCCGATCGCGATTTACGATGCCCTGCTGATGGAGGATGGCGTTTCTCTCAAGCGCATGCCTTCCTACCGCGGTGCCCAAGATTACCGGAACCTTCCGGTCCGCGCGATCATGACTCACGATGTCACTTCCGTGCAAGGTGAGCTCTCAGCCGATGAGAACCTCAGCCTGCTGAAAAGTAACCTGGTTTACCACCACGCCTACACCGTGGTGGATAGAGAGAACCGTTTCCTCGGTGTCATCACCCACCACGAAATGCGTGAATGTGCGCCCGAAACTGTGATCGCCGAGCTCGTGGAAAATCAGGAAACCGTGCAGGTGCACCCCGATGTCTCGATCCGCGACGCCGCACAGATGATGATTTCCAAAGATATCCAACAGCTTCCGGTGGTCAGTCTGGTGGAGACCGATCGTTTGCTGGGGATTCTCACCATCAACGACATTGCCCGGCAGCAGAATGCGGCGGAAATGTAGGTGCTGCGATCAGCTGACGAAAGCGACACACTTCGCAGATATCGCGAAAGGCTGTGCAAGGATTAGGCTGAGCTTGTAAAATTGGATCATTTTCGATCTGTTATCATCATGAGCAAGACGAACAATTCCCAGCCGAAAGACGAAGAGGTAAAGCAAACGGAGAAAATCGAGCTCGATCCGGCATTTGCCAACTTGGGCGAGCTGCTCGAAGCCCGTGATGGCTCCCCCAAGGGGTTAAGCAATCAGGCATCGCTTGAGGTGGCCTATGAAAAAGGCATCTACCCCTATCGGGAAAAGATGAAAACCTCCGAGTATGAGCAAGAGAAGATCAAGCTTCAGGCTGAGTTACTCAAGGTGCAGCAGTGGGTGAAATCCACGGGCAAACGCATCGTGGTCATTTTCGAAGGGCGTGATGCGGCGGGGAAAGGCGGCACCATCAAACGCTTCATGGAGCACTTGAACCCCCGGGCTGCTCACGTGGTCGCTTTGGAGAAACCCACCGATCGCGAGCGTGGCCAGTGGTATTTCCAACGCTACATCAAACACCTCCCCACCAAGGGCGAAATGGTGTTTTTCGATCGCTCATGGTACAACCGCCCCGGTGTTGAGCGGGTGATGAACTTCTGCACGCCGATGGAATACCTCGAGTTCCTCCGACAGTGCCCGTCGCTGGAGCGCATGATTGTGAATAGCGATATTATTTTGATCAAATACTGGTTCTCCGTCAGCCGCCTCGAACAGCTGCGTCGTTTTCACGGACGGAAAACCGACCCCCTGAAGCAGTGGAAACTCAGCCCGATCGATATCGAATCCTTGGATAAATGGGATGATTACACCAAGGCAAAAGAGGCCATGTTCTTCCACACCGATACCGCGGACGCTCCCTGGACGGTGATTAAGTCGGACGATAAAAAACGCGCCCGGATCAACTGCCTGCGCCATTTCCTCCACAGCGTGGATTACCCGAACAAGGACCAGGCCATGGCTCCCGTGCCGGATCCACAGATCGTCACCAGCGCCTCGAATGTCTACGATAAGGACGAGCAGCTGGCCGAGCACGGGGTGCCCGAGCTTTAGGGGCTGCAAATGCCACAGTTGTTAGAAAAAGAAGCTTTTCCAGTCGCCATTTCTGGGCAAACTGCGCACTTCTTTTTGTAACCATTTTTATGAGCGGTCTTTCCTCTTCCCACCCCTTCGTGGCTCGCATTTCCGGTGAGCTTTCTCTCAACAGCAAGCAAGTAGCGGCCACCGCCCAGATGTTCTCTGAGGGCGCCACCGTGCCTTTCATTGCGCGATACCGGAAAGAGCAAACCGGCGGCATGGACGAGGTCCAGATCATGGCGGTGCGCGATCGCTTGGTGCAGCTGGCCGACCTCGAAAAGCGCCGCGATGCCATTACCAAGAGCCTGGAGGAGCGCAAACTGCTGTCCGCCGAGCTGAAGAAAAAGATCGCTGACGCGGAAACCATCACCCGCCTCGAGGACATCTTCGCCCCCTTCCGTCCAAAACGCCGCACCCGTGGCACTATGGCCAAGGAACGCGGCCTCGAGCCCCTCGCCGATTTCATCTGGGACAACCGTGAGAATCCCGGTGCCGATGTCGAAGCCGAGGCTGAGAAATTCATCGTCGAGAGCAAGCCGGAGGATAAAACCGCCGAGCTCAATCCCGCCGTGCCGACATTGGCCGACGCCTTGGCCGGCGCGCGCGACATCCTCGCCGAGCGCTTCAGTGACGATGCCGATGCCCGCTCCGAGCTGCGTCAGCTGATAGAGGAGCAGGGCACCGTCACCTCCAAGATCATGTATGGCAAGGATACCGAGCCGGATGCCCAGAAATTCAAAGATTACTTCGATTGGTCCGAGCCACTCAAGGACGTGCCATCGCACCGCATGCTCGCCATGCGCCGGGGTGAGAAAGAAGGTTTCCTCTTCATGCGCATCCAGGCGGACGAGGAAACGGCACTGACGAAAATGCGCGGCCGTTTCGGCGTCAGCAATGGAGGCCCCTGCGCCGAACAGCTCGACCTCGCCATTGCCGATAGCTACAAGCGCCTGCTCGGGCTTTCCCTGGAAACCGAGTTCCGCATGAAGGCGAAGAAGGAAGCGGACATCGAAGCCGTCCGTGTTTTTGCCGATAACTTGCGTGAGCTGTTGCTCGCCTCACCACTGGGCCAGCGTCCGATGATTGCCATCGACCCCGCCTTCCGCACCGGTTGTAAGACCGTGGTGTTAGATGCCCAGGGGAACTTGCTGTTCGATACCGTGCTGCACTTCACCACCAGCCACTCGCAGGCGATGGAAGCTGTCGAGATGTTGAAAAAAATGGTCGCCAAGTTCGACTCCAAGGCCATCTGCATCGGTAACGGCACCGCCTCTCGCGAGACCGAAGCTGTGGTCCGCGCAGCGGGGCTTCCGAAGTCAATCCCCATCATCATCGTCAACGAGTCCGGCGCGTCGATCTACTCCGCCAGCGAGGTCGCCCGTGAGGAATTTCCAGATAAAGACATCACCGTGCGTGGCGCCGTTTCCATTGGGCGCCGCCTGATGGACCCGCTCGCCGAGCTGGTGAAACTGGATCCAAAAAGCATTGGTGTCGGCCAGTATCAGCACGATGTGGATCAGAATCTTCTGAAAACAGGCCTCGACGATACCGTGGTCAGCTGTGTGAACGGCGTCGGCGTGGAGGTGAATACCGCTTCGCGCCAGCTGCTGGGATATGTGGCGGGCCTGAACTCCGGCATCGCTTCGAACATCATCGCCTACCGCTCTGAGAACGGTCCGTTCAAGACCCGTGAGGAGCTGAAAAAAGTCCCCCGTCTTGGCGAGGTCGCCTACGAGCAGGCCGCCGGTTTCCTCCGCATCCTTGGTGGAACGCACCCGCTGGACGCCTCGGCGGTGCACCCGGAGCGCTACGCATTGGTCGAGCAAATGGCGGCCGATCTCGGCTGTGACGTGCCCACCCTGATCCGCGATGCCGATGCCCGGAAGAAGATCGATCTGAAAAAATACGTCAGCGATGAAGTCGGTCTGCCCACCCTGAAGGACATCATTGCCGAACTCGCCAAACCGGGTCGCGACCCCCGTGCGCAGTTCGAGCTATTCACCTTCGCCGAAGGTGTCAACAAACCGGCCGATCTCACCGAGGGTATGAAGCTGCCGGGCATCGTGACCAACGTGACCAACTTCGGTGCCTTCGTCGACGTCGGCGTGCACCAGGACGGACTGGTCCACATTTCCCAACTCGCCGATAAATACATCGCCGATCCTGCGGAGGTGGTCAAAGTCGGCCAGAAGGTGAATGTCACCGTCACCGAAGTCGACCTGAACCGCAACCGCATCGCCCTCAGCATGCGCAGCAACCCGGAGCCAGCCCGCCAAAACCAACGCGGCGGAGAACGCGGAGGCGACCGTCGTTCAAACGGCCCACGCCGCAATAACAACGGTGGCGGAAACCGCAACAACGGTGGTGGCAAGCGCGGCGGCGGCAACGATTCCTTCGGCGGCAACTGGTTCGACCAAGCGCTCAAGAAAGGCCGTTAGGCCATCCCTTGCCGTGGCGAAGGGTTTGCACCCTTCGTCGGTGAACGGCTGACCGAAGCGCTAATACCGAAGCCTGCAAAGGCTTCGCTACGGAGCTTATCTAGCGATCGGAGCATGGACATTCCTGTCCATGGGCAAGCCAAGCATCTCACTTGCATATCAAAAGCAGTTAGATGCCGTTCTCGATACGGTAGTTGCATAGCTCCGATCCGGCAGATTCAGGCCTTTCCTTCGCCAAGGCTACGGCAGGGCACGCAATCTGCCCTACCGCTTACTCGCTCACCTTACTTGCAGACCGTTCCACCCAGTTGTGGGTTAGCTTGCCATCTTCGAACGCCCACAGCGCAATGCCGGTGAACTCGAAGGGCTGGTGGCTGGCTTGATCTGAATCTGGCACCGCCCCGGTATTGGCGCGGGTAATCCAGCGACTTACCACACGTGAGCCATCGGCATTTTCAAAGCTGTCGAGGTTCTCGATTCTCAGGCCATTGGCTTTTTCTAACGAGGCCTTCACCCAGGCTTTGAAAGCGTCACGACCTTGGATGTCCTTGCCGGCGCTGGTGAGGACAAAGTCCTCGGACATATTCCGATCGATGAGATCCAGATCGTAGGGCGGGTTCCAGGTGTTTTCCCAGAACTGCAGCAGCAGATGCTTGGCGCTTGGGCCGTCTTTGATGGCTTTCAGGGCGTCGACGATCCTTGCCGGTTCGGCGCGACGTCGGTAGTCGGCATCGATGAAGGCGTAGGTGATCGTGCCATCGGTATCGATGACATAGGTCGCGGGCAGTGGAAGTTTTTTCGCCGCCTCCTTACCGCTGCGTTCCTCTAACTTGAACTTTTCCTGATAGCGTTTGCGGGTGTCTTTGTTGAGAGTAAACACGAGACCGTATTGCTCGGCGACGGCGTGGTTCAGATCGGACAGCACCTCAAAGTTCAGCCCATGATCTTTCACCGACCCAGCCGTAGCATCCGGCAGTTCGGGGGTGAGGGCCACAAGGGTGGCTCCTAATTTTTTGAAGGAGTCATTTTTCTCACTCAGCTCAGCGAGGGCGATGTTGCAGTAGGGGCACCAGCCGCCACGATACCATGTCAGCACCACCGGACCTTGTTTGAGCAGGGTGGCAAGGCGCACTTGTTGGCCATCGGGATTGCCCAGAGTGAAGTCCGGGGCTTTGTCGCCCACCTTGAGCACACGCGCGTAGATCCCAGATACCTCAAGCTCGCGCAGTGCCTTCTTCTGGCTGTTGATGATGCCCTCGGGTGCTCGTTTCAGAAAGGCATTCTTGCGGGCATCCAGCTTGTCTTGCAGCCCTTGCGCAGCAATGAACTGGGTGGATAAGCTAACGGTGATCGCCGCGATGGTCGCTGTGCTGATTTTCATAGAATCACATTCTTAGCGCGCTCGATCAGGATGCAAGTGGAACTCGAGGGTGATTCACATTTCCCCCCAATTTAAAATCGTTCTCGCCGGAGCAAAATATCGCGGAATCGGAGTGGCGCATCGGCGAAGCTGAGATTAGTTTTCTGCCGATGAAACATAAAACATTCACGGTCGTCGCTCTGTTGCCAGTTTTAGCACTGACATCCTGTCAGACGACTAATCCATACACGGGAAATACGCAGACGAGCAAAGCCACATCAGGAGCCATCATCGGTGGCCTTGTTGGTGCTGGACTGGGTTCACTCACTGGGTCTGGCAGCACCGATCGCCGACAGAAGGCGATGATCGGCGCGGGTATTGGCGCTCTGGGCGGGGGACTGATCGGCAACTACATGGACAAACAGGAGGCAGAACTGCGTGCTCAGCTTCAAGGCACCGGTGTTGGTGTGTCACGCAATGGCAATGATCTGGTGCTGAACATGCCTGGTGACATCACCTTTGCCACCAATAGCTCGACGGTGAATTCCAGTTTCACTGAGACCTTGAATTCAGTGGCTATCGTGCTGGCAAAGTATAACCGGACGCTGGTGAATGTGGTCGGTCATACCGATAACGTCGGCGCTCGCAGCTATAATTACGCTTTGTCCGAAAAACGCGCCCGCTCCGTGGCTGGAGCCTTGCAGAGCCGGGGGGTAGTTTCCCAACGCCTGCTGGTGACTGGTCGTGGCCCTGACCAACCTATCACGTCGAATAGCACCGCCAGTGGTCGTCAGCAGAACCGCCGCGTGACGATTCAGTTAGAGCCATACCAACGTTAAGCTCAAACAAACATCAAGCTCACCCCAAGGTGAGCTTGATTGATTTCTAACGGGACCGTTTCTAGGAATGGCCGCCTATTAATAGCCCATTTCGGTGAGCTTGGCTTTTACCGCTGGGGCCATTCTGGTGAGTCCCCAGCGCTTGCCTTCGGCGATGGCTTCATCCTTGGTTTTTCCCTTGATGGTAGCTTCACGGATGGCGATTAAGCCACCGACGCGGTTGCCGCTGGAGCAGTGAATGATGGCTGGGTCTTTGCCGATGGCGGAGATCGCTCCATCAAGACGTTTGGCATTTTCCTTGGTCAGGCCTGCGGCGCCGCTGACGGGGATCGAGAGGTAGCTCATGCCGAGCGAGCGCACATGTTCCTCCTCGTTCCAGTCGGTTTCGCTGGCAGGGCGGAGGTTGACCACATGCTTGACGCCGGAGTCGGCAAGCTCCTTGAGCTGCTCCTGGGTCGGTTGACCGCTGGCGTAAATATAAGGTTGCGGCTGCGTCAGGTTCTTGACCTTGAGTTCAGCCACTTTGGGGTCGGCGTGATCGTGACTCGTGCACGCGCTGAGGCCCAGCATGGAAGCTGCTGCGGCAAGCGAGAGGATGGATGAGCTGAGGATTCGGTTGATAGACATAGTCATAAAATATCGCTGGAGCAATCGTCTGCAATGGAAAAAGCATCGCCGAAGAGTGATTGGGAAAGTGGGCTGCACAAATTTCCAAAAACCATTGGAAATTCACTCCAGCTTGGCTAATTTTTCGCCCCATGAAACTTATTACCACCATCATTCTCGCCAGCGCAGGTCTCGTAGCTCTCACCATGACATCATGCAATACCATCGCAGGTGTTGGGAAAGACATTCAGCGAGGAGGCGCGGCTCTCGAAAATACCGCTCTCTCACGCTAAGTTCGGAATCAATGACAGGGCGATCATGATCAAAAAAAACCGGCATGCCATCGTCCTGTCCACCCACTCTTGAGCAGCGCCTTTCTGAGCGAGGAAATCAGCCTGCCGGAGTGGTGATGCGGCAGCGTTGGGCGCATTTGCTTTTTCTTCACTGGGAAATTGATGCCGACTCGATTCAGCGCACTCTGCCAGCAGGGTTAACGGTGGATACCCACGAGGGCTCCGCATTTCTGGGAGTGGTGCCTTTTTTTATGCAGCGTGTCCGACCTGTTTTCTGCCCACCGCTTCCCGGGCTCTCATGGTTCCAAGAACTCAACTTGCGGACTTATGTCTATGATCGGCAAGGCCGGCCAGGAGTCTGGTTTTACTCACTCGACTGCAATCAGTGGCTTGCCGTGAAGTTGGCGCGGACATTGTTTAACCTGCCCTATCAACATGCGCGCATGTCATCCCTGAAACAGGAAGGTCAGCTCAAGTATCAGTCGCAACGTCATGGGGACGAAGTGAACCAGTTGTTCCAGTATCCTGCTCAATTAACAAGATCGGCAGTTGCCGAGCCTGGTTCACTGGAATTCTTTCTTCTCGAGCGCTATCGCTTGTTTAGTGTGGATCGGACAGGTGGGGTATACCAAGGGCAGGTAAGTCATACGCCGTATCAATACCAAGAGGTGACATGCTCGGATTTCTCCACACGATTGTGTTCACTAGCAGGCTTCACCGAGCCGGAGACGCCACCAGTTTCTTCACTAATTGCCGAGCCGGTTTCCGTGAACATCCATCCGCTCTCACGCAGTGATTAATCTCGACATGCATGGGGGCTGTTTTTAATCGTCATGAGAACAACACAAACAACTTATGGAAAACAGCACCCCACCACCCATGCCTCCCGGTAGCCCTGCCGGCCCAGCTCAAACCATCGAAGAATTTCTAACCAACACCGCTCAGCGCGATCGTGGCCACGGTGTGTTTGAGTTGGAGTCACCGAGGATGTTGGAAGTGAATCTCAACGGTAAGATGAACACCAAGATGGGATCCATGGTCGCCTACCTGGGAAACATCAGCTTCAAACGTGAGGGGATGCTCGATCAAGGGATGGGCAATTTGCTGAAAAAAGCTGTTTCCGGCGAAGGCATGAAAATCAGCTACGCCGAAGGGCAGGGGAAACTTTACCTCGCGGACTCCGGTAAGAAAATCATCCTGCTAAAGCTTCAGAACGATGCGATTGTGGTCAATGGCAACGATGTGCTCGCCTTTGAATCTTCGGTGAAACACAAGATCACCATGATGCGCAAGGTGGCAGGTATGATGGCGGGTGGGCTTTTCAACGTGCGCTTCGATGGCAGCGGACTGTTAGCCATCACCAGCCACTTCGAGCCAATCACTCTGCGTGTCACACCGGACCAGCCGGTGGTGACGGATCCGAATGCGACCATTGCCTGGTCTGGAAACCTCGAACCCCAGCTGAAAACCGACATCTCATTCAAGACCTTGCTCGGTCGTGGATCGGGGGATTCCATCCAAATGAAGTTCCAAGGCGACGGCTTCGTCGTCATCCAGCCCTACGAAGAGGTTTACCTTCAAGCCGGCGGCTAAGGCTCCATGACGGTAGGGTTGCTTTGCCAAAGCAACCGGACCGAAGCCATGCACTCCAGCTCCACAAAAACGACGTCTAATGGCTTCGATGCCGCTCTATACAAGCTGGTAGCTAAATGGCGTTGCCCGGCGGTATGAGGCCATACCGCCCTACCGGACGCGTCTTGTCGCGCCCTGGTGAGAGCCGCTTGCAACGTGACTTTTGCGCTGATGGCTATGTTCCACCCGCCCCGCCGAGGGTGCTTGTGGTAGGGTTGCTTTGCCAAAGCAACCGGACCGAAGCCATTCACGCCAGCTCCACAAAAACGGCGTCTAATGGCTTCGATGTTACCTCTATACAAGCTGGTAGCTAAATGGCGTGGCCCGGCGGTATGAGGCCATACCGCCCTACCGGACGCGTCTTGTCGCGCCCTGGTGAGAGCCGCGTGCAACGTGACTTTTACGTTGATGGCTGTGTTCCACCCGTCCTGCCGAGGGTGCTTGTGGTAGGGTTGCTTTGCCAAAGCAACCGGACCGAAGCCATTCACTCCAGCTCCACAAAAACGGCGTACAATCGCTTCAATGTACCCCTACACAGGCAGTCGCTGAACAAAAAAACCGGCGGTATGAGCCCATACCGCCGGAAGATTATCGCTGTGTCGGCTGATCGTGGTTAGATCGCGCGGCATTCGTGTTTGAGCCACTCGGTCTCTTCTTCGCTCAGAAGGGGAGAGAGTTTCTCGAAGACCTCGGCATTGTAGTTGTTAAGCCACTCGGTGTGCTCGGCAGGGAGCAGTGAGGGCTCGATGAGGTCGACGTTGAGCGGGCAGAAGGTGAGGTTCTCAAATTTGAAGAACCTGCCAAAATCAGTCTCCTGGCTGACCACAGTGTGCACCATGTTCTCGATGCGGATGCCGTGTTTGCCAGGGCGGTAGCAGCCGGGTTCGATGGTGGTGATCATGCCGAGCTTCATGTGCTCGGCATTGACGCCGGAGATGTTCTGCGGTCCTTCGTGCACCTCAAGACCGAAACCAACACCGTGACCGGTGCCGTGTTTGAAGTTGCGTGCTTGTTTCCACAGGTTCAGACGACAAACCCCGTCCAACTGCGCGCCGGTGGTTCCTTCCGGGAATTGCAGGATGAGGAGCTCGATCATGCTGCTGAGCACGCTGGTGTAGTCTTCTTTCTGCTCCTGGGTAGGTTCACCCATGGGGATGGTGCGGGTGGTATCGGTGGTGCCGTGGGCGTAGTTGCCGCCGGAGTCGATGAGGAAGATGTTCTCGAGGGAAACCGGCTTGTCGCTTTCTTCATCCACCGAGTAGTGGTTCAGCGCGCCGTCAGGACCGTAGCCCATGATGGATTCGAAGCTGACGTGGCGGTAGCCGGGGACTTCCGCGCGACAGGCTTCGAGTTTTTTACTGGCAGAGAGTTCGGTGACTTTTTCACCCGCTTTCAGGCTCTTGTAGAGCCAGACATAAAAGCGCACCATGGCAGCGCCGTCATCAATCAGGGATTGCTTCAGGTGCTTGACTTCGGTGGCATTCTTGACGGCTTTGAGATCGGTGGCAATCGGGCGGCCTTCGATCTGAATGCATTGCTCGGAAGCCTTGGCCAGCTGGTAGTTCAGGTAGTGAGGGACGATCAGCAGGCGGGTGTCAGAGGAGAGCTTTTCAAGTACGCCCTCGACTTCGTCGTAGTCGCGCAGGGTGATGCCGGCGGCTGTGAATTTCTCCGTGGCTTCGTCGGTCAGTTTGTCGGAATCGATGAAAAACATCACCTCGTCCGTGGTCACCAGGGTGTGGCAGTATGGGGTCGGCTGGTTGAGGATATCGGTGCCGCGGAAGTTGAGCAGCCAGCAGGATTCGTCGGTGCGGCCGAGCAAATAGGCATCCACTTTCTCGTCGGCCATTTTTTCGCGGACGGCTGAGATTTTGCTCTCGATGCTCTGGCCGGTGAGCTCGTCACCGACGAGGTAAAGTTCTCCTTTGGGTGCTGCGGGGCGATCTGTCCAGAGCGGCTCGATGAAGTCGATGTCGCTGCGGATTTCCAGCCCGGCAGGTTTCAGGGTCTTGATCCATGCCTTGGCTTGTTTCAGGCAGGTGTTGGTGCCGTTGAAGCTGACGGTTTCCCCCTCTTTGCAGTTTTTCTTAAGCCACTCGGCAATGCTAGGAACACCGATATCGCTCATGCGCATGAGTTCGATGCCTGTGCCTTCCAAGGCTTCCTCGGCAGATTGGTAGTAGCGGCTGTCTGTCCAGAGGCCAGCCCAGTCGGCGGTGACCACCACGGTGCCGTTGGATCCCTTCATTTCGGCGAGCCATTCGCGGCAGCGCCAGCGTGGGGCGACGTATTCGTTGTTGTGGGGATCAGTGTTACCAACGATGGCGGCGTCAATGGACTCGCTAGCCATGGCAGCTCTGAGTTGAGAGAGTTTTTCGGAAACTTGCATGCCGTGAGCAAAGGGGGGGAGCCCGCTAGGCTCAAGGCTTATTTGATGTAAATAGTTGTTTGATAGGCTGTAAATTGACCGAGTTGGAGACGGGTCTTGAGATTCTGGTACATCGCCATATGCTGCCCGCGCATGCAGCTCACCCCACCTTCCGGCACCTTCACCTCCGATGACGTGCTCAATCAATTTTTGGACTATCTGATCGATTCGGGGGTCGAGATGTATGACCACCAGGAGGAGGCTGTGCTGGAGCTTTTTGCCGGCAGCAATGTGATTCTCAACACGCCCACCGGCTCAGGAAAGTCGCTGGTCGCCCTGGCGCTGCACTACCAATCGCTCTGCGCCGGAAAAACTTCCTACTACACGGTGCCGATCAAAGCGCTGGCGAACGAGAAGTTTCTATCACTCTGCGCCACCTTCGGCCCGGACAAGGTGGGCATGATCACCGGCGATGCCACGGTGAACCCAGATGCGCCAATCATCTGCTGCACCGCGGAAATCGTTTCCAACCTCGCCCTGCGCGAGGGCTCGGAGGCGAAGGTGGACGATGTTATCATGGACGAGTTTCACTACTACTCGGACCACGAGCGCGGAGTCGCCTGGCAGTTGCCGCTGCTGACCCTACCGCAGTCGCGCTTCCTGCTGATGTCCGCCACCATCGGGGACACCGCATTTTTCCAGAAGGAAATCACCACCCTGACGAAAAAGGAAACCGTCTTGGTGCAGTCGGACCAACGCCCGGTGCCGCTGGAGTTTGTTTACTCAGAGATCCCCCTCACCGAGCAGGTCACCGAGCTGGTGGAGAAGAACAAAGCACCAGTTTACCTCGTGCACTTCGCCCAGCGCGCCTGTGCCGAGTCCGCCCAGGCACTGCTCTCTAGCAACTTCTGCAGCAAGGAGGAAAAACACCAGATCGCCGAGGCCCTGCAGGAGGCGAACTTCCGCTCCCCCTACGGCAAGGAGGTGAGCAAACTTCTCCGCCACGGCATCGGCATCCACCACGCCGGCCTGCTACCGAAGTATCGCTTGTTAGTGGAAAAGCTGACCCAGCAAGGTCTGCTGAAAGTGGTCTGCGGCACCGATACCTTGGGCGTGGGAGTCAACGTGCCGATCCGATCCGTGCTGTTCACCCAGCTGTGCAAATACGATGGCACTGGCACGAAAATTCTCTCCGTCCGCGATTTCAAACAGATCGCCGGTCGGGCCGGTCGGCGTGGTTTTGACGACATCGGTTACGTCGTCGCCCAGGCACCCGCACACGTCATCGAAAACATCCGCCTGGAAGCCAAGGCGGCCGCGTCGGCGAAAAAGAAGAAGGTGGTGAAAAAGAAACCACCGGAAAAAGGCTTCGTCTCATGGAGCAAGGAGACCTTCGCCAAACTGCAGACCGCCGACCCGGAACCGCTGGTCTCCAGTTTCAAACTCCGCCACAACTTGATGCTCAACGTGCTCAGCAGGACCAACGAAGACGGCTGCCGCGAGCTTAAGCGATTGATCGAGGCCAGTCACGAGACTGAGGCCTCGAAGAAAAAAATCCGTCGTCACGCCCGCTCCATGTTCATGGCGCTGGTGCGCGGCAAGGTGCTCACCATCACGCCGCCAGCCGAGCGTGGGGAAGGGGAGAATGTGCCGAAGGTGAAACTGCACGTCGATCTGCAAGACGACTTCACCATGAACCAGGCGCTGGGCCTGTATCTCATCGAAACCATTCCGTTGTTGGATGCCGAAGCCCCCGATTACGCCCTCAACGTGCTCTCACTCATCGAAGCCATTTTGGAAAACCCAGTGGCCGTTCTCCGCGCCCAGGTGAATGAAATCAAGAGCGAGCTGATCAATGAGCTTAAGGCCGAAGGCATGGACTACGACCAGCGCATGGACAAGCTGGACGAGGTCACCCACCCCATGCCAGGCAAGGATTTCATCTACGACACCTTCAATGAGTTCAATGTGAAACACCCGTGGATCGAGTCGGAAAACATCCGGCCAAAATCGATCGCGCGCGAGATGTTTGTCGATTACATGTCGTTTGAGGACTACATTCGCAAATACAAGTTAGAGCGCTCCGAAGCCATCCTCCTGCGCCACCTCAGCGAGGGCTACAAAGTCCTCAGCCAGACGGTTCCGCCCGCTTTGAAGACAGAGGAACTGCTCGAGGCCGAACGCTACCTGAAAGAACACCTCACCAGCGTCGACTCCAGCCTGATCGACGAGTGGGAAACGATGAAAGACCCCGACTACGTGCGCCCGGAAGACCGCGAGGTGGCGCCCGAAAGAGAACGTCCGATCACTCAGGACAAAAAGAAATTTGCCCGCCTCCTGCACCACCAAATTTTCACCGCCGTGAAATACCTCTCCGCCGATAACATCGCCGGGTTCATGGACGTTTTCGAACCCAGCGACGAGTGGACCGCTGCCCGCATCGATGAACAGTTAGACGCCTACTACGATGGTCGACAACTCATCCGTCTCGACCCGGAGGCCCGCAACCAAAAGCACACCCACACCGAAACTCTCGACGATACCCGCCAGCTGAGAATCAACCAAACCCTCTGCGACCCGGACGAACGCAACGACTGGTCGCTGACCCTGCTTGTGGACTTGCAGAAGTCCGATGAGAAAAAGGAACCCGTCATCCATCTGGAAAATTTGGGCCCGGTGGTGTGATTATTTCACCCGCATAGTATTGTCCTGAGGGTTGGGATCGGGCAGCAATAAATAGGGGTCGCAACCAATCTGTTTCGGCCTCTCATTAAGAGTCCATTCGATCCATTGGGTTTTGGCCTGAGGAAGAATCCACTCGCTATGGATCTCTGCGTTTTTCTCAATGGTGTGATCTCGGAAGGCCGCGATTTGAATTTTTGTCTGAAACGGCGCTGGATGTTCATCGCCCCAGCCTGAGGTATAAGATTTTTCGGCTTGGACTTTGAATCGTAATTTCCACTGGCCATTTGGAGTTTTTTGACAAGTCACAGCCTCAATACTCGTTCGCCAAATTGTAATGTGCTCGAAGAAATCAGAGAGAAATGGATGCAGTGTGGTCGGAGTGTGATTCTTGAGGTGGTTGTAAAGCCCCGCAGCTGTCGGATAAGGTGCAGCTTGATATCTACATCGCGCCAGCCACTGAGCTAAAATACGGTCGAGCCGCTCAGCTCCTAATTGTTCAGCCAGGTAAAGGATAAGCGTGGATCCTTTTTTTCGAATTATGGTAGAATCTTTAAACTCTGTGATGAAAGGCACTTCGTGATCGACCATTTCACCGCGGACTCTGAACATTTCCATCATTTCTTGGCGGCGGATAGTGTGATCGCTTAGAGAACTTCTTTGATGATGCAAATAGAGGGCTGCAGTCCAGTAGGGTAATCCTGAGTGGATGACCTTGGCTCCCTTGATATTGGCAGGGATGATCTGATCGCCCCACCAGCTGAGAGCGACCATTAAAGCGGCGTAGCGCCGGATAGCTTCAGTGCCACCTTTTTTGAGGTCAGCCTTCCAGCCGAGGATCTCAGAGCAGTAGGCTAGTCCACCACGGCTGCCGAAGCCATCATAGTGAAGTGAGTTCTCTGCGAGGCGGAAAGTATCAAATGGAGTGGGTCCATAACGTTGGGTGAAATGCTCGATCGCTGCTTGGAGTTCCGTCCCGAATGTGTCGACCGAGGCGATGTGTTGTGGGTTAAAGTAAATTTCCACATCGGGAAGCCCCATTTTTTTGAAGATGCGACGTTCATACTTCCCTGAGACAACGGCACTCCAACCGCGTGATTTGCCGGTCATTTCGTAGAGGAAAGCATTGCGGCCGTTAGGTTCTTTCCATCTGCGTTTCAGGGTTCCACCATAGAGCGCCGTTTGGTCGGCAGCAGTGCGTATGGTCATTCGGTGCTTGCGCACCCAAGAGAGGTGGAGAGTTCCGTGGCCTTGAGCCAGTGAATCTTGTCCGGATGGTGCTGACCACTTCTGAGGGAGTCCGTATTTTTTCCGCTGCCATGCCGGTTTGTGTTCCACTCGGTCCGTGTAGCCGATGACTGGCATGAGCTCTAAGTTGAGCATCGCGGTGCCATTTTCGATCATTTCATTAGGTGCGACATCCGGGACTGAATCGGTATCGGTGTGAATAGAAATCCCCGCTGGTGGAGTGCGCGAAGTAGTGAAGGCCACAGTGGTGTTCTGGCCGGCTTGTAATGGTTCGTTGAGCTTCCAGATTTGTGCATTGAGTTCGGGGCGAGTTTCAACCTGTGTGGCTCCCTGGGCAAAACGAATGTCTTCAATGACCAAGCCGGAGGCCGATAGAATGAGAACTTGGGCGATGGGTGTGTCACCAGGATTCTCTAACGTGTATGTGCCGTGCATTTGATAACGGCGCTCGTGTGGAAATAAATCCAACACGGCCTCAATACCGGTAATTCGTGGCTGCAGCTGATTGCGCCAGTCTGCACCGTATTCTAACTCAATATTGGCTTTAACTTGATCTTCATCGACCGGTGGCCAGTTCCCCTTATCGACAGATAAGTGGTGGATGAAACAACCTACGAGTAGGAAAGCCGCCACCGTGCAGGGCAAGGCGAGGGCATAAAGACCGCGAAATGTTCTCCAGAAACTGTCCCAACGGGGCGGGATAACGCTTCCTCGACGGTAGACGCCAAGCCCGATCAGCCAGATACTCACAGAGCCCAGAGACCAATAAGCGAGCATCCACCAGTGGGCTTCCCAAAAGTGGCCATAGCCATCCATGAGAGAATACCAAACATGGCTGACATGTGCAAAGTGGAACATGGGGTGGCGAATCCCCATGGCGTCCAACAGGACGGAGCTTAAGGCGATGCTGAAGACTGCAGCAAGTGCGAGGTAACGGCTTCTGATCACAACCTGTAGCGCGATCGCGAGTAGGCCGAACCAGAGATAGTAGGGGGCTTTGAAAATAAAGCTGTCGATGAAGTAAAGTCCAAGCTCTAGACGGTGGTATCCGTGGCTGAGTTGATAGAGAATGTTCACTCCAATAGACACACACCAAAAAAAGATGACGACGAGTAAGAGTGTGACTGTCTTGGAGTGATAGGAGGTAAAGGAGTGGGTCGGCTGGGTATTGATGATTTCATCGACCTTGAGACTGCGATCACGCCAGACGAGTGAGCCCGCGAGCCAGAACACAGCAAGGATGAGGATTTTATCAAAGTAATAGTTGGTATTATGGATCAGTAGATCGGTGGTCGGTAGAGAATACTGCACCGTTACCGCACTGGAAGCCGACCACCAAAGGGTGAACATGACGAACACAACAGTGATTCGCGTTGAAGGTTGCCGATACATTAGACAGAGGTTCCAACGCAGGTCTTGCCAGAACTGAGCGAAGAGACTGGGCTGTTTTACGCTCAAGCTAACCTCTACTTTAGAGGGAGCTCTGACCTTAGCGACCTTGCCTGTTTTTTGCCTATACCGAAGCCGAGTAGGAACCTCCAATGAGCCACCTACGAAGATCAGTATGCCGAGCCCTACCCAGATCAGTCGATTGTATAAAACTAGACTGGCGAAGGGAATGAAGTGGATATTGCTTTGTGCGACTGTTTGTTCGCGAGTGAACTCGAACGTGGCAATGCTGCCGAAGGGGTCGAGCAGTGCGTAGAGCGAAAAGGTGTCTTCTTGAAAAATATCGATACCTAACATCAGTCGAGTTGTCACCCAGAGCGCGAGTGCCGCGCTTGCGGTGCCAAAGCATATTGATCGGTTTTCAAATCGATTCCCTACCCAGTAGATTAACACCGAGACTAGAAAGTAGTTAGGGAGTAAAAACCAGCCGACCGTTTTTAAGTAGTGGCTGATAACTACAGGGCCTACCGCAGCATCTGGGATGCCCGGCATCATGGCACCAAGGATCATTCCGGGAATGAGAAGGAGCGTGGCAAGAGTGACGATGATCCATGCAATGAAAAAGCGCACGGGGCCGCGTATGAAGCGGCTGGTAGGTGTAGTGAGAATGAGCTCCTTGGTGCCGTGTAATCGATCGCGCACGAATGGCTCCAGTATGATTCCTGCGATAGCCACAGTGCCCAAGAGGCTGTAGATGATGCCTCGGTTGCAAATCATCGCCGCGCCATTGATCCAGCTATGGCCTTGGCTCTGCAACCCAGTTTGCATGGTATCAAGAAGTCCTAGCAAAAAGAAATTAATGAAGCAAAACCACACATAAGGCCGGCGTAGCTGAAGCCGGAACTCATTCTTGAAGATGGAAGCAAGAGGCATGGGGCTTAGCGAGTGTGAAACGCGTAGAGATCCTCCAGTGTGGGCTCTACTGCCACACAGGATGGAGTGGGCTGATAGGCTCCCGGTTCTGTCCAGGCATGGACGATGATGGCGTCCTGTTTGGGTAACCAGGAAAGCACTCTGAGGTTTTGCTGAAAATGTGGGAGCTTTTCAAGCGAAGTGCTGAACTCCCATACTTGGCCTTCCAGCTCGTGGGTGAGTGTGCTGGGATCGCCTTCCAGCACAAGCTGGCCTTTATGCATGATTGCCATGTTTGAACAGAGTCCGGCGATGTCCTCGACGATGTGGGACGAGAGAATCAGGATGCAATCTTTTGCCGCTTCGGTAAGGAGTAATTGGAAGCGTCTCCTTTCGGAAGGGTCCAGTCCTGCAGTGGGTTCATCCACGATGACGAGTTCAGGCTTTCCCTGAAGTGCCGCCGCGATGCCAAAACGTTGCTTCATGCCACCAGAATAGGTGTCTAGTCGCTGGTCGGCAGCCTCTGTGAGGTTGACCTTTTCGAGCTGTCGAGCCACTTCGGCTCTGCGTGCAGCCGATGGCCCAATGCCTTTCAAAGCTGCGAGGTAGTCGAGCATTTCGCGTGCTGTGACACGGGGGTAGACTCCAAAGTCTTGAGGGAGGTAGCCGATTCGTTCGCGCGCTTTTCGTGGCTCTTGGATAAAATCGAGGCCATCTAACTGGATTTGCCCGGAATCAGGGAGTTGCAAAGTGGCAATCGTCCGCATCAGGGTAGACTTCCCAGCGCCATTGGGACCAAGGAGTCCAAAGATTCCAGGTTCCAGCTCCAGACTGATGTTACGCAGCGCGTGGATGCCATTGGAGTAGGTTTTTGATAGACTCTTAATCTTGAGCATCTCTCGATTAGGCTGATGATTCTTCGGCAGTTCCCAGCGTCTTCAGACTGACCTTCAATCCATAAATACCAGCGGCAGTAAACACGAAAAAGAGGTTGAAGAGAGTCACCATGGTAGCGTGTTCGGAGCCGAACTGGAGCGGTGACTGCTTGTGGGCGAGGGCGAATGTGATGGGGAGCGCGATGTATGCCGCGGCACTGAGCAGGGAATAACAGGCCAGCGGTTTCTTCACGATGATGCTGGTGATGAAGGTTACTGCCATCACTGCGGAGAAGACATGAAGAGGGAAGTCCGGGGCGAACTGAGCTGTGTGCAGCGAGAGCGCGATGGCTAGCGGGAGGCCTCCCAGGCACCAGTGAGTGAGGATTGTGAGGATCTTGGTAGAGCGTGTTTTTTGCGAGACGTTTTGGAGTCGTCTCTGCAGGAAAATAAACACACCAGCGGCGATGGAGAGCGAGACGATTAGGCCGGCAAAAATGAAGACGATCTTAATCACAAGGTTGTTAAAACTCGCAAAGTGAAGGTTCACCAGCCCCTCGATCATCATGGGGCCGAGGTGTGAGGTCGGTGTCTGATCGTGGATGACGTTGAGATCACCATCCAGTGTGAGAAGGTGGGTTCCTACAAAGTGGGTGCCGTTTTCCTTACCGTGAAGAATAATCGTGTTAGACGCCGGGGCTGCCTCTGATTTTTCATGGTAATGGATCTGCATGAGCAGGGGCGTAACTTCGGCTGGCCACTCACTGCGCGCTACCGAGATAGCTTCATCGATAGGAAACTGTGGAGTCTCACTCACGGGAGCTGCTGTGATCACTTGTCCTGGGAAAAGCGCTTCATTGAGTGCTTCCGATTTACCGTCGAAGTAGAGGTAGATGGCTGGAGCAGCGAGCAGAAGGCCAAGCGCGAGAGCCGCGCCAGTGGCGGAGTAAACGATCTGGAAGGGAAGGGTGAATAAGGAGGTGAAACGGTGGATGTTTTTCCATCGGTTCTTGTTCTGTAATGAGAGGTTTTTGGGATGCGCGTCCTGCTTCATTCTTCTCCACTGATAGACTACGCCGGTGAGGATGATGGTGAAAAAGAGTGCGGCAATCACTCCGGTGGCTTCTCGTCCGTAAGGGATGAATTCAAAATAATGAAGGTTCACAAAGAAATGGAATATGTCTGCCTCATGCTCCGTGGCTCTGGTGGCCTCGTGGGTGACGGGATCGAGCCAGTAGTGCGTGGCCTCGTGGTTTGCCTCCAGGTAAATGTCGGTGACAGGTCGTGCTTCGGAGGCGAAGACAACGGAGATCTCATCGGTCTCCGGGTGCTGCTGAAGCAGCTGATCGATCGCCGGGTTCAGCGCTTTTTTCTCAGCGGAGAGTCGATCGAACTGTGGCTGGAGCCAGTTCAACGCGTGGGGTTCAAAAAATGCCAAGGTGCCTGCAACGAAGATCACGAAGAGCGGGAGACCCAAGGTAATCCCTAACAGTGAGTGAAGTTGCCAGAAGCGGTTGCGTTTTTTTGAGTTCATTGGATGGCTAAGATCAGTCCGCTGATGATGGTAAGAGTCACAAGAGCTAGGATGGCTCTGACCCGCTTATCGGCCGTGTAAACAATCGCTAACAGGCTGCCCCAGATGGGCAGGACACCGAGACCGGCGATGACGATGTAGCCGGGGTCCTTTTTCATCAGTGGTAGCACAATCAGCATGCCAATCGCTTCAGCGGCGATCAGCGTGATAACAACAACAAGGGAGTGGAAAGCCACTCCCTTGAAGGATAGTTTTTTGTTAGGTCGAGCCATGGGGCTAGAACTTCATCGTCATCTCAAGGTTGACCGAGCGGTCTTGACCGAGGAAAGCACTGGAGACAGGGAATCCAAGCTGCTCGCCAGTTTCGATGGTCTGGACATACTGCTTATCAAACAAGTTGGTGACACTGAGCTTCAGGTCGACGTTTTCCCAGGAGTAGCCGATCATAGCATCGACCAGCGTGTGGGAGTCGGTTGTCAGCCAGTCGCGGCCATCGGAACTGCTGCCGGTGTAGCGCACGCCAAGGCCGGTGCGGAATTTGGCGAGCGGGCCTGATTTCGGGTCATAGGTTACCCAGGCGGATGCGGAATGTTCTGGCACACCGGCAAGAGCAGGGGCGCCGTCGATGTCGTTGTTAGCCGTGTCCAAGTAGGTGTAGGAGGCTCGGAAGTAGAGATCCTGATAACGATGGTGCAATGCCAGTTCCGCACCGTCTACTTCCACGCTGCTGGACTGAGCCACAGTGAAGGGGTCTGGGCGGAAGACGCGGTTGCTTTCTTCAATTTGGAAATACGAGGCCACGACGAGTGTGTCATCGTTAGGCTTCCATTTGATACCGATCTCGTGTTGCTCACCGAGCTTGGGTTTGAGTGGCTCGCCGGTGAGGTCGTTGATGCCTTGAGGTTCGAAAGACTCAGAGTAGGAGTAGTAGGGAGAAATTCCATTTTCGAACTGATACATGATGCCGAAATCATAGGACCATTCCTGCTGTACATCGGAGGCAAACTTATTGCTGTCGAGTGTGTAATCATCAAATCGGAGTCCGCCGGAGACGATCCAGTTTTCCCACTCCACACGGTCGTGGAGGTAAACTCCGAAGAGCTTTTCGCTGTAGGAGTCCAGATCGGTGAGGTCGGGCAGTGATGTGGCGAAAACTCCGTAGGTAGGATCGGTAAGGTCAATCACACCCGCGTAGGTGTAGTTGAGGCCGAAGAGCGCTGCATTGGCTGGGAGCGTGTAACGGTCGCGGTCGACAAGGGCGAAGTCGATGCCGAAGCGTAGGTTATGCTTCACGGAACCAGTGTCGAAGTCCGCGGTGAGCACAGCGTTGCCGGAGAAGGCTTCCGTTTCGTGCTGAGCACCATAGAGCAGACGGTGGTAGGATGCACCTGTGCCGAGTGGGTCGGAGCCGAGTCCAGCAGCATCTGCAATCACTGATGGCACGATGGTGTGTTCGGCGTAATCCGCAGATGATTCCACATAGCGAAGTGTGGAGTTTAGCTTGAAGGTGTCATTGAAGCGATGCTCGAAGATGACTGAAGCTCCAGTCTGATCGGTATCGTAGCGATCAACGCTGGGTTCACCGATGTAGACGTTGTTTTTCAATGTAAAACCAGGAACTTGAGTGGCATCATATGGGTAAAACTGGAGAGATGGTCCGGCTTGGTTTTCTTGGAAATTCAGCAGCACGCTCAAAGTTGTGTCATCGTTAGGCTTCCAAGTGATGGAGGGCATGAGGAAGCGGGCGTTATCGCTGACGTGATCCACATAGGTATCAGACTCACGGTAGTAGCCCACCAGGCGGAAGAACAATGTCTCTTCGGCGTTCAGTGCCGTGTTGTAATCGAGCCCTAACTGAAAGCGGTCATTGCTGCCGTAGCTGGTCATGATTTCATTCTCAACATCGGGCCCAGCGAGCTTGGAGGTGCTGTTAACCGTGCCACCTACCGAGCCACGCCCGAATAAGATGGATGCCGGTCCTTTGATGATATCGATCTGTTCGATGCCGTAAACCTCTTGAGGAGTGTTGTTGTAGAAGTTGAATTGGTGTTGCAGCCCGTCGCGGTAAGTTTCCGAGGTAAGGCCGCGAACGCGCACGAAGTCTTGTCGGAGATCCAGCCCGTAGTAGTCGCCTTGAACCCCTGCGGTGTAATTGGTCGCTTCTGCCAAGGTTTGTGCGCCGCGCTGGGTGAACTGCTCACGGGTGATTGTTTCCACAGCACGTGGTGTTTCGAAGATGGAAAATGGCAGCTTGGCTCCGAGGGATAGCTGTGGATCGACCAAGAGGTCTTTGTCTCTCTCGGCATTGACCACGGTGGGATCAAGCGTGGTTTCCGCTGATGGTGTTTCAGACTGAGCGAAGACCTGGGTGGTGGCAGCACAGCTAAGTAGCAGTGCGAGATGGGATGAGTGCTTCATGACCTGTTTAATCTAACGATCTCCAGAAAGTTGGATAGCGACCCCTTGACATATATTAGCGGTGAATTGTCTTTTTGAGGTCTGAAGTAGCTCTTCCTTGTCTTGCAGGGGCCGAAGCCTGTGTGCTAGCCTACCTCGCAGCGATCAATCTGCGAGAGCCTACATGGACCAGAAAACACTCACCGCCTACCACGAAGCAGGCCACGCCGTGATGGCATTGCTCATGGGAAGATCTGTGCAAAAAGTCAGCATCATCCCATCGCAGAATCGGCTCGGCGTCTGCACGATGCAAAAGGGGAGGGCGAAGCAGGTGCAGGATAAGCTGGAGGCCGAAATGCTCATCCTGTTAGCCGGCATGGCGGCGGAAGGTCGAAAATCAGGGAAATACAATATCCATGGCGCGTCACAGGATCTGCGCATGGTGGAGAAGCTGGCGATGTCCAGATCCGGCAACGCCCGCCAGGCGGAAAAACTGATCCACAAAACGCTCGATAAAACCCAGCACCTGCTCAGCCAGTCCGGCACATGGCAGGCGGTGAAAGCCATCGCCACCGAGCTGGTGGAAAACGAATCGATCAGCGGTCGCGCTGCCAAACATCACCTCACCCTCGCTCAGGCGAAGCATCCATGAAGGCCATCCACTACGCCGTCCTGATCATGGCGATTTTGCTCGTGGTCAGCTACTTGGTTGGCAAGGATACTCTGAAAAAACGGAACCTGTTAGCCTACAAAGAGCAACTTGAAAAACAGCCGTTGCCAGAGCCATCATCTCAAGACGATTACTACCAAGGTCTCGATCACCTAAGCGGCCAGGAGCTCAAAACAGCCCTGCACCAACGTATCCGCCATCAGCGCGTGTTCAAGTATTCCGAGCTCTGGGAAGCCCTGCGTGATCTCGATGCTGGAGCCGAGGGCAATGTGTTGCTCATCTACCAACAGCGCCACCGCAGCAATGCCAAGAACGGCGGCAATCAAGGCGACTGGAACCGCGAGCATCTCTGGCCACGCGCCTACGGCATCGGTCGCTCCAGCATTGCCAACACCGACCTCCACCACATCCGCGCCTCCGATGTAGGCATCAACGGCCAGCGCGGCCACCTCTACTTCGATGAAACCGACGGCGAAGACTTCGGCGGCCAGACATTTTCCCACGACACCGATTCCTGGGAGCCACCGAATCAGGTGAAAGGCGATATCGCCCGCGCCCTCTTCTACATGGCCGTCCGCTACGAAGCCGGCGAGGCCAACGCCACCGACCTCGAACTCAGCAACACACCCGATTTCAAAAAGCGTCAGTTAGGAAAACTCAGCACCCTCCTGCAATGGCACCGCACCGATCCAGTCAGCGACCAAGAACGCCAGCGCAACCAAAAGATCCACCGCCACTACCAAGGAAACCGAAACCCCTTCATCGATCACCCTGAATACGCCGAGCGCATCTTTGCAAACTAGCAATCGGCCACTCGGTCTATCGGTTTCCGGTGGAAACCCGCAACACGTCTTGACCTCTGCTTCACAATCAGCCATCAATTTCCCAACGCCCCCATAGTTCAACGGATAGAACAAGGGTTTCCTAAACCTTAGATGTGAGTTCGATTCTCGCTGGGGGTATTATTTTTAAGCCCTTGTTAGTTAGGGGTAGTTACGAGATGATCATCGCGTCATGATCCAGATGATCTATTTTTTCTCCCGAGTCAGGAATGACTCGTGCCACATTAGTAGAGCGCAAGGAACAGCTCAGTTCTGAACTTCCGAAATTTAAAACCGAGAACACGGTTCTTAACTACCACCATCCAGCGATATGGTTCTTCTAAAAGTCACCTGCCCATCCCTCTATCGACAATTAAGCAAAGCTCAATCTCTGACTCGCTCACTTCTGAGAATAAATTATGCAATATGACGTCTATTTTTTTTTAAAAGGGCTTCCTGTGGACAGGCTTATTAGCGGGGGGCACTATTTTGTAGCTAAGATACATGGCAATGGTGAACAGGTTCTTGAGATACTCGAAACTCATTCACAGGCATTTAAAGCGTTCACAAAAAGGAATGACGATACGCCAATCTTCATCTTTGGATTTCGTGTGGAATGTGATGATGCAAAGAGCGCCATGAGGGCTGCTCATCTGCAAGTTTCCGGCTTAGTAGACGGGTATTGCCTCATTTGTGATTCGCCGCCTGAGTATTCGGACCTTGTCCTTGTGTCTGAGAACCAATCCAATGAGGCACGTGCATACATTTATAAACAAGGCGGCTGGACAACTGTTCAAGATCAGGGTTTTGACAAAGCTGGTCAGTGGCAAGCGCGAAATGAGCTACTTTTCACAAAGATTCTTCAATACTTTGACGTGGTAGCTGAGGTTGAATCTACTCCCGAAACTGAATTAAGAACCAACCTGCTTTATGCCATGCGCATGTATCGCCATGGTGCAGAGTCAGTCGTAGCAGGTATCGGATTTCTCTCCAAATTCTCAGCCTTGGAATGTCTCATTTGTGGGGACGCTAGGAATAATAAGGAGGACCTGATCAAGTTTAGATTGCAGGCACTCTTCGACGATGCCGGTGAGGTCGACGATGTTCGTATTCAGCGGTTGTGGCTATTACGTTGCTCAGCATCACACCAAGCAAGAGTTTATGATGATATTGAGGAGAGTGAACACTTGCCTCCGGCAGTAGGATCTTTATTTCTTGATCAGCTTTTCGCAGGGGTTGTTTTCTTCACCCTTGATAATGCATATAAGACAGCGACCATCGATAAACTATGGGAAAAGGCTGACGCATATACACTTCCTGATCTCATAACAAACCATCTTCCCGAAGGCCTAATGAGAATGGGACTGTCTGAATTTACTCTAAAACACAATTTTGGAGTTACTGGTTTGGCAGTGTTACTCGATGACTTTATTGCCAGAAACCCACATGCTTTTAAGACAGCGAAGGTGATTTCTTGAATTTTCGTAGAAAGTTAGGGTTAATACGGCCTAATAAATGGGGCCAGTCAAAGAAATGACGCATTCAGTTTCTTGGTCGTGGGTGTGACGCGCGCAGCTGCCAATCAATGGAAAGCAGTCAGTCAAAGAAATGACGCATGCGGAAACTGTTAGTAAGTATTATTGAAGCTCCCGTCCGCTCTCCCATCAACACACCGCACCCGCCTCATAAGCTAGCCCAATTTCTGCACGCCATAAGTCGAACGCTTTCATGTTTCCATTGGTGTCTTGAAGCCCATGTCAACGGCGTCTTCACCGGGGGACTCGCTACAGTTTTCCCTTCAGTGCCGGATGGCTGGCTGGGATTTTATAGATGCGGAATATGCGGCCTGGACCTGGGATGTGGAAGTTGAGGACCATTTCGCCTTTGGGGGTGACCTCGAAGATGCGTTTGTTGTAGGAGTTGACGACTAGGGTGTTTCCGTTTGGTAAACGCGATGCGCCGCCCATGAAGGGGCAATACCAAGAGTCGAGTGGATCCGGCTTGTATTGCCAGGTGATTTCGGCCGTGTAGGGTTTGCCGTTTTCGCGTGGATAGGCACGGTCTTTCATAGAGGGGAGTTTTACTTCCAGAATAGATGTGTAGGTGACACCCATGGCGAAGGGACCTTCCTTGCCGGGGATCTTTCCAGCACGGTTGTTGTGTACGGTGAAGTCGCCAGTGTGTGGCAGAGTGTCGTCGTCCATCCAGCGAGCATCGTGTTGGACAGCAAGTATCTTGTCCGCTTTGGTGCCCATGCCGTAGGCGGCTGGATTGCCCCAGCGGTAGATGATTTTTCCAGTCTTTCGATCGATGACGTAAACTTCACCGTAGTTCATCGAGCTGATTAAAATTTGATCGCGGCCAGCGTGGTAGTCGATCGAGTTGAAGTGAACTTGTCGGTTTCCAGCAGGGATGAAGTTGATGTCGAGAAGCTCTGGATGAGCGGCTGGATCGCCATAGTTGGCTAGCTCTTTGTGTTCGTCCTGGATGAGGTGATCTGTGACGTCCCATTCCCAGACGATTTCTGTGCTGCCGTCTTTGAGGTTGGGTTTGATCTCGAGAATTTTTTCAAACCAGCGGATGGCGGTGGCTTTTTTTCCTCCGAGTGCGGCTACTTCTTTGGGCGTTTTTGCTTCGTATGAAATGACGAGGATGTTGCCGTTCGCGAGTGGTTCGATGTCGTGGTGTAATACGTAACTACCTTTCTTGTGGCGTTTGTATTCCCAGAGAACCTTGCCGTCCCAGTCGAGGATTTCGACCATGCCGTGGGCACCTACGCTGAAGTCCTCGATATCTAACCAGTCGGAGGGAGCGACGTTACGGACGAGGTTGCCGTTGGGGAGTAGATAGGCGGCGCTGCCTTCTGGCGAGTAGCGGTCGGTTTTCCACTCGTGGACTTTTTTGCCGTTGGGGTCTAACAGGTAGGTGCCGGTGTTGACCTGCACATCGGATGATGCGCCGGATTCGGTGTAGAGGAAATAGCCTTGGTAGGCACGTGGATCGCTACCCGGGGCGATGACTTTGGAATTACGTGGGTAGTTGATGATGTATTCGAGCATCGGGCCGACGCCTTCTTCAGGATTGGCTTTGGTTTGACCGCCACCGAGGTTGATGCGGTTATCGTAGGCTTCGAATTTGCTGAGGATGCCGTCGGCGTTTCCTTTGGCTGCAAGGCGCTTGAGCTGAGTGGGAGCGTTGGCGATTTCGGCTTTTGAAAGCGCTGTGTCGCCATCGCGATCGAGGACGCGGATGGTGGTTTGCATGCGGAGGTATCCGAAGAACGGACCAGTTCCACCGAGCTCTTCCGGGCTGAGTTTTCCGTCTGAGTTGCTATCGAGTGTGAGTAAAGATGTAGCAGCTTTATCGATTTCGCTGACGGTGACTTGTCCGTCTTTATCGAGATCAAGGGCTTTGAACGTAGGGTAGTCGTGGTTTTTTCCGTAGGGGAATTCCTTGGCACTGACGATGGATGTGAGAGTCAGCGTTAGCAGGGAAACGCCGGCGAGTCGAAGGGATGTGGTTCTAGTTTTCATGGCTGTTTTGGGTTTTGAGTGGCGGTGTGTTAGGGAGATTTAGGTTCCGAAAACGAAGGCTTCGTCGGCGAGCATTTCCGCTGGGGTTTTGTAAACGAAGTCAGGGTAGAGCTCGGCGGCGTTGAGTGTGTTTGGATAGTCGATATTGGTCACTGCGCCGGTGATGTAACAAACGTAGTTGATCTGAGCGCGTTCGAGATCGGTCTCGACACCGGCCTTGGCGGTGACTTCGTCGGTGGCATTTTTCATATCGTCGAGAATGGACTCGCGGCTGACGTGCTTGATGGGAAAGTCTTTGTCGGGCCAACTTTGATCTAACAGTGCGAGCATTTCTCGCTGGCTGAGTCGATTGGTATAGAGCTGGACGGCTTTGCCGGTGGTGCGTGGGTCCAGGATGGCACGAGCGGCAATCACCCCGATGTCATCGATGTGATGGGTTGTCAGCAGCTGATCAAGATCGGCGAAGGTGGTGACCTGGTGGAACAGGCGCAAGTTCGGCAGGCAGTAATCGAAATTGAGGCCTGGGTAGATCAGGGTTTTCTCTAGACCGGCGGCGTCAATGCGCTCGTGCATGTCCTTTTTGGCATCAAATAGCGCACTAATACCGCGTTCTATGCCTAGAGTGTGGCAGCCGAATTCATTGGGAACAAATTTGCGGACACCGGCACGTTTGGCAGCGTTCAGGTAATGCGGGTCAATTGAGGCGAGACTCTCCGGACTGGCCTGAGTGACCATGACCACGGTGTCGCAGCCTTCTAACAAACTCGTCAGGGCATTTTCTTCAGAAGGGTCGGCGCAAAAACCGAGATGGCATCCGACTTTCTCAAGCTCGGCGAGTCTGGCCTGATTGCGCTCGGATGGAGCACGTGAAATGGCGAGCACATCAGCCCCTTCGGAGGCAAGGTTGAGTGTCAAGGGATGACCGAACTGGCCGGTGGCTCCTACTACGGCAACTTTAGTTTTGGTGGTGGATGGGTTATTAGTGATCATGATATTAATTGGTTTTTGTGCCGTTTTTTTTCTTAGCTGGTGAGGCGAGGTTTTTTTGAATTTTCATTAGGCAATCGATCATCACGGCGTAGTCATTGGGGTCGATTCCAGCGGCGGCGCGGGTGCGGATGTCAGCGGCGTGGGGTTCGAGCTTTTTCAGCTCGGCTTTACCTTGCCGAGTGAGGTGAATAGTTACGGCTCGGCCATCGTTCGGGTCACGCTGGCGCTCGATCATGCCTTTGCCGGCGAGGCCGTTGAGTTGTCGGGTCAGAGTTGAAGCATCACGCATCATGAAGTCGTTAAATTCGGAGCCGGGGAGCGGTCGGTCTGCTTCTTTCAGCACCATCAGAATCCAGGCCTCCTCGGGATTCAGCTGAGATTTCGACAGGCGAAGAGCTTCGATGATACGTAGTCGAAACAGGTAATTCGTGCGGCCAATGGCGAAGCCGGGGCTGTCATGTTGGTTGATGATCATTGAGTTTATTAAGTTGTATAGTGCAACTAATACGGTATTTATTGTATTATGCAAATAAAAATCGAGGTGTTGTTAAAGTTCTCAATAGGTCTTCCCATTAACGCACCGCATCAGCCACGTAGGCCAGACCGATTTCTGCTCGCCATAGATCTAACGTAAACGGGGTCAGTCAAAGAAATGAGGCATTCATCTATATGGTAGTTGGGGGACGCGTAGAGTGGCCCAGTGAACGATGTTATCGGCGATGGTTTCGTGAGGTTCGAGCTGGGGGAAATGAGGGACGTTGTTTTCCTCGTAGATGGATGTGAGCTCAGCAAGGGTGGTGAGGTAATCTTCCTGATCCTTGGTGAGCTTGTGCCCGGCGATGAGGTCACTGATTTCTGCTATCCTGTAATTTGGTGGCATTCGTAGCGGGGGCAACGGCAACACCAACTATCGTTGCGGCAACGGTGTTGGTTGAGTTTGCGGCGTTCGTTGGCTCGCATCTTCATTTTCTTAGTGAAGGGAATTTGAGCAAGCTCCTGTGATCTGATGATGAAAAAAGATCATCAAATACCGGCAGATTTGCACTAAATCTGGATAAGGATGTATGGCTGATGATGAAAAAATCGCTCAGCTGAGCGAGGTGGACTTTACGCACCCTTTGATTCAGCACAAAAAAACCGCACTGCGGGTCTATACGCACAGGTCAGTGTCGGATGGGAACTTCACACGATACCTCCGGAAAAGCTGTTCCAGAAGCTAGGCATCAAGGCCTATTCACCCTGAACCTTTCCAGCGAAGCCACAAGGGGGAACCCTGATAGTGCATGCATTCTCAGCTGATGTCAGTGCACACGGATTCAACTGACCCCACACGCCCTCCTCCCCAATTAATTTATGATGTTATCCAAACCCCCTCAGCACTTGATTCGATTTTCAAAGAAGTGCATGACCCTTCTTGTCTCTGCCTCGCTCTCGATGGCGAGCTACGCAGCCACCGTTACATTGTTCGGTGATGTCAACAGTGATTGGGACATCGGGTTGAACTGGGACAGCAATCTCACTCCGGCAGCAGGAGATACCATCTATATGGATCTAGGAACGGTGGATTACAGCACAGGAACCAGCCCCAATTTCAGATCACTCCGTCTATTTGATGATGCCGCCATGACGGTCTCTGGAGGTGAATTCACAGTAACTTCCAGCGCGCAATGGTCAGATTGTCTGATGAATGGAACCTTTGTCCATACCGGTGGCAATGTCATTTTAAACAGACTCGAAATGGGCAGTGCCACGGGCTACAACGGAATCTATCAACTGAACGGTGGTGATCTCGATCTCGCTAGGGAAGTGAACGGCTTTTCCCTCTATCTTGGCACCAACCGCGTCTCAGATGCCGGTGGGACCGCCACGTTTCAAGTGGTCGCTGGATCGATGATCACTCGCCGAGGGGTCAAGCTGGGAGATGCCAGCGTGGCGGGAATTGGCACTTTCGAGGTCATCGGCTCACAGGCCAGTCAGATCGGCATCGGCACCAGTAGCACGGGGAATGGTGGCTGGGAACAACACGCCGGCTCGACACTCAAGGTCAGCATCGATCGCCTCGGGCTGACTCCCATTTTCATCGACGACGCGCAAGGCACGAACAGCACCTACGCGACTTTCGAGAGCGGTGCGCTACTCGACGTCGGTTACTACAATTCCGGAGGTCCTGGCACCTGGACCGTGATGGAAGTCGAGAACGGTGATATCACGGACAACGGCCTGGCCTTCGCTCCCGGCGTGGATACAGGCATCTGGTCTTTTAACGTCGATAACTCAGGCCCCAACGGCCTTTTGACCGTCACCTCAACGGCAGCTGCGCCCACGGCGGGGTTCATCAACTGGACGGGGACAACAAGCAGCGACTGGAACGATGGCTCGAACTGGGACAACAATGCCGGACCTGTCACGGCTGGTGATCATGCCGTTATCAATTCTGGCACGGTCGTTTACACCACGGCATCTGGTCCAAATTTGAGGGCACTGCACCTGCTTGGCGGCACTATGACAATTTCAAGCGGCCTGTTCAAATCGACTTTCGGCACCACTTCGCACAGCTTGGTAGACAGCCCCCTTTACCTCAGTGGAGGAACGGTGGAGATCAACGAAGTGGAGGTGGGAGGTCGATCGACCGGAAATCACGGCTCCATCCATGTCAACGGAGGGGAGTTCATCGTTGCCCGCGGTCTTGGGGGCTACTCCCTCTACCTAGCGGCTGATCACGACAACAACAACGGCGGCACTGGTCTCTTTGAAATTAGCGGAGGATCCCTGCAGACTCGGCACGGGGTGAAACTTGGGCATGCAACTCAGTCCGGCACGGGCACCTTCTCGGTGCTGGGTGCAGGTAGTTCTGAAATCGGCATCGGAGCTCGGACTGGCGATAACGACGGAGGTTGGACACAAAACTCAGGGTCTGTGCTCAAGGTAGGCATCGATGCCAATGGGCTGACCCCTATTTTCCTCCACGATAGCGCTGGCGATACAACGGGAACTTCCGCCACTTTTGAAAGCGGTGCACTGCTCGATGTCAGCTACTACAATAATGGTGGCAACGCAGGCACGTGGACGGTCATGGAAGTCGAAAACGGCGACATCATCGACAACGGTTTGGCTTTTGCTGCAGGAGTGGATACCAGTATCTGGTCTTTCAGTATCGATAACACCGGCGCCAACGGCACCCTTACCGTCACATCGACTGCCACTCCCGCAAACGAAGAGGTCGTCTGGGTTGGCTCCGAAAGTAGCGACTGGGATAATGGTTTAAACTGGGACAACGCTACCGGCCCCTACACGCAGCGCGACCGCGCGATCATCAATTCTGGAAACGTCGTTTACAACGAAGACAATGCGGTAAACTTGAACGCATTATATTTGAATGGCGGCACGTTGACGATTTCAGGTGGGCTATTCAGAGCATACGCACAATCCAACTGGGACAGCCGCGTGGCTAGCTCACTCTACCATGTCGGAGGCACGGCACAGATCAACGAACTTGAGATTGGGAGCTTCCAGGGAGAAACCGGTTTTTATTACCTCTCAGGTGGCGATCTAGAGGTTGTCAGAAGCTTGGGCCAGACGGCATACTCCATCTATCTTGGCGGGAATCACGACTCAAGCGCTGGTGGCACAGGCACCCTTGAGATTAGCAGTGGTTCCCTGCGAACCCGCAGAGGCGTCAAACTCGGACACGAGTCCGAAGCTGGGACAGGCACCTTCACGGTGCTCGGGTCTGCAAGCAGTGAAATCGGCATTGGCTCCCACGGGACTGGCGATGGCTCGTGGACACAGCACGCAGACTCTACGCTTAAGGTGGGAATCGACTCTCAGGGTGTTACCAAGATCTTCATCGACGACGTAGAAGGCACCAATGGAACCTATGCAACCTTCGAGAGCGGCGCGTTACTCGATGTCGACTACTACGACACGGGAGAAAGCGGGGGCACTTGGATTGTCATGGAAGTTGAGAACGGGGATATCACCGACAACGGCCTGGCCTTCGCTCCCGGAGTCGATACCAGCATCTGGTCTTTCAGTGTGGATAACTCAGGCAGCAATGGCGTGTTGCGCGTGACAGCCAATGGCACGCCTTCGGGGCTGATTCTGACTGTAGGCAATACCCGGAAACAGCAGATGCGCTACGGCATTGACTACGAGCGCCTCTGGTTCTGGCAGGGCAGTTCATCTGTCAGAGACAAATTTGCGGCATGGTCGGTCGATGATTGCGATGTCGATTACGTTCGCGTGGCGATCAACTCCAAATATGAACTGACCGAAGGCGTATTGCAGGAAGACGCTTACTGGGACAATGACGACAATGAAGGCGGCAGCACCAATAACGACCGGATCATCCCCATGATGCAGGACATGCAGGCTGCAAATCCAGACATCAAATTCTTCGCCAGCCCACGCCCGTTAGATGAAGCCGTTAACAACGTCGCTTGGCAACCCTACCCTCAGTGGATCACTGGCAGCAGCGGTAGTAATAGCAACTACAGTTTCGACGAGGTCAAATGTTCGGAATATCTACTCCGCTACTTGATTCTGATGAAGCATCACGGGTTCAAGATTTCCTACATGGACTTGACGAACGAGTGGAACTACCTGAATGCTCAAGATGTCAGGGATATTAAAGCCCTTTTCGACGACTATCTGGATGGCACCAAGCCTGTGATCCACCCCGATTATCCTACTGTGACGCTCACTGCCGATGACATCCCCCAATTCGTTGGCCCCTCGGCATGGAGTTACTCTCAGGGGAGATCGTGGATGAGTGGTGTTCAATATGGCAGCTACAGAGAAGCCCTCTCCATTGCATCATGTCACAACACCGACAAAGGAGGATCGGCACAAAGCTTCGCAGACCGAGTCCACGAAATGTATGATGGAAAGTCAGAGCCAGTTCCCGAGATCTGGAATACCGAAGTCCACGGCTGGAAGAGCACCTCTGACGCCGACGAAGTCCTGACATTCGCCTACATGATGGAATGCATCAATGCGGGGTTCTCCGGGCTCAATGGCTGGCTGGCCATCGGCTTCAGTAATCAGGGGCACTGCTACATCGTCAACAACAAGCGTAGCGTTAAATACTACATGTTTAAGAAGCTGACCAACACATCGAACCGAGGCTTTGCCCTGGATGTCAATGAACCTGGTGTGTTCAAGGATTATTGGGACTCTGACCCGGATCAAGCCGATGCAGACTCAGCCGTGTCGGCACTGATTCGTGGCAACTTGATGACGGTCTGGGTTCTCAACCACTCTGACACAGATCATCCGGTGACCATCGTTCCTTCTGGCAGAACAATTAGTGACGAACCGATTAAATTCACGCGCTGGAGTCAGTTCGATGGTTTGCCTGTTGAAGGGGAGACGGGAACGATCGCAACACATACCGACAGCTACGCTTATGTTACCATTCAGGACAATTCAGCCTACTGCTATGAGATTTTATTAGAGCCGGAGTCCGTGCCCTACGCACATATCGAAGCGGAGAACTTTGATGGCAGCAATCCGGCTGCACATAGCACCGAGTCCTGCACAGACGTTGGTGGCGGACTGAATCTATCCAATATCAACGAGGGAAATTGGACTCGCTACGACGACATCGATCTGAGCCATGCCACGGACATCCGCCTACGTATCTCCCGTCCAGAAGGGCGTCCTGATGGCGTCATTGAAATCCGCACCGGCAGCCCAACAGGCCTGCGTATTGGCAAGACAGCAGTTCCAGAAACTGGCGATTGGCAGAATTGGAGCACGATTGAAACACCTCTCGAGCCGACATCCGGGACTCACGATCTTTACCTGGTCTATGTTGAGGCGAAGTCTAACGAGTCAGGCACTGGTGCCATGTTCAATCTGAACTGGTTCGAACTCATACAAACACAAACACCTACATCAATAGCGGAGACTCCTATTAGCGGCACTGAGATTACACTTACATGGAATGCCGTTCCGGGTGCTATTGGCTACACCGTCAAGCGCTCTACGACTCAGGGAGGTTCCTACAGCATCATCGATGACACCATCACAGGAACAACTTATACCGACACCGGTCTGAATCCAGGTAGCACCTATTACTACGTCATTGTTGCCAGGTATGCTGATGGCGAAGAAAGCGATGCGTCTGGCGAAGTCGTCGCCGTGCCCTCCGATCCGCTTGTGATCGAAGACCTCGATTTCCAACTTCCCAGCATGAACTTGGCTGGAGACAATGTAGGTATTCAACTGCTGAATTCAAAACCAGGACACCTCTACCAAGGACAAGAGAAAAAAGATCTTACAATGGGAAATTGGGTCGATATCGGTGATCCGATCCTTGGAAATGGTGGAGTCATCACATTCAACTTCCCTGTTGATCCCTCAGATACCAAATGCTTCTATCGAATTTCTGTTAGTAGGCAGTGACACTGCTTGAGGACCATTTCACCTTTGGGGGTGACTTCGAAGAGGCGCTTGTTGTTGGAAATGCCTACCGTTGCACCCATCAACGCAGCGCATCCGCTTCGTAGGCCAGGCCGATCTCAGCGCGCCATAGATCGAGGGCTTTCATGTTACCGATGGTGTCGTCCAGGCGCATGCCAACGGCGTGTTGGTCGAGCGGGTGGCCACGAAGTTCAGCCGCAAAACTAACAATCTCGTGGGTGTAGAGCGGTGGCGTTGTTTCCGCTTCGATCACCTCCACTTCGTCAATGCCGTCCAGCTGCACCTGAATCTCGTCATTGCAGAACCAAGGTTTCTGGACAGTGATCCGGCCCTTGTCACCGTAGATGGCAGCTTTCATATCCATGTTCATGTTGATGGCACAGCTCAGGCGGGCGAGGATGTCGCCTTCGAAGCGCAGAGTCGCGGTGGTGCACAGATCGATCTTGGATTGACGATCCAGCTGGCCCATGGCGCTCAATTCGAGCGGTTCCGAGAAGAGTCGGCCGACTGCGCGTCCGGCGATCAGACGGGCAAACGACATGGTGTAACACCCGACGTCCAAAATGCCGCCGCCGCCCAGGCTGTTATTGATCAATCGATGCACCGGATCTGGGCTGCTGTTGTAACAAAAATCAGCCTCAATGAAGCGGACTTTTCCGATCACACCGGAGCTTACCAGATCGGCCACTTTCTGGGTCTGGGGATGATGGCGATACATGAAAGCCTCGCGTAGGATGCGGCCGTTGTCCTTGGCCAACTTCTGCGCGAGTTTCGCCTGGCGCAGGTTCATGGTCATCGGCTTTTCGCAGAGCACATGTTTCCCCGCCATCAGACTGCGAGAGATCCACTCGAAGTGCAGTGGGTGAACGGTGGAAATATAAACCGCGTCCACTTCCGGATCCGCCAGCATGTCTGCGTAGTTCCCATAGGCGTGCAGCGCGCCGTGTTGAGCGGCAAAGGCTTTTGCCGAATCCTCATCACGTGCTGCCACCGCATGGATTACATTGTTCTCGGTTTCATTCACCGCGGCTGCAAATTTATGGGCAATATTGCCGCAGGCAAGAAGGCCCCAACGAAGTGTTTGTTTAGTCATCTTGCCCGAGAGTCATCGTTGCATCCTAACTATTCAACCTAACAGTATAAAAGCGAACATGAGAAATAACACTCAGTTGAAACGGTTCTGCGTGGGGGCGTCTTCTTGACCATCTGTGATGGACTGCCAGATAGCTGGTTTTGCAAAGCTGTGCCAAATTACGAGTGAAACAGCAGTGTTCGGCTGTTTGTCAGCCTACTCGGTAAGCTTCCGACGGACGATGACCTGTGATGAGGGCGGGTGTCAAAATGACATCAATTGGGTGATGTGTCATCTGGGCAGGTCGAGACATGTGGTATTAACGATCTAGAAAAATTCTGATGGCACTTGTCGGATGGATTTGATCTGACACGTTCTATTTCTTACCCAATCGAGATCATGGAAAATAGGCAACCTTTGAACTTTGAGCGTCTTCCTGCGGATGAAATGCAGGAGCGGGCGCGGTCGTTTTTTGAACTGATGAAGCCGCGGCGGTCGGTGCGTGATTTCTCTGAGGATCCCATTCCCGACGGGGTGCTCGAACATTGTATTGAGGTGGCTGGCAGGGCTCCGAATGGGGCGAACCAGCAGGCCTGGCATTTTGCCGTGGTGAAAAGTGCCGAGGTAAAGCGGAAGATCCGTGAGGCGGCGGAAGCTGAGGAGAGGGAGTTCTATCAATCACGCGCGCCGCAGGAGTGGCTGGATGCGCTGGATCATCTGGGCACGGATGCGAACAAGCCATTTCTGGAACGTGCCCCCGCTCTGATCGCGGTCTTTCAGAAGTCGCGTGTGGTGGATGAGGAGGGCAAGGAGGGGAAAACGTATTACCCGAAGGAGTCGGTCGGTTTAGCCTGCGGTTTTCTGATCACCGCTCTGCACCATGCCGGACTGGCCAGCCTCACGCACACGCCGAGCCCCATGCATTTCCTCAATCAAGTTTTGCAGCGTCCCGCTTCAGAGAAGCCGTTCCTGTTACTCGTAGTTGGCTATCCGGCGGAGGGCTGCACGGTGCCTGAGATAACTAAGAAATCGTTAGATGAGATCGTCTCGGTTCATTGATCTCGGAAGCTGCAAGATTGATGCAAACGCCCCTTCAGAGGAGATTCAGAAGGATGTGAATTGCTCAACAGTCCTAGGTTTCTAAAATATCGATGGTGGTGCGGTTGGGACTGATTGAGTGAACATGGACTGCCTGTGATGGGCCATCCCTTATAGGAATGAAGTCAGCTGGACGATTGAGTGGTTTGGCTGCATGTGTCTGTTTTTGTGCATAGCATTGGATGCCTATTCGTCAGATGGGCACGCTTCTATAACTATGCTTCGTTGGATTCTGTAAATAGATGAGAGCGAGGTTTTCTAACATATTTTGTGGTCAGGAGATTTTAATGTGTTAGGGGATAAGGAAGTCTAACACTCCCGTCGACCTGCACATGAAACAAACATGGTATTACAAGAACTCACAGAACTGACGCAAGAGGAACAGAACCACCTTCATGATCTTTGGCGTGTGGCCGCTGAGGCACGGCTGACTAATGTGAGGGAAATTTTGCGAAGATACACGGTGATGCTGGCGGACTTATTGGATGCCAAGAATGTCGTGTGGCTGGCAGCCATTCATGGGAAAGCACCGAGTGATGTATTTTCGACCCGGATCTTCGATGGCTGGTGGTGCATGGATTTGATTGATTTTGCACCTGTGTTGGATCTGGCTCACGGCCAATCGGTCTATTTCGAATATGCCAAAAAATACGGACCCGGCGCGGACACGATCAACATTGTCAGGACGGCGGGAAAACATCGGGTGCAACTTCGGCAAGATGTGATCTCGGATGACGAACACGAGCGTTTTTGGAAAACCAAGTGCTACTATGTGCCGATCCTCGGAATTAAGGAGCGCATGCACGCAGTCTACACGGTCACTCCTGAGGTTGAGTCCTATTTTTTAATTGATCGGGCCCCTGATCAGGATCCCTTCAGTGAGCGGGAGCGCGGATTGGCACGCTTGGCTATTTTGGGTTCTGTAAACCTCCATCAGAAGCTGTTACTTGAACGAGGATTGATTCCTCCGGCAAGGGCTCCTTTGTCCCCTAGGGAAATGGAGGCGTTCTCCTTACTGTTCACCGATTTTACCCACAAGGAAATCGCCATGGAGATGAATGTGGAAGTAAGCACAGCGATCCAATACATTAACTCGATCTACCGAAAATTTGGAGTTCGAGGGCGTAATGGGTTGGTGGCAAGTTGTATCTAACCGTTGTTCACAAGATCATCCCAGCCTCAAGCATTGTGGCTTCTTTAAGGTGAAGATAGATCATAGTCCAAGTTAACCTAGACGATGGGAACGCATTGTCATTACCTCATCCGAGTTCTCTGTTTATTCCCTTTTGGGGCATCTGCTGCCCACGCCGACTCTCGTTGTCACGTGGGCTGGCTGGACTACATTCCTGCGTCTTCGAGTTTCTGTGCCATCTCCACTTTTTGCAGCGCCTCGGTGAGTTCGAACAGGTCGCCATCGAAGATGCCGTCCATATTGTGGGTGGTGAAGCCGATGCGGTGATCGGTGATGCGCGATTGGGGGAAGTTGTAGGTGCGGATTTTCTCCGAGCGATCACCGGATCCGATCAATGAGCGGCGCTGAGCGGAGTATTCCTCGGCTTGCTTGCGCTGCTTTTCCTCGAACAGCTTGGCGCGGATAATTTCCAAGGCTTTCTCTTTGTTCTGAGTCTGGGAGCGACCGTCCTGACACTTCACCTGGATGCCGGTGGGAAGGTGGGTAATCTGGACCGCGGAGTCGGTGGTGTTGACGTGCTGACCGCCGGGGCCGCCGGAGCGGGTGGCTTTGATCTCAAGCTCTTCCATTTTCAGTTCCACATCGACGTCTTCGGCCTCGGGCATGACGGCCACGGTGCAGGTGGAGGTGTGAATGCGGCCTTGGGTCTCGGTGGCGGGAACTCGCTGGACGCGGTGCACGCCGGACTCGTATTTCAAGTAACGGAACACCTCTTCCCCGGTGATTTTCATCACAGCTTTGGAGAAGCCACCGGCTTCGGACGGCATGGCATCGATGACTTCGTATTTCCAGCTGCGCTGCTCGGCGTAGCGCTGATACATACGCATCACTTCCCCGGCAAAGATGGCTGCTTCGTCGCCGCCGGCGCCGGAGCGGATTTCTAACAAGGCATCGCGGTCCTCGGCTTCATCACGTGGCAGCAGGGCGTATTGCAGCTGCTCCGAGAGTGTTTCGATCTTTTTTTCCAGTTCGGGGATTTCCATTTCGGCCATCTCAGCCATTTCCGGGTCCTCCTCTTTGGCGAGCTCGCGGTTTTCCTCGAGGTTGGTTTTGGCCGATTCCAGTTCATCCCACATGGCCAGCAGGTCCTTGAGACGAGCGTGTTCACTCATCACGGACTTGCCGCGTTTGGGATCGGAGAAGAGGTCTGGATCGGTGATGAGCTGTTCGACCTCCGCGAAGCGTTCGCGGCGTTGTTCGATGAGAGTGCTGTAGTCCATGGTGGAAGTATTCAGTTAGAATTATTCTGTATTCAGTTCGAGTGGTGCTAGGCACCTCTCATGAGGGAAATTTCGGCGAGGGAAATGAGGGAGTTTTTGATGTCTTCGGCGGTGGCTGTTTTCAGGTCGGCGGCAGTCATGGCGCGGTCGACGGTGAACTTGCCGGAGCGGGTGCGGCGGAGTGCGGAGAGGTGGGCGCCGCAACCGAGGTCCTGGCCGATGTCGTGGGCGTAAGTGCGGACGTAGAAGCCTTTTGAGCAGTTCACTTTGAAATCGACTTCCGGCACGGCGGTGCGAGTGATTTCGTAGTCGGTGACGTAAACCGCGCGGGCCTTGCGTTCCACCTCGATGCCTTTGCGGGCGAGTTTGTAGAGGGGCACGCCGTTCTTTTTAATCGCGGAGACCATGGGGGGCGTCTGCTCGAAGGGGCCGACGTATTTTTTGAAGGCGGCGTCGATTTCCTCGTCCGTGAAAGGTGGCACTTCCTTCTCTTCGACAATGTCGCTTTCCTTGTCCTGGGAGCCGGTGGTGATGCCCAGAGTCATGGTGCCGGTGTATTCCTTGTCCTCGGACATCAGCAGGTCCTGAATCTTCGTGGCCTTGCCGATGACTAACATCAGCAGTCCGGTGGCCATGGGGTCGAGGGTGCCGCAGTGGCCGATTTTTTTAAACTTGAGCTGTCGGCGACAGATCGCGACGGCATCGTGCGAGGTCATGTCAGGCTCCTTGTCGATGAGCAAGACACCGCAAGGCGCATCGGTGATGAGTGGATTCTGGGACATTAGGAAATAGCGTTGGAAATCGCAGCGAGCACTTTTTCGCGGGCGTCGCTGATGGGGCCGGCCATGCGGATGCCGGCGGCGCGGGCGTGACCGCCGCCACCAAAGAGCTGGGCGGTCTCACAGGCGTTGAAGGTATCGTCTTTCGCGCGCAGCGATACGCGGATCTTACCGTCTTCGAGCTCCTCGAAGAAGGCAGCGGCAACGACTCCATCGATACCGCGAATCAGATCGATCTGGTCCTCGGAGTCCTCTGGTTTGAGATTGTATTCTTCCTTCACCGAGTAAGGCAGCTCCCAGTGGGCGACCTTGCCGTCGTTTTCTAACTGCAGGGTGTTCAGCAGTGAACGCAGCAGTTCGATTTTGCGGTAAGGGTTGCTGTCGTAAATCTGGGCGTTGATGGTGCCGACGTCGAGACCGCGGCGGACCAGGTCGGCCGCCATTTCGTAGGTGGCTGCGGTGGTGTTGGAATATTGGAACGAGCCGGTGTCGGTGGAAACGGCGACGTAGATGGCATCGCGGGTGGCATCCGGCAGCGGCATGTCGGCGCTCTTGATCAGTTGGTAGAGAATCTGGCCGGTGGCAGGCGAAGTGGAGTCGATGTGATTTAGATCGCCGTAGGCCGGGTTGGAAATATGGTGATCGATGTTGATCCAGAGCTTGGCTTTGGAAGCGGCGTGCAGGGCATTCTCGCCGAGGCGTGGTTTGGTGGCGCAGTCGAGAGCGATGCAGACCTGGACATCGAGCGGTTCTGCCGGCGGTGTTTGGATGCGTTGGCTTTCCGCCATGAAGCTCAAGTTGTCAGGCAGGCCGTCCTCATTGATGTAGTGCACGGTTTTACCCATGGCCTCGAGGGCGTGGCCGAGTGCGAGCTGGGAGCCGATGGCATCGCCGTCGGGGCGAATGTGGCTGAGGAGGATGAAGGAGTCGTGGGCGCGGATGGCCTCGGTGATTTCGGCGTAGGTGGAATTTTCACTCATGGGCGTGGAACGGGTCGAACGTTGCGGAGTGGAGGCATAAACTCTGGCAAGCGATGGCGCAAGGGTTTTAGAAGTATTGGGTTTCCTGTTTCAGGGTTTGTGGTTATGTTCTTTCCCGCAAGTGGAATTTCTCAGTGAAAATTGGACGGCAGGTGTGGAGATTTTGATCCTGTGGATTGGACTCTACCAGATCTACCGTGTCTTCAGAAAAACACGCGGGGCAAGGATTCTTCTGGGCTTGGCGCTGTTGCTGATGGTGCTGTCTTCGGTTTCGCTATTGTTAGATCTGAAGGTGATCTGGTGGTTGCTCTACAAGGTGCTGGCGCTGATGGCCTTTGGTTTGATCGTGATTTTCCAACCTGAGCTGAGAAATGCCTTGGCGCGGCTGGGGAGTAGTCGCTTGTTTTCCTTTTCCCAAACCCAGCGGCACGAGTTCCTCGACACCTTTGCGGATGCGGTCGGGCAGCTGTCGAAGAAACGCATCGGAGCGCTTTTTGCCTTCGAGCGGGCGATCTCGCTGAAGGATCATTTGGAGACCGGCGTGGAGCTTGACGCGGTCTTTTCCCCGGAGTTCGCACTGACTGTCTTTCACCCGAAAACGGCGCTACACGATGGCGGCATGATCATCGCCCAGAACCGGGTGGCGGGGGCTGGCTGTGTTTTCCCCGTGAGCTCGCGTGAGCTGGCCGACCGGAGCACCGGGCTGCGTCACCGCGCGGCCATTGGCTTAACCGAGGAGACCGACTGTGTGGCGGTGGTGGTCAGTGAGGAAACCGGCCAAATTTCCATCTGTGTCGATGGCAAGCTGGACCGCGGCCTCACCGAAGAGGAATTCCGCGAGGCGATGGAATCTATATTTTTACCCAAGGAGCAAAACAATGATGAAGAAGATGTTGAAGAAACACTGGCCGGCGAAGCTGATGACGCTGATCGTCGCGGTGATGATTTGGTTCCTGATTAACTACATTGTTAAAAACGAGAACCAAACGTTCAATCAGCCGGGGCTCAAGAGTGAGCTCTCGGAGTAGTTGGGTATGATTTCGTGACGAAAGGATTATTTTGAAAGGACTATTTATAACCGGAACGGACACCGGGGCGGGCAAAACCTATGTGAGCTCGTTGATTATCGAAGCGCTGCGTGCCGAAGGGCACAAGGCAGTGGGTTACAAACCGATCTGCTGCGGCGGACGCGAAGATGCCTACGCACTGAAACAAGCATCGGGCGACGAAGTGGATCTGGAGCGGGTGAACCCGTGCTGGATGCGCACTCCCGCGGCTCCCTATGTGGCAGGGATGTTTGAAAACCGGGAGTTGGAAATTCCCTCACTGGTGCAGGGCTGCCACGATCTGGCGAGCGATCATGAACTGGTCATCGCCGAGGGCGTGGGCGGCTGGATGGTTCCGATTTCCAAGGAATACATGGTCGCCGACCTCGCACGCGACATCGGTTTGCCGGTCGTCCTGGTGGTGGGTAACAAGCTGGGCGCACTGAACCAGACGCTGCTCACGGTGCAGGCCATGCGTGCGGCAGGCATCGAGCCGGCCGGTATGGTCTTTAACAACTTGGTCGACGAACTCGATACGGCGGCGATCACCAACAAAGGCATAGCCGAGGACCTCACGGGAGTCGAAGTTCTGATGGACGTGATCCACGGTCAGGAAAGCGTGGAAGCGTGGCCGTTCGAAGACTTAATCGGCTGAGTCGACCGTTCACCTTTGCTGCGGCCGGGGCGGACGGGCTAGACATTGCCGAGGGCTTGATATATCAGGAAGCTATGATTGACATGTTAGTGAGGCTCTATGAGCTGCCGGACTCCTGCCCGGTCTACGATCGGGTGGAGCAGCAGGGGATTATCCTCCGTCGGGCGCGAGCCTACGAGCGACACATCGTCGCCGCCTGGGCCGGTGAGCACTTTTCCCCGAAGTGGGAGAGCGAAGTGAAGGTCGCCTTTTCGCGTCAGCCGGTGACTTGCTACATCGCAACCAAGGACAAGGAGATCCTCGGTTTTGCCTGCTATGAAACCACCGCGAAGGGCTTCTATGGTCCGACCGGCGTGAACGAAGCTGCTCGCGGCACGGGGATCGGAAAAGCACTGTTGTTCATGGCCATGGAAGGGCTCAAGGATCTGGGATACGTCTATGGCATGATCGGCGGCGTTGGTCCGCGCGAATTCTATGAAAAAGCCATCGGTGCCGTCGAGATCCCCGGAAGTGACCCCGGCATCTACCGCGACATCCTCCCCGGATAGTTAGGCTTTCGAAAACAAGATTCTTAGAACATTCAATCATGCAGGACCCTACCTACGTCAAAAAAGCATTCAGCCGCATTGCCGATCGCTATGTGGTGACCAATCACGTGCTCAGCCTGGGCACGGATATTCTCTGGCGGAAAAAAGTCGGGGGCATGGTGGCCGATTGGAAACCGAGCCGTATCCTCGACGTCGCCACCGGCACCGGTGATTTAGCTCTGGAACTGCAGCGTCGATGCCCGGATGCCCAGGTGACGGGATCTGATTTCTGCCCTGAAATGCTCGCCCATGCTGCGGAAGACGGGGTGAGGGAAACCATCGTGGCCGATGCCATGAACATGCCCTTCGAGGATGATTCTTATGACGTGCTCACCGTGGCCTTTGGTCTTAGGAACATGGCGAGCTGGCCGGATGCACTGACGGAAATGCGTCGCGTGCTCAAGCCGGGTGGCCATCTCCTGGTGCTCGACTTCTCGCTGCCGACCGGAGTGATGCGTGGACCGTATCGCTTTTACCTGAACAAGGTGCTGCCGAAAATTGCCGGGCTGATGACCGGTGAGGGGGACGCCTACGAATACCTCGCAGGGACCATTGAACAATTCCCCAGCGGCAAGGACATGTGTGAGCTTATCGAGTCGACAGGTTTCACCGATGCCCAAGCCGACCCCTTGACCTTTGGGGTGGCGAGTATCTACACGGCCACGGCGTGATTAGCATTGCGGAATACACGGCGGCTGCCTAGTTTCGCGGCATGTCGATTCAGAAATTCGCCAATCAATTTGTCTGCGATCTCGTTGCTTACGAGCCAGGGAAACCTATCGAGGAAACCGCACGGGAGCTTGGCCTGGAGCCAGATTCCATCGTGAAGTTGGCATCGAATGAAAACTCACTGGGGCCTGCTCCGTCAGCCATTGCGGCGATGGAAAAGGAGGCTTCGGGGGTGCACATTTACCCGGACGGAGGTGGCTACAAGCTGCGCACCGCCCTGGCGGAAAAATACGACTTGGGTCTGGAAAATGTGGTGCTCGGCAATGGTTCGAACGAAATCATTGAGCTGCTTTGCCACTGTTTCCTGAATCCGAATGCCGAGCTGATCGCCGCGGAGCACGCCTTTGTGGTCTATAAGCTGATGGCGACCCTGTTCGGTGCCAAGTATGTGGAGGTGACGGATCCGGACTTCATCCACGACGTCGACGGCATGGCGGATGCGATCACGGAGAACACCCGATTGGTATTCATCGCCAATCCTAACAATCCAACCGGAACCCTGGTCGGTCAGGAGGCGCTCGATCGCTTTATGGATCGCTTGCCGGACCACGTGGTCGCTGTATTTGACGAAGCCTATTTTGAATTTCTCGAAGACGCACCGGACACGCTGAAGTATGTCCGCGAGGGGAAAAACGTCTGTGTCCTGCGCACCTTCTCGAAGGCGTATGGCCTGGCCGGTCTGCGGATTGGTTACGGATTGGCAGCGCCCCAGGTGGCATCGATTCTGCAGAAAGCCCGTCAGCCATTCAATGCCAACTCGATGGCACAGGTTGCGGCTCTGGCGGCGATGGCCGACGAAGAACACGTGAAAAACACGCTGGATATGAACAATGCCGGTCTGCGTTTTTATGAACAGGCATTCAGCGAGCGCGGACTCGAATACGTGCCCAGCGTCGCCAACTTCATCCTGGTGAAGGTGGGTGACGGTGATGCGCTGTTCCAGAACATGCTGAAAAAAGGCGTCATTGTCCGTGCCATGAGCGGCTACAAGCTTCCGGAATGGGTGCGGATTTCGGTGGGCACCGAAGCCGAGAACCAGCGCTGCATCGAGGTTCTTGACGAGGTGCTGCCAGCGATTGCATCGGTATGATCTCTTCAGCTCTAACAACTCAAGGATGGGCGGTTGACAGCAGGGCCTCAGCCTTTATGTTCATTGGGCTATCAACCATTCTTTAGTATGTCCGGCGGTCCCCAACCATCCCAAATGAGCTTTACTTGTCAGTTCTGTCAAAAGGTTATTTACATCCCCGTCGGCTTACCCCCGACGGTGGCGCCCTGTCCGCATTGTGGCAAAACGGTGACATCGCCAGATCAAAAGTTAGGAAAAGCACCCGCTAAGCCTGAGCCACAGCCAGCGGCACTCGCACCCGCTACTCCGACTCCTGCTGACACAGCCGTTCCACCAGCTGCAAAAGCGACTCCTCCAGGTCTCGCCGAAGACCGGCCGATGCAGTTCAAGTCCACCGAGTCGGTACGCAACTCACCGGCATCGCCTGCTCCTGAAGCTGCCGCCTCCGCAGCTCCAATACCACTCAATCCAGCTCTAGAAGCTCTAGAATCTCAACCCGCGGCTGCACCTGCCGAAAGGACACCGGCAAGACCAGCGAAGAAGAAAAGTAATCTCATCCCCGTTCTCACAGCAATCACTGTGCTGGTCGCGGCTGGCGTGGTCACACTGTGGCTGGCTGGAAAGTGGAAACCATCAGCAAGTGGTGGCGCTCCCAACGGTGGCATGAGTTCGATGAGTATGCCGAGTGCCGAGGATGAATGGCTCCAGCGTGGCTGGAAAAAAGAGGCAGCTGAGGTGCTCGGAAAGTTCATGGCGGCGAAGACGCCCGAGGAGCGGATGCAGTATGTCATCCCTAACGAACATGTGCTCGAGCAGCTCAAGGCGAATTTCCCTGCCGGGTATGAGGAGAGCGAAACGCCGCTCTCGGCCTTCAGCTTCAGCGATGCCAATCTGGCAGACCGCCGACGTGGCATTTTCCTGATGCAGTATCGTCGTCCGGCCCAGATCGATATCCGCGAATACTTCGCCCCGATCGGCGACGTGGAAACGGTGATGGGGCAGAAAGACGTGACCTTGATCGAGATGGCGCACCGCATCGATGAAGACAACCTTTCCCAGCCAGTGAGCATCAATGCCTTTTTCAAACAGACGGACGAGGGGCTGAAGCTTGATGCCTCCGTGTTCATTCAGGGCAAGTTCCGCACCTTCCGCGAGTTCACCGAGTATCCTGCGCCCGGTGAGAGCAAGATTTTCCGCGTCGTGGTGAACGAGGTGGTCAGCCACGCGTTGCGTAACGACAAGACACACCGGAGTTACAAACTTTCCGACTACGCCTACCCGCAAGATTTTGTGAACTTGCCGGTGGAGGTGGACTCCGAGGTGGGTGAAATTCTCTCCGTGATCAATTGGCGCGGAACCAGCCGATTGGTGCCACCGCGCACCGCCACCGTGGAGCTGGCGTGGTCCGACACCAAACCCTCCGTGCTGGAACTGAAGCGAGTGCTGTGCTGGGAGTTTCTCGGAGTGGGTGGGGAGTTGGGAAATACCACACCGCCCGCCGATCGTAGCTCAAGTGCTGCGGAAACTCAGTAAGTTAAAAACATGGAAGCCACCATCGCCGCCATCGCCACCGCCCCGGGAATGGGTGCCGTGGGATTGATCCGAGTCAGCGGACCTGAAACCTTCAGTCGTGTCAGTCAATGCCTGTTAGGGCAGAAGGACTGCGCCGCTTTCGCCGAACGCAAAGCTGTGCTCACCAAGGTGACCGAAGCCAGTGGTGAAGTCATTGATGAGGTGTTGATCACCTGTTTCCACGGACCGCGCAGCTACACCGGTGAAGACACTGCTGAGCTGGCCTGCCACGGTGGTGTGCTGGTGATGCGCCGTGTTTTGCAGCGACTTTTTGAAAGCGGCATTCTTCCTGCGGGTGCCGGTGAGTTCAGTAAACGCGCCTTTCTGAATGGCAAGATGGACCTCACTCAGGCGGAGGCCGTGATGGATTTGATCTCGGCTCAGACTGATCTGGCTATGCGCGCCGCGCATGAGCAGCTGCAGGGGAAACTCGGCAACCAGGCGGAGCTGATCCGCCAGGAGGTGCTGGGCATCGCCGCGCACGTCGAAGCCTATATTGATTTTCCCGAGGAGGATATCGATACCGATACGGGGGCCGCGCTGTCGAAGCGTCTGCAATCCGTGGCCAGCCAAATTTCCAAACTACTGCACACCGCCGAGCAGGGAAGGATCCTTCGCGAAGGAGTGCGCACCGTGATCTACGGCTCGCCCAATGCCGGGAAATCCAGTCTTCTGAATGAGCTGTTAGGGTTCGAGCGAGCCATTGTGAGCGACATCGAAGGCACCACGCGGGATACCGTGGAGGAGGTGATCAACCTGCAAGGGATCCCGGTGCGCTTGATCGATACGGCGGGGATGCGCGAGACGGCGGATGTGATCGAGCAGCAGGGCGTTTCCCGCACCCAGGCGCAGGTGAAGACCGCAGATTTGGTCCTGGAAGTGGTCGATGGCAGTCAGCCGCGTAACCACCTTCTGACGGAACAGGATATTGAAGGTCGTCACCATCTGCTGGTGGTGAACAAATCGGATCTCGAGCTGCATGCTGATTGGCAAGACGCAGGAGGTGTCCGTATTTCCTGCACCCGAGGCGACGGACTGGACGCACTGATCGCCAAGATCACAGAAGAACTATCGATGGGTGCTGCCGAGTGGGGTGGCCATGCGGTGGCGATCAATGCTCGCCATCAAGCCTGCCTGAAACGAGCCAAAGCCGCACTCGAAGCTGCCGAGCAGACACTGCTCACCGGTGCCGGTGCGGAGTTCATTTCGGTCGACCTGCGCGAGGCGATGGAAGCGATCGGTGAGATCGCGGGTAGGATCGATACCGAGGAATTGTTGGGCGAGATTTTCAGCAGCTTTTGCATCGGGAAATAGCCGACGCACCGACGCGGTCCACCGCTGTCACAGCGACTACTTTCCTTCCTTTTCCTTATTCGGATCGAAGAAGATTTTAATGTCCGCATCCTTGGTGCCGATCAGCTGCTGGGCGCGGATCAGGGCGTCGCGGGTGGAGATGTTCGGGTTGCCGCGGAAATACATGAAGAGGTTGGTCTCACCTTCCTCGCGGATGCACCCTTGTTGTAAGGTTTGCAACACGCCTGACTTTTTCAGCACCTCGTAGACTTCGCGAGTGGCGCCGGAGACCAGCACGTGCACCCCTTTCTTGCGGGTGTCTTTGATCAGCTCGTCCAGAGCGAGCACGCTGGTGGCATCGAGGTGGCGCGCATTTTTCAGTCGGAGAATGATGCACTTTAAGTTGTCGTCGGCAATCGTGCGTTGGATCTGAGTGAGAAACAGGTCGGCCGCACCGAAGAACAGATCGCCCTCGACGTGCACGATGGAGATTGCCGGGATCTGGCGTTTGTTTTTGGCATCCAGCTCCTGCAGGCTGCCTTCGTCATTGATCTCATATTCCACCAGATGGGGTTTCGATGCCTTGCGCAGGAAAAGCGTGATGGAGAGGCCGACGCCGATGAAGATGGCGTAGTCGAGGCGGGTCAGCAAGGTGGCGGCGAAGGTGGTGATGATCACCAGGGCATCGTCCGGAGTCGAGCGCAGACAGATTCGGATGTTCTTCCATTTGAAGAGTGAGATGGCAATGCCGATGACCAGCGCGGCGAGTGACGTCTTGGGGATGTTTTCCACCACCGGTAGCTTCACCATGACGTAAAAGCCGGCGAGGCAGAGGAGACCGCAGAAGATCGAGGCGAAGCGCGACTTGGCCTGTGATTCGTAGTTCAGCGCTGAGCGTGTCAGTGAGCCGGACGAAGGCATCGCTGCCAAAAATGAGGTGGCGATGTTCGACATACCCACCGAGAGCATGTCTTGGTTCACATCGGTGCGATCGCCGGACCGGCTGGCAAGCGATTTGGCCATCACCGAGTTTTCCAGTGAGGCGAGGAAGGCGACTGCGAAGGCGACGGCCATCAGGGTGGAAATATCCTCCATATTGATATCCGGCATGCGCAGCACCAGATGATCGAGGTGGAGCGGGGTGAAGGTGCTGATGTTTTCGAACCCGGCGACGTATTGCTTCAAGGCCCAGCCGGTGACGGCGGAAACGGCGAGCGAGATGGCGAAGTTGGGTAAGGTGGAGAATTTCTTCTGCAGCGCCAGGTAGAGCGTCAGGGTAAGCCCGCCGAGGAGCATCGGCTGCCATTGGTAGCTGTCCCAGAGGGCACCAATTTTTTCAATGATGGCAAAGAAGGTGCTCGCGCTTGCGCCCTGGCTCATCGGCTCGGCAATGCCCAAGACATGCTTCAGCTGGTTGGTGAGAATCAGCAAGGCGGCCCCGGTGATGTAGCCTACCAGAACACTGCGGCTGACGTATTGCAGGAGATCGGCGACCTTGAACACCGCTCCAATGACCGAGAGTACACCGACCATGAGCACCAGCAGCGGCATGTATTCCACCGGGGCTTTCCCTAGGGTGCCGGAGGCCGCGGCAAAAAAGCTGAACACCATGAAGGCGGTGGAATTGGTGGGTCCCAGGATGGTGAAGCGTGAACTGGCGAAAAAGGGAGCCACGATCGCACAGATGGCCGAGCTGAGGATGCCGTAGTGGATCGGCAGTTCGGCAATGGCGGCGTAGGCCATCCCCTGGGGCAGGGCGAGCAAGGCAGTATTCAGAGCTGCCTTGGCATCGTAGGAAAACTTCTTCCGGTTGTAGCGCTTGATCGGTCCGCGGATCGGGAACAGATCGAGTCCATTGCCGGATAGAATCCGTTGGGCCCCATGGAGCGTGTTTCTTAAAACGGCTTTGAGGTGGCGCTTCATCGGGAGTTATTTCCTGCGGGCTTTGAAAAACAACCAGGTGCCCAGAGCCAGGCAAAGAACGTTGGGCAGCCAGTAGAGGAAGAGTGCGGTGGAGCCGCTTTTGTCCTGAAACTGTTCTGCGGCAGCGAAGAACAGGAAGTAGCCGAGGGCGACGACGATGCTGATGGCCAGCCCTGTGGAGGTCTCGCGGCGACGGGCATTGATTCCCAGTGGAACACCGACCAGACAGAGCGCCAGGCAGGCGAGCGAGAAGGCGTAGCGGCGGTGGATCTCGTTGGCCAGCTTGTAGCGTTTTTTCCCTTCCAGCTCAGGTTCGTCATGGAGCAGTTGGTGGATTTCCTCATTGGTCATGGTGCTGGCCTTGCGGGACTTTTTGCGCTCGGCCGAGAAATCAAACAACAAGGGTTCCTGCTCGCCGATGAAGATCAGCTCGCGGTCGTTTTTCTCGTTGCGAGTCTCGATGTAGGCATCGGTGAGGTGGAGGCGCAGCTGCTTGGTCTCCTTGATGATCTTGAGCTTGGCCTCACGGGCGTAGATGCTTTTGGTGGGGTAGCCGGTGTTTTCATCCCCCTGAAGTTCGTACATGTGCAGGCCGTAAAGAATATTGCCCTCGCGGCTTTCGACGAAGATTTTCTGATTCTTGAAACGTGTCTGAACGACGCCCGGGTCCAACAGCGCGTTAGGGTTCTCCTTGACCGCCTCGTAGAGCACAAACTTGATGGTGTCCTTGGCCTTGGGGGCCATGCTGATGTTGAGCCAGAGGCAGAGCACCGAGAGCAGGGCGCCAAGCACAAAGACCGGCATGGCGATGCGGAACAAGCCCACGCCTGCCATGCGCATGCTGACCAGCTCGTTTTCCGCGGACAAACGACCGAACACCAGCAGCACTGCGACCAGAAAGCCCCAGGGGATGGTGTAGATTAGCGAGAATGGAATGACGCTGAGCACAAAGCTGCCGATGGTCAGCAGCGAGGCATTGCTCTCCACCATCAGCGGTCTAAGTTCCTTAAACAGATTGCCTAAAACCAGAAGCACACAGAGCATCGCGACGCCGAACAGGGTGGCAGAGATAATCTGCTTCCCAATGTAGCGATCCATGAGGCGTAACATGCATGTCATCTTGCCGCTGGATTGGGAAACTGTCGAGTATGGAGTCCTTGCAAAATGTCTCAGACGCCAATCCCCAACATCTCTGCGGAGCCTGAGCGCGACGGTGAGCATGTCTCTGTGCCGACTTGCACGAATGAGGTCAGTGGTGGATGCTGGGAAGGCTGCCATTTCTGAAAAACAGTCACCGTTTTCCCAGTATGCACTTCTCTGCTGCTTCACGTTCGGTGAGCGCACTAACAACCTCCTAATCAAATCGATGTCCCACCCCACTTGGATCGCCACCATGATGTCCGGCGCAGCTGCCTTGCTCGGCTGCCTCAGCAGTCACGCCGCCATCAGCCCGGAACAACTCAACCCGCAAGATTACACCTTCGGCTACTGGGCCAATGGCATGCGCAAACACGCCGATGATCGCTCACGCGATGTGCTCTGCATCGAAACCGGTCACTTTGGGTTGGCTCTGGATCTTGCCCAACTCGATCGTCCCCGCTTCGCTACATTCCGCGATGGTCTGGATTATGCGGGAGCACTGGCGGCAGACCAGGAGCGGATGAGATCGCTCGACCCGGCGTCGCTGGAAATTGAAGTGGAAAAAGATGGCAAGGTCTACCGTGCTGTCAGCAGCCAAGCCGCCGACCCGATTGTGAAAAAGCGGCTGAGCCTGGTGCGCATGTGGGAGTCCGCGCGCTATGTGCAGCATTACGATTTGCAGCAGTTGGTGCTGAGGAACCCAGACGGCGAGCAGCTCTCGGCCGATGCCAAGCTATCCCTGGTCGCCTGGCCGGACTCAGTTAGTTTTACCGCGGAAATCGCCCCCGCAGTTTCGTATCAGGATGGTCCTGCCCTCGGGGTTCAGCACAACGGGCACGCAGTGATCGGGCAGCCGTTGGTGATTCCCCACCAGCCGGAGCTCGAGCATGAAACGTTCACCGTGGAGAGCTGGGTGATGTTTCCGAAGGAGCACTTTGGACATCAGCGTGGTTGGATTCTGTGCAAGAACCGTAACGAGATCACCGAGGGGAACTTCGGTTTCAGCGTGGCCGGTGGGCAGCTGAGCGCGACGATGAACATCGGCGGCAGGGGACGAGAAAATCGGTTTGTGCTACGCAGCGATCGCCACAGCCTGCTGCCCGCCAAGTGGCATCACATTGCCATGAGTTATGACGGTGCCACCTTTTCACTCTACGTGGATGGCAAGTTGAAGGGCAGTCAGAAGGTGGGCAGAAAGCGGGTGTTAGGAAAGGGCGACTTGAGTATTGGCAAGCGCGCGGATGGGCATGGAGGCGTCACCCCGGTGGTGATCGATCAGCTGCGCATTTGGAACCGGGCGCTTTCGAAACAACAGATCGACCAGCACGCGCGCCATGCCACCGAGCTTAAAACCCGCCAAGGGCTGAGCTACGAGAACAGCTTTGATCATGGCGCCAAGGTGGTGCCCCCGACTTGGACGAACACCAAGGTGAGACTGCGTTTTGCCGGAAAACACCAGCAATGGCAGACCTCACAGACGTTTCGCGAAGCGTGGTCGGTGGATCAGGCGCACAAGGTGACGCTGGAGTGTCCGCTGAAGACGAAGAAAGGCAGTGCTGCCGAGTTATCCGTGGCCATGAAGCTGAATCAATTGCCTCCCGTGAAATACGAGCCGCAGTTCGGTTGTTATGTCGCACGGGTGCATCGACCTAAGCGAGCCTTCAAAATCGGCTACACCGATATCCGTGACTACGATGACATTGAGATCACAGTGCGTTCTAACAAAAAAGAGTGCATCCCCTTCCTGCTCGAAATGATCAACCCCGGCAACGTCACCGGCGTGTGCCCGATCTTGTGCGATGAGCATGGCGTGCCCACAGGGATCCCCGTCCAGCTCAGCAAAAACTGGCACGAGCGTGAGATGGGATCGTATTTGCGGAGCTATGCCCTGCTGCCGGTGAGTGCTGGCACTACACGATATCGCTTGAAGTTCGTCTACGGATTTTACGGCACCCTGCCGTCGGCCAGTCATGCGCAGCTGTCATTGATCGGCTACGGTGGTCATGGTCGCTGGGACCAGTTGGCTATCGGTTGTTGGGGCGAGACCTACTGCATGGATATGGACATGAGCCTGGTGGATGTCACCGTGACCGATGTGCGCATGCTGATGGCCCGTGCAGGGAAAGAGGGGAAGAAGTGGGGTTGGACGGACGCAGGATGGGGGGGCGATTGGTTGGGGCTCCGCGACGACCAAGATCGGAAGCTCCTCTTCAATGGTCTGAAGACCGCCTACCTCGCCCACGGCCCCTGTCTCAGCGAAGTTCGCTACGATGGATTCTATGGTGCGGGGGAAGACGTGGACCTCAAGGCCACGGTGAGAACGCTGCGCACCGATGACTATGCCCGCACCTTCACCACGCTGCGCTATGGCATTGAAAAGTCGCTGCCGGCGGAAGGTTGGCTCTTCAAGATGGGGCGGACACCGCACTACGTCACTCCAAAGATCGCCTACGGCAATGCAGCGGGCTTGATCAAAGAGCACCAGCCGCCAAAGGGGCTGAAGGAGGGGGCTGATTATCTCGCATCGACAACCCTGACTGGCGAAGGTCCGTGGTGGGTGGCGTTTCCAGGAGCCTACTCGGCCAATGCTCAGGGGAAGGCGACGGGCTACCGCGCCTTGGTGATTCGGTCTTATCAAGTGCGTGCAGGTGGAAAGACGTATCGTCAGCCGACGCTCCGTTTTTCGGCCTTCCGCAGTGCGGGCGATGGTCGACCGAACCTCGACTGCATGCTGGTGGCTCCCGAAGGCGTTGAAACATTCACCCGGGGCGACTCGGTGGAGCTGGAGGTCGAATGGATCACCTTGCCCCGCGTGGCAGACGATTATTACGGGCCGAACACGGCATTCCGTCAGCACCTCGAGGAGCATCCGTCCTCGTGGAAAACTATCCACCGCGAAGCGCGTGGCAATGATCTGCAGGTCGAGGTGAGCGGGGGCACATTACGCCAAGCCTATCCGATCTTGGTTCGGGCGGAGAGCGATGCTGTTAGTGTGCGGATACAAGGCGGCGTGGGCTATGTGCCGATCCGTTTTGAAGGGCTGAAACATGCCACCGGCTACCAGCTCTACCAAGTGATCGACGGCCAAGAGGTTCGACTCGATCAAGCGGTGCACGGCAACGATTTCTGGCAGACCGACTACCACGCCGAGTCGCAGACTTACCAGCGGACCTACAACCTCCCTCTGGACGGGCTGAAGCAATCGCAGTGGCTGCTTCGTCGCAGCCGTTGAGGGCGAATGCGACGACGTTGGCTCATCGGCAGGAGTTAACTCGACCTCCCGAGGGTCAATCCTGTGATGCGAGCAGGTGCTGATAGGTTTTGCGGAACTTGGCGAGCTTCGGTTCGATGACGGCTTGGCAGTAGCCTTTTTCCGAGTTCTGGTTGTAGTAATCGCGGTGGTCGTCTTCGGCGGGGTGGAACTTTTCCAGTTCCTTCACTTCGGTGACCACATCGCGGTCTATCAGCTCGTCCATTTCCGCGATCACGCGCTCGGCGATCTGACGTTCATCATCGGTGCTGTAGAAAATGATGCTGCGGTATTGGGTTCCGACATCGGCACCTTGCGCATTCAGAGTGGTAGGGTCGTGGCTGCCCATGTGCACGCGGATCAGTTCTTCGTAACTGATGACGCTGGGATCGTAGCAGATCTGGATCACCTCGGCATGGCCGGTGGATCCGGAGCAGACTTCGCGGTAGCTGGGAGATGAGGTGGTGCCGCCGCTATAGCCGCTTTCCACGGAGTTCACTCCCTTCAAGCGCTGGAACATGGTTTCGGTGCACCAAAAACATCCGCCGCCAAATACGGCGACCGCTTCCTGGCTCTTCGTCTCGTTATTCTCTGTCATCGGTTTGAATGCTTTGTTGGCTTAATACCCCGGCGTGCTGGACTTCGGCGGACCGAAGACCTCGTGAAGAATCACGGCCTGTCGGGCGGACTCCGGATTGGAGAGGAGTTCGCGGGCGGTGATGTGCCCGCTCGCGGAGCGCTTGCGGCGTCGTTTGCCCGGGCTCTTCAGCAGCTCCTGGAACCGCTCAGCCGCGGCTTTTTCCTCTTCACTGAGTTCGGGTTTCTTGATCTTGAAAGTCTGCGGGGCGATGGCGATCGCTTGTTGCGGCACGGCTGCCGGGGCAGCGCGTTCCACGGCGACCACTGGCCGCGGTTGGGGCGGTGGCTGGCTGCCGGGCAGCGGTGGTGGCGCGGGTGGACCGGCGACCTCCGTCTGACGGCGGCGGATTTCCTCGCGGAAATCATCGTAGATGTCCTCCAGTGATTCGTTGACCTCACCCTCCTGTCCCTTGCCTTGGATCTTTTTGATCAGCCACTGGATGCCGCTGATCACTACAAAGAGGATCAGGACAATGACTTGGCCGTCTAATTCCATGGTGTTTGGGAAAGTTGGTGAGGGGGAGACTGAGTGAAGCGCGGTGCGGCGGATGAATTACTCGTTCTCGTCGCTGTCGCCAGCGATGGAATCGCGCATCTTGGTATCGGCTTTGACGTTCTGGTATTTGACGTAGTCCATGATGCCGAGGTTACCGGAGCGGAAGGCTTCGGCGATGGCCATGGGGATATCGGCTTCGGCTTCCACCACCTTGGCGCGCATTTCCTGGGTGCGGGCGGACATTTCCTGCTCCACAGCCACGGCAGCAGCGCGGCGCATCTCGGCCTTGGCTTGAGCGACTTGTTTGTCGGCCTCGGCCTGCTCCGCCTGGAGGCGAGCGCCAATGTTATCGGCGACGTCGACATCGGCGATGTCGATGGAAAGGATTTCGAAGGCGGTGGAGGCATCGACGCCTTTTTCCAGCACCAACTTGGAGATGTTGTCGGGGTTTTCCAGCACGTGTTTGTAGGAACTTGCGGAACCGACGGAGGTCACGATGCCTTCACCGACACGGGCGATGATGGTTTCTTCGGTGGCACCACCGACAAAGCGATCGAGGTTGGTTCTCACGGTGACTCGGGCGCGGGCGTTGACTGCGATGCCGTCCTTGGCCACAGCGGTGATCTTGCTGCTGCCGCTGTTGGGGTTCGGGCAATCGATGACTTTCGGGTTAATCGAGGTGCGCACGGCTTCGAGCACGGTCTTGCCAGTGTCCTTGGTGGCGAGGTCGATGGCGCAAGCGCGATCGAAGGAAAGGGAGATGCCTGCCTTGTCGGCGGCGATCATGGCGAGCACGACGTGGGCGACGTCACCGCCGGAGAGGTAGTGGGCCTCGAGCATTTCCGTGCTGAAATCCAGTCCGGCTTTGACCGAGGTGATTCGGCTGTCGACGATCATGCCGAAGGGAACTTTCCGCAGCCACATACCGATCAGGCTGCCCATGCTGACCGGTGCCTGCGACAGGCGGGCGCGCAGCCAGGTTTTGAAAAACTTCAGCAGAACGAGGAAAAAGATCAGGCCGAAGATCAGGGCTACGACAAGAAGGATGGGCGCGATGAAATCAGCGGCGAGAATAGGGAGTGGCATGACGGTGGTTGTTGGAAGCGTGGCAGGTCGTTGGAAACCCACTGCCAATGTGTGTGATGATCCTTGATCTTGCAAGAACACAGGGGATAAAAATTAGTGCGGAATGTCGCCTTGCTTTCCCTCAAAGATGGGGTATTCACATGCCTGACATGAAACAGATCATTTTGAGCACTTTAGCCGTAGCCGGTATGTTTGCCTTCATTTCCTGTGAGCGCCACTCCTGGGAAGACAGCGATGGGGAAAAAGGAACCAAGAACCTTTACCCAACAAAAACTGAACACGGTGATCACGGCGACCATGCCGACGCCGACGCTGGCGACGATTCTCACGAAGGGCACAATCACTAAGAGAGTGCTCTTTCATGCTGCCCGGGGAACGATCCGGGCAGACGATGAGTGCGGCGCTAGGCTATGGAGAAAAATCGGCCTCCATTCTGGTTGATTCCCAACTTGCTGAGCGTCGATGCTCCGTTGGTTGCGCTGGCGTGGATGTGGATGCTGGCGAAAGCCTTGCGGGTGGAATACATTCCCTCCACGTCTTGGTGGGTGCTGCCTGCTGCTATCTGGTGCGTTTATGTGCTGGATCGCCTGATCGATAGCTGGACGCACACCGATGTGCGCGATATTTCGCCCCGCCATCGATGGCATTGGAAATGGCGCTGGCCTCTGCTGGGAGCCACCGTGATCGTCAGTGCCACCTGCCTGTATCAGGCGATGTATGTGCTGCCGCGGTCGGTCTTTTCCGCCGGCGTTGTGCTGATGGTCCTCTGCGGGATCTACTTCCTGCTCGCGTGGTTTCGCAGTCGCGAAGTCCCCTACATCAAGAATTTCCTCGCCGGGATGATCTTTGCCATGGGAGTGGGGATTCCGGTGAATGCCGCCAATGCCTCGCTGTTGGTGACCGATCTGAAAGACGTCATTTACGCGCTGCAGCACACTGGGCTGCTGGATGCGCTGTGGAACTTCGGCCTGATGGTGCTGCGCACCTTGGTGGTGATCTTTTACCACTGCCGCGAAGTTTGGGTCTTTGGCGCCCTGTGCATGATGAACATCACGGCCATTGACCTATGGGAGCGTGCAGATCAGGCGGAAACCGAGGAAGCCGCCTATTCTCATGAAGCCACCCTGACACTTGGGTTGATTGTGCTCGCTGGGGGAAGTTTGGTGTTTGCCGCGATGTATGCCGACCAGTATTCCAAGCCATTTTTCTACTCGGTGATGGTTTCCGCGGCGGCCCTGCAGCTGGTGAACCACTACCGCACCCGCTTCTCGCTGAATGCCCAACGGGTGCTGGCGGATGTTGCGTTGATTGTGCCGCTGCCTATTTTTCTCGTCGCCTGATCTCGGCGGCTAGCTTAGCAAGGGGACTGTGATGCAGCTGGAATTTTTCTTCTCTCGCAAAGATCGCTCGAGCGATGCTCAGGACAAGCAGGCTGCCAAAAAGGAGCCCAAGAAGCCACTGACTGCGGAGATCCCATCGAATGCCGACGATGCTCTGACCGGTCGCTGTGCCAACATGCTGCGCGGCCTGGGGCTGGATCAGCTGGGCGGAGTGGTGGTGGTGGCCTGGAACCCGCGGATGCGAACCACGGCGGGCCGGGCGTTTTGGCCGCAGGCGATCATCGAACTCAACCCCAAGCTTTGGGAAGTGGCGCCGGAAGAGGTGGAGCGCACCCTGCTCCATGAGCTGGCGCATCTGGTGGCCTATGCCCGGGCGGGTCGCAAAAGAATCTCAGCGCACGGCATCGAGTGGCAGCAAGCCTGTGCCGATCTCGGCATCCCCGGGGAGAAAGCAACCCACTCGCTGCCGTTGCCGGGACGCAGGATGGCGCGGAAGTGGCGCTACACCTGTCCGGAATGCGGTGAGGGATTTGACCGGGTGCGTAAAATGAAACGCCAAGCCGGATGTTACGCCTGCTGCAAGGCGCACAACGGAGGCTATTACCACAAGCGCTTCCGCCTGGTGGAAAGTCAGCTCGAGGTGACGGATTGATCTTTTTCCGACTGCTTCTTCAGCCAAATCTCCACCCAGATTGGGGCGAAGGGGATGAGGGAGGCGAGGAAGATGAGTGATGGTATCTTCAGCTTCCACTTGTGCGCCAGCATGGCATCGAGCAGGGCGATGCAGAAGAGGCAGAACAGCAGGCCGTGGATCATGCCCGGCACGCGGATGGCGTCTTCCACCCCAAGAATGCGCTTGGTGTAGATGGAATGATACAGCAGGTAGAGAAAGGAAAGCCCCTCAATGACACTGATGATGCGAAGTCGGCCGATGGCTGTGCTGAACATGACGCCGTATTAAGGCGATTTTGTAACAGAGGCAAGGATTTGGTATTTGGAATTTACGTTTTCATTCCTACTGTCCGCCGCATGTCTCGTGGATTTTTCGAATGTTTCTGGATCGCTCTCAAGTTGGGTTTGATTTCCTTTGGTGGGCCGGTGGCGCATCTGGGGTATTTGCGCGATACCTATGTGAATCAAAAACATTGGCTCAGCGAAGAACGTTATGCCGAACTGGTCGCGCTCACCCAGTTCCTGCCGGGGCCTGGGAGTAGTCAGTTGGGCGCCGCCATTGGCTACGAGCGTGGTGGCTGGCTCGGCGGCCTCGGGGCCTGGCTGGGCTTCACTTTGCCATCGGCGCTGGCGATGATTGCTTTTGCCGTGGGCATGGGCAGTGTGCAGCAGTGGCTGGGGGCCGGTTGGCTGCACGGTTTGAAACTGGCCGCCGTGGCGGTGGTGGCGGTGGCCCTGCTGGGGATGCGGAAAAGCCTCTGTCCCAAGCTGCCAGAGGTGCTGCTGGCGGTGGTCGCGTTGATCATTTTAACCATCGTGCCGCAAGCATGGGTGCAGCCTCTGGTGATCCTGCTCGGTGCGTCCGCCGGGGTGATGATGTTTCGCCGTGCTTGCGCGGATCAGGAGTTGGGCAAACCGACACCCGCTCGCGAGGGGAAATCGGTTTGGTGGCGCAGTGTGCTGGTCGCTGCGGTGGGGATGGTCGTGCTGTTGTCGATCCCAGCCGTTATGCTCAACGGGCGCGATGCCCAAGGGGTGGGTGGCCTGCTCCATGCCGGATCGCTGGTCTTTGGTGGCGGGCATGTGGTGCTGCCTCTGCTGGAAAGCTCCACCGTGGATGCCGGCCTGGTGACGGAGGATTCCTTTTTGGCGGGTTATGGTGCGGCGCAGGCGGTGCCGGGGCCTCTGTTTACCTTTGGTGGATTTTTGGGCGCTGACATGGCCCTGCTGGGGAATGCCTGGCTCGGTGGAGCCGTTGGAACGGTGGCGGTCTTTCTTCCCGGCATGGTGCTGCTGGCTGGCGGACTGCCGGTGTGGAATCGATTGAAACATCTCCCGTCTGCCCGCGCTGCGGTGCGTGGTGCCAATGCCTCCGTGGTGGGCGTGCTTGCAGCCGCCTTATTGGGGATGCTGACGGGCGGTGGGGTGTCGGGGATCGTCGATGCTGCGGTGGTGTTTGTGCTGGCTTTGGCCATCAATCACAAGTGGCTGCCGGTCTGGGCCTTAGTCGTCTTATCCGCTGTGGGCGCGGGTGCGATGGCCTGATGGCGGTGGAAAGGGGGAAAAAGCGCGACAATTTTGCGACTTTGCTCCGCTGCTTGGGTTAGAGTTCTTGTCTAAGGAAGTACACATCGATCGAACCCTATAACAACACCATCATATGAAAGCTACAGTTCTTGGGCCCGTCGCGGCTCTCGTCATCGGAGGTGCCGCAGGATTTCTTGCCGGCAAAAACACCGCTCCAGGGATGGATGCGGATAAAGATATTCCCGCAGATGCACGCTCCGCAGCACGCCGTGCGGCCAGTGCCTCGTCCGGAGGGGCCGCCAGCCGTGGCGACCGGGTCAAAAGCGTCAAGGATGCGCTAGCCACTCGCGGCCAAAGTGCCCGCACCCAGGCACTGCTCGATTTTTACGCCAGCCTGGACCCGTCCCAATTTGCGGATGAAGCAAAAAAACTCGAAGACCTGCCGTGGAGCGAGCGCATCATGGCTGGTTACCTGCTATTTGCCCGTTGGGGTGAAGAAGATCCTACGGCTGCCATGGCCTACACCAAAACCATGGGCATGGCCGGGAACTTCGTCCGTGGCACTGTGATGCAGAGCTGGGCCGCCAAGTATCCTGAGGATGCCGCAAAATACTACACGGATAACCCTGCCGAATTTCGTATGGCCGGTATGATGCGTGGAGGTGGAGGCCGCGGAGGTTCCACCGCCGGCGTGATCGCTGCCGAGTGGGCTCGCCAGGACAGCGACAGTGCCATGGCCTGGGCGACATCCTTGGATGGACGCGACCAGCGTGATGCCGTCCGCAGCATCGTCAGCGAAGCTGCCAAGGAAGATCCTGCTGAAGCCGCTGCCATGCTCTCGTCCATCGACGATGCTGATGCCAAGAAAGATGCTCAGAACACCATCGCTCGTGAGTGGGGTAAGTCCAACTGGGGTGAAGCTCAGGCATGGATCGCCACACTTCCTGCCGATCAACAATCAGACGCTTTGTCCCGTGCTCTGCGCGGACTGGCCGAGGCCGACCCGGAAGCTGCCGCAGCCAACATCACTGCCATCCCCGAGGGTGAAGACCGTGATGCAGCGGTAGAAGACATCGCACGTGAGTGGGGCCGCCAAGATCCCTCCGCCGCAGCTTCTTGGTTGCTGGCCAATGGATCTGCTGATGCTCAAGAAGACGGAATTGGTCGTGTGGTCTCCTCATGGGTGACTCAAGACTCCGAAGCTGCCTACGCCTTTGTGAACGAACAACCAGCCGGTGAAGTTCGCGATGAGGCCGTTTCTTCCTACGTCCGTGCCAACATGGGTGGCGATGTGCAGCAGAATCTGCAACTTGCAGAAAGCATCACCAATGACCGTGATCGTGCTCGCACCGTCGGAATGACTGCTATGATGTGGGCTCGCTCCGATAAGGAAGCCGCTACCGAGTATATCGAAAACACCAGCGCCCTGAGCGATGAAGCTCGTGCGCGTGTGCTGCAAATGTCCCAAGGCGGTGGCCGTGGCGGACGTGGCGGTGGCGGACGTGGCCGTTAATCGAAAACAATCTATCTAGCTAGCGGGTGCGTCTCCATCGGGGGGCGCGCCCGTTTTTTTATCCCCCCCGAGTGCATTTGAGGCAGCGGGGAAATGGTGTTATGGGTATGCTCTGATGAAAGCACAATCCAAAGCACAGCAACGAGCCGCCGGTGCGGCACTATCAGCCAAGCGGGGAGAAACGAACCCCGAGGAGCTTCGTGGCGCATCGCAAGAGATGTTCGACCGAATGAGCGAAGAGGAGCTCAAAGAAATAGCCTCCACGGAGCGGCAAGGTCTGCCGGATCACGTGGAGGCTGATGATTGACTGAGGGGGCAAGCCTAGGCCTGCACCGCTGCTTCTTTCTCGATGTCCTCGATGAGATCCAGCTCCGGGCGGAAGTCCGCAGCGTGGTAGGAGGAGCGAACCAGGGGACCACTGGCGACGTGGCGGAAGCCTTTGTCGAGGGCCACCTGCTTGTATTCGTCGAACTTCTCAGGAGTGATGTATTCCACCACGGGAAGGTGGCGTGGTGTCGGGCGCAGATACTGACCGAGGGTGAGCACGGTGACATCGTGAGCCAGCAGATCATCCATCGCTTGGTAAAGCTCTTCCTCTTTTTCACCGAGACCTAACATCAGGCCGCTCTTGGTGACGACTTTGCCGCCGGCCATGGCCTTGGCTTTTTTCAGCACGGTGAGCGAGCGTTGGTATTTGGCGCGACTGCGGACGATGGGAGTCAGGCGTTCGACGGTTTCCAAGTTGTGGTTGAAAATGTGAGGCCGCGCGCTCATGCAGAGTTCCAGGGCGAAATCCTTATCGTTGAAATCCGGAGTCAGCACCTCGATGATGATGCCCGGGTTGACCTCGCGCACCTTGTTGATGACATTCTTGAAATGCTCGCCGCCACCATCGCGGAGATCGTCACGCGCAACGGCGGTGATGACCACGTGTTTCAGGTCGAGACGTTTGGTGGCCTCGGCAACGCGCGCCGGCTCATCGAGCTCGAGGGCATCGGGGCGAGCCGTTTTCACGGCGCAGAATCCGCAAGCGCGGGTGCACTTTTCACCGGCGATCATGAAGGTCGCGGTGCCTTGGCCCCAGCATTCCCAGCGATTGGGGCACTGGGCCTCTTCACAGACAGTGACCAGGTTCAGGTCGGTGATCATCGACTTCGTCGACCAGAATTTCGGGTCGTTGGGAAGGCGGACTTTGATCCAATCAGGCTTGCGCTCGGTGTGCAGCGCAGGGTCCATCTTCATCTTCGGGCCGTGGCAGTTCATGCCGCCCTTCTAAACCTGAAAAGACAACATTCAAGTGCCAATTTTCAAGGAACCAGAAGATTAAAATCGGCCGACTGTGTCATTTTTCCGTTCACCAGCACTTCGACGCGTTGTTTACCGCTGTAATACCGCCGTGTGGTGATGGGTTTCAGGGGGTGCGATTTCGAGAGGGTCACTGACTCACCTGCTTGTAGGGCTAAGTTTTTCCATTTGAAAACCTTGGCCGCAGTCCGGCCGTTGGCCTTCATGAAATGGATGGCGTAATCGATGACCAGGCGCTGCTTTTTCGTGGAGGTGGAGCGGATGGTGGTGGTGATGTGGAGCGCTCCACCGAGTTCTACGGTGCCGGGTGTCAGCGTTGGTGGCGTAATTTTGACCACTGGCTTGGCGGTGAATCCGAGGAGGGGGAAGACTTCGGGGTGACCGGACTTGACCAGCGTGCGGGTGGCGTGCCTGACGATCCATTGACGTTCCGGCACGGCATCGGCCAGCCAGCGACGGCAGGTTTCCAGCACCAGCTCCGGATGGTCTTTGGAAATGTCGTTGAGGTTATTGGCGACCGAGCGGCGGACGTAGTCGGACGGGTCGTCGCGCAGGTTCTCGAGCAATGCGATGATGTCGCTGGGGTTTTCGATATAACTCGGCAGTTGTCGACCCCAGGGCAGGCGGGGGCGAATTCCCTCGGATGCGAGCCGGCGCACGTCCGCGCTGGAGTCCAGACACCAAAGCACCATCTGACGGTAGGTCATTTCCGGATGGCATTCCAAAAATGGCCGAATGGCAAACTCCGCGGTGTAGAGTGGTGTGAGGTAACGCAGCAGCGGAAGCGCCACTTCAGGATGATTCAGTCCGTATTCGGCGACGTAGTCGGTGATCGGCCAGGCGGCGAAGGAGCTGAGATTATCGTTGGGGTCTCCCTTGTCCCAGTGGTCGCGGATGCGGCCGAGGATCTTGGCGCTCTGCGGAAAGGATGACGGCAGGTGTTTCCCCATGACCACGATGAGGTGTCGCACCCGGTCCTTCAGCTCCAGGCGAGGGAGGGCCGAGAGCGCGTCTTTGCGGAAGACGGCGTGGGAAAAATCCGCACCCGCCCCGTGGAGACCATCAATGATCCGCTCCACCGCGGCCTCGCCCAGGCCGTCTTTCATGAGTGCATTCGCTGCCATGTTCTAAGCGCAGCGATGGCAAAGCATTTTTAAGCACAGGGCAAGGTGAATTTACTGTCACAGGCGAGTTCTTAGCCCATGTTGGAAATCCAAGCACATCCGTAAGGGGGGAGATCGAGGTGGGTGTCCTGACTGCTGTAGGAGGTGCCGGTGAGCAAATCCGTCCAGCGTTCCGTGGTGATCAGGTTCAAGTCCACCAGCGGAATATGCTGCGGTTGATCGGAGATGTTGTGGATGGCGAAGATCGACTGCGAACGGTCCAAGCTCTCGCGCCAGAAGGCGAAGATGTGATTGCCGAAGTGCAGGGTGTATTGGGTGGCGTTCGGGTGGAAAGCCGCCTGCTGCTTGCGGATGCCGATGCGGCGTCTGAGTTCTTCGAACAGGTGCTTGTGGTGCAGCTCGTCGTTGGCGAGCGTCTCGTCCAGCTCTTGCTGGTCCCACTTGTAGCGATTGATCGAGCGTGCCTGACCGGTATCGGCCATGCCCTGAAGATCGTTCTCCGTCCCTAACAGGCTGTGGATGTAGAATGCCGGTAAGCCTTCCAGTGCCAGCATGATGGTGTGGGCGGTGATGAAGCGATCCAGCTGCCACTGGTCACGACCATGTTCGATGGTGCCGGCCATGGCGCTGTAGAGGGAAATGTTGGCCTCGTAGGGTTTCAGTTCGCCATCGGGCATCCGGCGCATGGAGATCTCGCCGCCAAACTCGCGGATGGTTCCCAGCAGTTGCTCGTTTTCCTTGTCGGACAGAAGGCCCTCGGCAGGACGCAGGCCGATGCCGTCGTGGGAGGCGATGAAGTTCAGGTAGGCCCGGCCACGGCGTGCCGGCGGCATCGACATCATCCACTTTTTCAAGTGACGGCAGTCGCCGCTGAGCATGGTGTGCAGCAGCAGGGGCGGCAGGGAGAAGTTGTAGATCAGGTGGGCTTCGTTGCCATTGCCAAAGTAGCTGAGGTTCTCCTTGTTCGGCACATTGGTCTCGGTGATCAGCACGGCGGACGGCTCGAGGCTCTCGAGGATCAGGCGCAGCAGGCGGATGATCTCGTGGGTCTGCGGGCGGTGCACACAATTGGTGCCATCTTCTTTCCAGAGGAAGGCGACGGCATCGAGGCGGAAAATGTGGATCCCTTTGTCGAGGTAGAGTTGAATGATGCGGATGACTTCCAGCAGCACTTCAGGGTTGGCAAAGTTCAGATCGACCTGGTCTTCACTGAAGGTGCACCAGACCTGTTTCTCGCCCTCGATCGTTTGCACGGAGGTCAGCAGCGGCGTGCTGCGTGGTCGCACCACCTTGCGCAGGTCTTTGAATTTGGAGCCGTCGATGAAGTAGTCTTTCCCCGGAGAAATATCGCGCAGGTAGTTGCGGAACCAGGTTGATTTCGTCGAGCAATGGTTCAGCACCAGATCGGCCATGATCTTGAAGTGCTTGGTGAACTGCTCGATGTCCGCCCAAGACCCGTGATCGGGGTTGATGGCATTGTAGTCGATGACGGAAAAACCATCGTCCGAGCTGTAGGGGTTGAAGGGCAGGATGTGGACGTTGTTCACGTGATGCTTCAGCTCCTTGCGGAAAAACTCAAAGAGGGTGCGCAGTGGCGGCTCGTTCTTGCTGCGGATCGAGTCGGCATAGGTGATGGCCATGATGTCTTGCTCATTCCACTTGTTGACGCTGGGAGTGGATTCGATCGCCTTTTTCGCCAGTGGCGCGAGGTTGAAAATCTTCTCGGTCACGGGCTCTGTGGCTTCTTCGCCGTAGATGTTGCGGACGCGCTCTTGGATGCCCAGACGAAGTTGGTTCACCTTCGGGTGCTGCATGACATCGTAGCGGGTGTTCTCGCCAAACTCCCGGCGGTCTGCTTCCACGGCATCGAGCAGCATGTCCATGATGTTCGGAACCGCGGAAATGACGCGCTTCCAGCTGGGCATGAAGGGGGTGTCCATGGACATGTCCGGATTGAGGAAGTCATTGCCGGCCTGCATGATGTTCTCGGCGAAGACTTCGATGGCGTGGCCCTCGGTGTGCATGTCGTAGCCCAGGCCATTGATGGCGGCGTCACTGTGGTAGCTATCGACCAGATCGAGGGCGATGCGGTAGTAAGTGGCCTTGATGGTGCGGATGCGCTCTTGGGTGAAGACTTCCCCTTGGGTAGCCATCTTGCGGTAGAGCGATTTCGCGATGTCGCAGCTCATCTTCGAGAGCCCCTTGGTCTTGTCGTCGAGAGAGAGGTCCTGGTGTTTGTGATCGTAGGTATCGGCAACATCGACCTGGCAGATCTGATTGGTGGCGTAGTTGCGGTGCATCTCGGAGAGCGTGCCCATTTCCAAACCCCAATCGGACGGGATGCGGATGTCCTCGATGACATCGCGCGAGAGGGAGAACTCACCGGCGAGCGGATAACGGAAGCTGTCGAGGAAATCGAGGTAGTCGTTCGGGCCGCAAACTTTCTTCAGGGCACGCAGCAGAGGGGTGACTAACAGACGGCAGGCACGGCCGTTCATCGAGTTGTTGGCGATGCGGGCGTAGTATCCTTTGCAGAACTTGTAGCTCAATGCCGGATTCGCGACCGGGTAGATCAGTCGGGCTAACAGATCTCGTTTGTAAGTGAGGATATCGCAGTCGTGGATGGCCACGGTATCGGCCTTTCCTGATGCAAGGATGTAGCCGAACATATACCAGACATTGCGGCCCTTGCCGGCTTCCTGGGGAGCGAGCCCCTTTTCCTGAAGCAGGGCGTCGATTTTCCGCAGCCTTGGGCCATCGTTCCAAAGGATGTCGGGGTGCTGAGGTAGGCGATCGAAAAATTGCAGAGCTTTCTTGAACTGGCTTTCATCGGCGCGGTCGAGGCCGACGACGACTTGGTCAAGGTAGGGGACGCTGGAGATTTCATCCACGATCGAGCTCAGCGCCGGGCCTTCGAGCTCGGAGTAGAGTGATGGGAGGATGAGGCCCATCGGTTTCTTTTTACGGATGGCTAGCAGTTCTTCCTCGAGCTCTTCGAGGGGGCGGTCATTGAGCTGGTGCAGGGTGGTTACGACGCCGAATTGATGAAAGTCTCCCATGGTGTTAGATTGGTTGTGTAAGTTCGAATGTGGATAGCAATTTGAGAATGGAATGGTTCCAGCCCTTCGAGGCAGGGTAGGGGGCTTGGAGGATGTGGGTGCCGGCGGGGTGCACCTTGACTCCGTCAGCATGGGGGATGATGATGCCTATATCGGCAGCTTCAAGCATCGACTGATCATTCGCGCTGTCGCCCAGCGCTACAGTGGTTAAAAAGGAGTGGGGATTGCATTTCTGATAGAGGTCGCGAGCGGCTTGCAGTCCGTCAGCCTTATCGGCCGGCCCCATCAGGTGAATAAAACGTCCGCCGCGCAGGGTGCGAATGCCTTGTGAATGAAGGGTCTTCTGGAAGCGCTCCCAATTTTCCTCGTTGTCCTTCCAGAGGATGGGCTCGGAGACATGCCGTTGGCGCGCCATCTTCGCGGCCTCGATGCTAAGGCCAGTCAGCTCAGAAAGTTCCTGATCGCTCATGTCGCTGAATCCGGTGAACTGGTAGCCATGTTCATCTCGCGCGGCGTGGGCGTGTTCGATGATGAAGTCGCGCGACAATCCGGTGATCAGGGTGCGGTAGCCTTGGTCGCTGTGCCAGCCGGAGTCGTCACAAAACGCAGCCAACGGTGAGCTCTCCGGCACCGCGACGATGCCTCCATTTTCCGCAATCAGCGGTGTGGTGAGTGCCAGCTCATCGGCGAGCGATTCGATCTCGGCGAGAGTTTTGCTGGAGTTGAAAATGAGGGGGAAGTCACGCGCGGCGAGCTGCTCGATGGCTTCTTGGGCCTCGCTGTATTGATAGTTGTCATCGATGAAGCTGGCATCGAGGTCGGTGATGATTAGGAGTTTTTTCATCGATGCGGCTTAACGTTTGAGATACTTGGCGGTGGCAATGCTGTGGTCGTGACTCAGCTCCAGCACGCAGTCGGCGCGGTCCGGCATTTCTTGAAACATCCAGCGAGTGAGTCGTTCGTAGTGCATGATAAATCGTGTGATTTGTTCGTCATCCATGATGCCCGCGCCTTGCTGGCGTAGGCGCAGTTTGTCCTCTTGCAGTCGGCGCCATTCGTAGACGCATTCGAAATCCGGGGCCTTGAGCATGACCAGGCGGTCCATCAGGGCGAAGAGCTGGGGGTAGGCCGTTTCCAGCTGCGCATTGACGTAGCTGCGCCAGGCGGCGTCGGCGTCTTCCGTTTTTTCAAGTTGGTTGCAGGGTTCCGTCAGCGCAGATGCCGGCTGAGCCATGGCTCCGACGCACCAGCCTTCGAAGAGGATGACGTCCACGGGTTGCGTGAAACTGACCCACTGGGATTTGGGTGCCCGATCGTCCACCGCCTTGTCGAACACGGGGATGGCGGGTGTTTTCCGCGCTTTGAGCTGCTGGATGAGGTCGATCCCCATGGCAACATCGTGGGTGCCGGGCACGCCGCGGGTCTGCAGCAGTGGGTGGACGTCGCAAGCCAGCTGGCTGCGCTCGTCACGGGTGAGATAGATGTCATCGATGGAAATAATCGCGCAGCTGAGCTGATGCTCGTGCTCCAGGGCGAGTGCCAGCACCTTCGACATGGTGGATTTTCCTGTCCCCTGGGCTCCATTGACGCCGACTACCAAGGGGCCGCTTTCTTGTTTCGCCCAACCGACGATGGCGTCCGCCAATGGCAGGTAGTGTGTCACTGCGAGATCCTCGAATTGTGGGGGCAGAGATTCGGTGCGGATCAAGGATTGAAGCCAGTTGGGAGCGATGGGCATGGATGAATTGAAGTAGGGTCAGTGGGGAGTATGAAAGATGATTTTAATTCATAGCAAGCACAATGCCATGACAGTTTTTAAATGAAACCAGCGCCGCGGATCCCCACCATTCGGCGTTTCGCGCATGGACATTTGCCGATTTTCAGCAATGCTGCCGCTGATGTCTGCTGCCACTGATCGAGAGCCTGAATTGCTATCCCCTGCGGGAAACTGGGATTGTGCCCGCGCCGCGGTGGCGAATGGCGCGGATGCCATCTTCTTTGGCTTGCCGAAATTCAACGCCCGGCTGCGTGCCGACAATTTCACCGAGGCCGATCTCCCCGAGCTGATGGACTTCCTCCACGCCCACGGCGTGCGCGGATTTGTCACCATGAACACGCTGATCTTCACCGGCGAGCTGGAGGCGGCGGAGAAGCAACTGCGGCTGCTGGAGGAGTCGGGGGTGGATGCCATCATCGTGCAGGACCTGGGACTGGCCCGGCTGTGCCGACACGTGGCTCCATCGATTGAAATCCACGCGTCCACGCAGATGACGATCACTTCGCCGGAAGGTCTCGCCTTCGCGGATCAGCTCTATCAGCTCGACCGTGCGGTGCTCGCGCGTGAGTTATCGCTGAAGCACATTGAAAAATTTAAACCGCAGGAGTGCGTGCCGCTGGAGGTCTTTGTCCACGGTGCACTGTGCGTGGCCTATTCCGGTCAGTGTCTCACCAGTGAGAGTCTCGGTCAGCGATCGGCGAACCGTGGCGAGTGCGCGCAGGCGTGCCGGATGCCGTATACGCTGGTGGTCGATGGCGAGGAGCGCGACATGGAAGACGTGCGCTACCTGCTCAGCCCGCAGGATCTGGCGGCAGTGGATTTTGTCCCTGATCTGGTCAGACAAGGTGTGGTCTCGTATAAAATCGAGGGCCGACTGAAGTCGCCGGAATATGTCGCAGCGATCACCAAAGTGTATCGCAAAGCGATCGATGCCGCCGTGGCGGAGCAGGCAAGTCCGGTCACCGATGAAGATCGCTACTCGATGGAGATGACCTTTTCCCGTGGTCTGTCGTCCGGCTGGCTGGAGGGAACCAATCACCCGCGCCTGACTCATGGTAAGTTTGGTAAAAAACGCGGCGTCTACCTCGGCGAAGTCACCGCCTGCGACTACGGCTGGGTGGAGGTGAAGCTGGCAACCCAGATTCCGGTGAAGGCGGGCGATGGCATTGTCTTCGATGCCGGCGAGGACCGCAATCAGGAGCAGGGCGCTCGTATTTGGAGTGTGAAGGGCGATCGTCTTCTGTTCCATCGCAAGGAAAGTGGGCTCGACTGGAAACGGATCGAGGTCGGACAGAAAATTTGGAAAACCGACGACCCGAAACTCAACAAATCTCTCACCGCGAGCTGGAAAAATGCCAAGCTCGAACCTGTCCGCGATGTGCTGAACATCGTGGTCACTGGAAAAGCCGGCGCTGCAATGACTCTGGCCTGTGGAAAAATCCAAGTGAGCTCGGAAGAAAAACTCGAAGCCGCTGAGAGCCGACCGTTCACCCAGGAGTTTCTGGAAAAACAGTTGGGTCGGCTCGGTGGCACCGCATGGAAACTCGGAACCGTCACGAACCAGTTAGAAGGTGCGGTGATGATGCCGGTCTCCGCAGTGAACCGGCTCCGCCGTGCTCTGGTGGATGCGATGGATCAGGTGGAAAAGACGCCGGAAGTCAAAGTCGCCTCGACCGGTCAGCTCGCCGATCTGATGCCAGCTCGCAAGACCGATGAATCGCACCAGCGGGAGCTCTCGGTGCTGTGCCGGACCATGGAGCAAATCGAGGCCTCTCTGGAATCGGGAGTTTCTAACATCTACGTCGATTTCGAGGACATCAAGCGTGGCAAGGACGCCGTGGCGGCTGTCCGCCAAGTTGATGGCGCACGGATTCACCTCGCCACACCGCGCATCCAAAAATCCGGCGAGGCAGGGTTTTTCAAAGTGGTCGAGCGTGCCGAACCTGATGGTGTGCTGATTCGCAACCTCGGAGGCATCGCCTATTTCAAAGATAACAAGGAGCTTTATAAAACCGGCGACTTCTCACTGAACTGCGCCAATCCGGTGACCGCCAAGATTCTCAAGGAAGAAGGGAAACTGGACAAACTCACCGTCTCCTACGACCTCAATGTCGAGCAGGTCATGGACCTTCTGTTAGCCGCGCCCACCGATTGGTTTGAGCTCACCTTGCACCAGCACATGCCGATGTTTCATATGGAGCACTGCGTGTTCTGCACCTTCCTCAGCGATGGCGGCACCAGCATTCTGAACTGCGGCAAACCCTGCGAGAAACACCACGTGCAGCTGAAAGACAGGGTGGGGCAGTTGCACACCTTGAAGGCGGACGTGGGATGCCGGAACACCCTGTTTAATGGTCGGGCCCAGACGGGTGCGCGTTTCTACCAGCAAATGCGCGGCACCGGGCTGCGGAAGTGCCGCATGGACTTCCTCGATGAAGATCACGCCGCCGCGATGAAGTCGATCCACGCTTACCAGCAGCTGCTCGCCGGGGAAACCAGTGGCAACCACCTGTGGCAGGATCTGGATGTGATGGAGCAGTTAGGCGTGACCGAGGGGACTCTACAGGTCATCGGTCGATAGGGGAAAACGTTCCATCCGATGAGTGCTCCAAAACCTCACTTTGCAGTGCTCGATGTGCTGCGGGCCTTGGCCGCCTTTGTGGTGTGTCTGTTTCACTTCAATTACCGCAACGGGGGAAACCTTTCCGCGGCCTTGGAATATGGCCACTACGGCGTGGAGGTGTTTTTTGTCATCTCCGGTTTTGTCATCCCGCTGGCGATGAGTTGGTCGAGTTTCAAATACCGCGACACTCCGAACTTTCTGCTGCGGCGCTTTATCCGCCTCTACCCGGTCTTTGCCATCGTGGCCTTGAGTAATGTGATTTTGGCGACCTATGGCAGTCCGCTGTTAGGATACGGTGGCGACTCGCCTGACCTCACGTGGTCCCGGGCACTGGCGAACTTCACCCTGACTTGTGACTTGGTGGGGGAGTCTTGGTATCTTCCGGTCTTCTGGACCTTGGCGATCGAGGCGCAGTATTACTTCCTCATCGCGCTGTCGTTTCCCATGCTGGTGCATCAGAAAACCTGGGTGCAGGTTGGGGCCTTACTGCTGTGGATCGTTCCGAGCTATTTTGTCGGTTACGGCGAAACGGTTTTCACCTGGACCGCATTTTTTGCCATCGGCATCCTCGCCTTTCTCAAGCAGCAGAAACGTATCCCCGCCCATGTCTTTTGGCCCATGCTGGTTCTGGCGGCCTTTTGCCATACTGAAACGCGGAACCTAACAAGTGCCAACATTGGTGTGCTCACGGCGCTGTGTATTCTCTACTGTCCACCGATCAACGTGAAGTGGCTGGTGAAGCTGGGGGCGATTTCCTACTCGCTCTACCTGCTGCACCTCGCCTTCGGTGGGGCGATTCTGATCCACCTGAGAAACTTGCCTGAGAACTGGCAGTGGATCAACGTGCAGCCGGTGGGCATCACCCTGTCGACACTTGTCTCCGTTGCTGCGGCCCTGCTGTTTTACCGATGGATCGAGCTGCCGATCCACAACCTCGCCAGAAAATTCAAAACCCGCGCGCGGGAGAAGGAATTGGCGAAGTAGGACAGCTTTGTGACTTCGTCGAATTAGGCTGACATGATAGAATTTCGCAATGGAGCATCATGAAAGTCCAAAAGATTTCTGGTTAAAGGTCGTGCTGGTGGTGGCGATTTTATTGGTTTTGTTCATGATGATGACACCGGTGACCATGTCCTCCCCTAGGAAGGCTGATATGACCACGGCCACGAACAATGCGAAGCAGATTTTTCTATTGATGGTCGAATTTGACGATGATTTTGGCGAATTTCCTAGTGATCAGAGTGCCAGTAAAAAGGATGCGTTGAAGGCCTACACTGGCGAGTATTCCAATGACTACCTCGGCCAATTTCTTGCGGGGGGCTACGTGCAGAGTGAAGAGATTTTCTACGCCAAGGGGGGAAAGCGTAGGGTGAAGCCGGATAATGATTACAGCAGCAAAGATACGACGCTGGCTGAGGGCGAGTGCGGTTTTGCTTATATCAAAGGGCTGAGCACTTCGGACCTGGCGGGGACACCTCTCTTGTTAGCTTCGATGTATGGCGATGGTTACAAGTTCAACAGCGATGTGTATAAGGGAAAGGCCGTGGTGCTGCGGATTGATGGCTCGGTGCAAACGCTGCGACTGAATAAGGATCGGTTAGCCAAGTTGCCCAATGGCAAAACTCTCTTCGAAGGAGGTGCCGATACCGTGTGGGGTGAAGAGGGCTTTGATTCCAGTCGGCTGCTCTACGCAAAACACCCCTACGATTTCAAACCTGCAATTGTTAGGAAAGAGTGGGTCACACCGCCAACGATTGCTGTGGCGCTCATCTTCCTATTCATCTGCATTTACATCGGCAAAAAAATCGCCCGCAAGCCGAAACAAGAGGGGGCTTGTCCGGAGTCAGGCGAATGATAGAGTCGCAAGAATGAAAACCTCACGGATTAGAAAATGCGCAGCGCTCTCGCTTCTTGGTGCCGGCTTGCTGATGCCTGTTGCCCATGCTCAACAGGCAAAACCAGCCGGAGGGGTGATTGGGAAGCTGCTGAATAAAAGCAAGCGCGGCGAAATGACGAAGGCCGTGATGAACGCCAAGCAGATCTTCCTGTTGATGGCCGAATTTGACCTAGATTACGGTGAATTTCCCAACGATGAAACCGCCAACAGTGATGACTTGCTGAAAGCTTACCGAGGAAAACATTCCAACGATTATCTCGGCCAATTTTTAGCAGGTGGCTACACCCAGTCCGAGCAGCTTTTCTTCGTCAAAGGTGGAGCGCCTACCGATAAAAAGCCGGATAACGACATCTCCACCAAAGCCAAGACCTTGGAGGCCGGCGAGTGTGGCTTTGCCTATTACAAAGGGCTGTCCATGGGGAAGAATGCCGCGATGCCACTGCTGCTGGCTCCAATGACCGGAAAAGGTTTTAAATTCGATCCCAAAGCTTTCGATGGCAAGGCGATCGTCTTGCGGTTGGACGGCTCGGTGACCACTTATCCGATTGATGCCAACGGCGATGTGATCCTGGCCAATGGCAAAAGGCTCTTCGAAGGGGGTGCCGGAACGATTTGGGGCAATGAGGGACCGGATGCCAAGCGGTTGCTGTTTCCCAAGTAATGGATCCGTGCACTTGGCCATAGTGGAGAGGGTTGGATAAAAATCCAAATTTCTGGTGAATATTTGGCCCCGAGCTTTCGTCGAAAGGGCATGATACACCAACTCTCATCCGTTAAATTAGCCGTCGGAGCGATGATATCTGCTCTGTTTCTTGCCAACTGCACCACGACCTACGACTCCTACGGTCGCCCGGTCCAGAGCGTTGATCCCGTAGCCGCCACCGTTGGCGCTGTGGCCATTGGCGCGATTGCCTACTCGGCGGGGAAAAACAACAGCTCGCACCATGGTCACCACGGACATTACCGCCGTGGCCATCGTTGGCACCGATAGTGTAATTTTTGCGTAGTTCCCCTTTTTCCTACGCAATCACCAGATTCCCAGCTTCTGCTGTGGGAGGGAGAGAAATTTTCCTCGCACGCGGGGCTGGGATCACTTATCGATGGGGCCAACGTGGAAGACGCCGATTACAAAGTCAGACTCGATATTTTCGAAGGTCCTCTGGATTTGCTCCTTTATCTCATCAAGAAGGATGAGGTGGATATCCACAGCGTATCGATCGAGCGGATTACTAGGCAATACCTCGATTACATCAACACGTTCAAAATGCTCAACATCGATCTCGCCTCCGAGTTCATCGTGATGGCAGCGAACTTGATGTATATTAAAAGCCGGACCCTGCTGCCGAAGGCCGAGCAACCGCCGGAGGAGGATATCGAGGAGGACGACCCTCGCTGGGAGCTGATCCGCCAGCTGATCGAGTATAAAAAGTTCAAGGACGCCGCCGGGTTTCTGTCGCGCAAGGAAACCGAGCAGGAAGACTACTTCGCCCACGTGCCGGAAAAAGTGGCCCCGCCCGTGCAGGAGGTCGAGGAGCCGCTGCCGGATGTCAATATTTTCGATCTCATCCGCGCGTTTCAGAACGTGCTGAAGCGCTTCGAGGAGGCCAATGACCTCGGCGATATTGTCGATGATCGCTACACGGTCTCCGATAAAATCGAACTCATGCTCGCCACCGTGCAACCGGGTGGCAGCGTGCAATTTTCTTCGTTGTTTGAAAAAGCCACCTCCAAGGCCGAAGTCATCGTGACCTTCCTGGCGGTGTTAGAGCTGATGAAGATGAATCAGTTCCGCATTCGCCAGGACCACATCCTCGGTGAGATTGAGGTGGAGCGGAAGTCTGTGACGTGACGCTCCGTGGCATGACCGGGACGGATCATGCCACGCCCCCACTAGTGGGCTGCCAGCCAGTTGTCGCCGGTGCCGGTTTCCACCTTGCACTGAATCCCGTGGGGCAGCACGAGGGCGTTTTCCATCGTTTTGACAATCTGGGGAACCAGCGTCTCCTGCTCGCTGAGGTGGAGGTCGAACAGCAGTTCATCATGCACCTGCAGCAGCATCTTGGTTTTGGCTTCCTGCTTGTCCAAGAGTGCACGCACCTGGACCATGGCCAGCTTGATCATATCGGCCGCCGTGCCCTGCACCGGGGCATTGATCGCGGCACGCTCGGCACCACTGCGGATGGTGCCATTTTTCGAATCGATGTTACGCACATGGCAGCGCCGACCACTGATCGTCTCGACATAGCCATTTTCCTTGGCGGATTCGATCGTGCTTTCCATGTAGTTTTTCACTCCCGGATATTGCTTGAAGTAGGTTTCAATGATCTCGGAGGCCTCGCCGCGTGGGATGTCGAGACGCTGTGAGAGGCCGAAGGCGGAGATGCCGTAGATGATGCCGAAGTTGACCATCTTGGCATTGCGGCGCATCTCGGAGGTGACTTCGTCCATGGCCACTCCGTAAACGCGCGCGGCAGTGGCGGTGTGGATATCGAGATCGGCCTTGATCGCTTCGATCATCGCTTCGTCGCCAGAGAGGGCGGCCATCACACGCAGTTCCACCTGGGAGTAATCCGCGGCGAGCAGGGTGTGGTGTAGATCCCGAGGCACAAAGGCCTTGCGAATCTCACGGCCGGCGACGGAGCGCACGGGGATGTTTTGCAAATTGGGGTCGTTGGAGGCGAGTCTGCCCGTTGAGGTCATCAGCTGTTGGTAATGGGTGTGCACCCGACCGGTCTTGCTGGAAACGTGCTGCGGCAGGGCATCGACGTAGGTGGACTTGAGTTTGCTCGCCTCGCGGTAGTCGAGGATATCGGCCACGATCTGGTGCTTGGGTGCGAGCGCGGAGAGCGTTTGCTCATCGGTCTTGAACTGACCGGTCTTGGTCTTCTTCGGCTTCTCGACCAGTTCCATTTCGCCAAAGAGAATCTCGCCGAGCTGTTTGGGTGAGTTTAGGTTGAACTCACGTCCGGCAGCCTCGATGATGGCTTCGGAGAGCTTGGAAATACGTTTCGTCAGCGAGTCGCCGATTCCTTTCAAGGCGACGATGTCCAGCGAGATGCCTTCGTTTTCCATCGCGGTAAGCACCGGCATCAGCGGGGCTTCGATGTTCTGGTAGATGGGCTGCTGGCCGCTTTCCTCCAGTTGACCTCTGAGAATTTCGGCAATTTGCCACGTCACATCGGCATCCTCCGCCGCGTAATCGGCGAGCTCATCCACGGGGATGAGGTGCATTTTGATTTCCTTCTTCTTGGTCGACTTCTTCGCAGGCTTTGGTTCTTCCTCATCGAAGCCAAACAGATCTCCGTCCGCCCCTTTCGAGTTCTGCGAGAGGTCGGCCAGTTTCACCGGCGTGTAGCCTAACAAGGCCTCGGAAACGAAGTCCATGCTGTGGCGTTGGTCGGCGGCGACCAATGCGTGCACCAACATAGTGTCAAAAAACGGACCACTCACCGGGCAGCCGTGGGCCAGTAGCACGGAGAGATCAAATTTCAGGTTGTGGCCCACTTTTTCAATCTTGGAATCCAGCACCACGTTGAGTTTGTCCAAGACCATGTCGATGCTCAGCTTGCTCCCCGCACCGGTGTGCACGAAGTAGGCTTCGTGGGCCTGAACGGCAAAGGCGATACCGAGAATTTGGCAGCTACGGGGATCGAGAGACGTGGTTTCCAGGTCGAAACAGAAACGACTGGAAAGCGAGAGTTTCTTGATCAGTTGGTGCAAATCCTTGGCGTCATCGATCAGATGATAGCTGTGCTCGACATCGGCGATGGTCTTGAGATTGGCGCTTTCCGGCTCTTCGTTGGCGGTCGTGGTGCTTTCTTCATGCCCCCGACCCGCCACAAAGCTGTCGCCGTAGAGTCGCTTGGCAATGGAGTTGAATTCCATTTCCGTGAGCAGCGCCTGCAGGGCCTCGTCGTCACGCTGGCTGATCACCAGGTCATCCCAGCTGACCTCGACGGGTGCATCCAGAATGATGGTCGCGAGCTCCTTCGACAGCCGTGCCTGATCGGCAAAGTTGATGAGGTTCTCCTTCTGTTTTCCCTTCAACTGATCGGTCGACTCCAGCAGCTTTTCCACCGAGCCGAACTGGCCGACCAGTTTCTTTGCGGTCTTCTCACCGATGCCGGGCACCCCGGGGATGTTGTCCGAGGCATCGCCCCAGAGGCCGAGGATATCGATCACTTGTTTTGGCGATTCCACCTGCCACTGGTTCTGAATCGCGGCGACATCGAGCAGCTCGTGGTTGTTGCCCTGTCGACCCGGTTTCCACATGGTGGTGGTGTCGGTGACCAGCTGGGCGAAATCTTTGTCCGGTGTCACCATGTAGGTGTGAATGCCGCCGTCGGCATCGGCGCGGTGGGCGAGGGTGCCGATGATGTCGTCCGCCTCATAACCATCGAGCTCCAGCACCGGAATGCCGAAGGCCTTGCACAGTTGTTTGACGTAGGGGATGGCCGCCGCGAGCTCCTCGGGCATCGCTTCACGCTGGGCCTTGTAGGGCGGATAAAGCTCGTGTCGGCACGTCGGGGCGCGGGTGTCGAATGCGACCCCAATGTGACTGGCATCGTGGTTGTCGATGATGTCCAGCAGCGCGTTGGCAAAACCGTAAACCGCCGAGGTATTGAAGCCCTTACTGGTCAGGATGGGATTGCGCATGAAGGCAAAATGAGCGCGATAAACCAGCGCCATGCCGTCGAGTAGGAAGAGATTGTGCATTGGGTAAAAAAAGGTAATCGGACGAAGGTCATCCGGATAAAATGCTAGGTGGTGGGGGGCACAGAGCAGGTGTGGGCAGACAAGGTGTCAGAAATGCACGCCAAGGAAAAGTGACAAGCGGGGAATTGGCGATAAAAATGATGTGAGCGTTCGGGCTGAGGGCTTACTCCGGCTCAGGGGATTCCGCAAAGAGGTGCGAATACGCATTCTCCGTGATCACTTTTGCCAGTGGGTGTTTGACCAGTCGCTCGCCGGTGATGGCGTAGAAATCGCTGCCGCACTCTTCCACCTTGGCGATGACTTTCAACCCATAATGTTTCAGCGCCGCTTGATCGACCACGGTGGGCACGGTGGTGAAACCAAGGCCGCCCGCCGCGGCTACTTCCATCAGAGTGGAATCTTCGAACTCGCCGACAAGCTGCGGGCGCACTCCTTGTTTGTCGAACCACGCCTCCAGTGCCCAGCGCATGCCCATGTTGTCACTGGGCAGAAGCGCGGGAGCTCCGTGGAGCGACTGTGGGAAGCCGCGACGAAGTTTGGCTGCCAGCTGAGGAGTCGCGCAGAAAGTGACCCCAGAACGCCCCAGCCGATGGTTGTAAGTCTTGGTCTTCAAGCTGGTAGTGGCCGGTTCGTCCGCCAGAACGAGATCCAGTCGGTGGGCTTGCAGCTGGTGAATCAATACTGCGAGTTCGCCTTGCCGTGAGACCACATGGGTAGGGCGTGAGTATTGGTAGGCGGGTTTCAGGATTTCATAGGCGATGAGTTTCGATAACGAATCCGTCATGCCAACGTTGAGTCGGGTGGCCCGGTTATTCGAGCCCTGGCTGATGGCATTGGTGAGCTCCCGCCCCGCGGAAAAGATCTCATCGGCGTAAGTCAGCGCGATTTGCCCAGCCTCGGTGAGCACCAGCTTTCTGCCCGAGCGGTGGAACAGTTTCTCACCGAATGATTCTTCTAGCAGTTTCAGCTGGGCGCTGATGGATGGCTGCGAGACACCCAAATCCTCGGCGGCTTGCCGCACACTGCCTGTGCGAGCCACCGTCCAGAAGTATCGCAGGTGGTGATAGTTGAGGAAATCCATGGGTTCGATGATGTATAGGAAAAAGTTATGAAAGCAATCGTATATGAGTCTTAGTCAAAATATGTGATCTTGTTATCTTAGGCGGAGTTTATTTAAAATGATTATGAAAACATCAACATCAAGTGCCGTTCAGTCGTTGCCCATTCACATCACTTCAGAGGATAAAGCACGCTTGGAGGGTATGATTGCCAAGATGCAACGCAGTGGTGAACAACGGGACGGCTTAAGCACCTTGATTCATGAGCTGGATCGTGCGTCGGTGATTTCCGAGGGGGAGGTATCGCGTGATCTGGTTACGATGAACTCAGAGGTCTCGATCATCAACCAAGACACGGCTGAGAAATTACAATTCACCTTGGTCTATCCTGAAGATGCGGATGTGGACGCCGGTAAGATTTCCGTGCTGTCACCAATTGGTTGTGGCATGTTAGGCTACAAGGTTGGCGATGAATTTGAGTGGCAAGTGCCTGCTGGAGTGCGCCGGTTTGTGGTCGCCAAGGTGGATTTCCAACCCGGAAAAAGAAGCTAGATGCGTTCGCGGCGCTCGATGTCACGAGCTGTGAGCTAATCGTTAATCCCCTCCGTCCGCGCTTCGACGGCGCGTTGGAAGGCTTCGCGGTCGCCGTAGCGTTTGATGCTGAACTTGACGCAGCGGCGCTGGCCGGGGGCGGGGGACCAGGTGGCTTGCCAGAAGTGATAGGTGGTGCCGTTGGCGGCGCTGACGGTGATTTTGGAAACGCCTACCACGCCCGAGCTGTTGCGCGGTGAGCGCTCGCAGATACGTGCTTGGTCGGTGAGCTTTTCCAGCAGGGCATTGCGCCAGCGGCGGGCGGCGAGCAGGGCGTGCTCCGGATGACCGTGCACCCGATCGCCAAAGAACTTGGCATACTTGATGCCGCGGCGTTGCAGTCGCACCTGCCACCCGTGGGTCCCGGCATCGGGGAGATCGATGCGGGCAATGGCGTAGTTTGGATCAGGCTGACTCATGGATGTGCGGAGAAAATTGCCACGGATGGGGGCTGGTGTCAATTTTCCGGCTGGTGGTCTGCGACGCTGGACAGAATTAACATAATTTCGCAGAATTTTTTCTTCGGTTGTTAATTCAACTGGCATGTGGACGCTCAAACTAAGTAATTCTGAAAAATTCTGTTAATTCTGTCCAGCACCGCAGGTATCCACAATGTGCGAATTGTCTCCCATTTCCTCGCCAACCATGCTTCAACGGTGTCGCCATGCCAGGAATTATCATCAGACCACGCGCACGTATTTTTCACGGACACGATTGGGTTTACGCTTCGGAAATCCAGAAAGTCTTTGGCGACCCCCAGCCAGGGGAGGTGATCTCGCTCAAGGATTTCCGCGATCGGCCACTGGGCACGGCGATTTACAACCCGCAGTCGCAGATTGTCGCCCGCCGGATTTCACGTCGCAAGCAGAAGCTGGAAGCGGAGTTTTTCGAGCGCCGGATCTCCCAAGCGATCGAGCTGCGTGAGCGGTCGGGGATCGATCCCAAGCTGGCGCGCATTGTCTGGAGTGAGTCGGACGGACTGCCCGGCGTGGTGGTGGATCGCTATGACGACCACGTGGTGCTGCAAACCCTGACTCTAGCGATGTATCTCAATCGCGAAATCATCGGCGAGGTGCTGGTGAAACTGCTGAATCCCAAGTGCCTGATCCTGCGCAATGACTCGCCAATGCTTGCTGCCGAGGGGATCGAGGAGGAAATCACCATCATGCATGGTGAAAAACCCGACCCGTTTGTGGTCGAGGCTCCCACCGCCGAGGGTGGCGTGAAGTTTGAAATCGATTTGTTAGATGGCCAGAAAACCGGATTGTATCTTGACCAGTTAGACGCGCACCGCGAGGTGGCGAAGCTGGCGAAGGGCAAGCGGGTGCTGGATTGTTTTTGCAACCAAGGAGGCTTTGCCCTCGCTTGTGCCAAGGCGGGTGCCGCCAGTGTCACGGCGGTCGATTCCTCCGAGCCGGCGATTGCTGCGGCGATGCGCAATGCGGAGCTCAATGGTGTGGAAATCAATGCGGTGAAACACAACGCCTTTGATTTCCTGAAGCATTGTGAAGATCAATACGACATCGTGATTCTCGATCCTCCGTCGTTCACCAAAAACAAAAAGAGCCTGAACAATGCCATGCGCGGATACAAAGAGATCCACCTGCGTGGATTGAAGTTGCTCGACAAGGAAGGCATCTTGGCGAGCTACTGCTGCTCGCATCACGCCACCCGTGAGCTGTTCCTGCAGAATATCGTATCGGCCTCGGTGGATGCCAAGCGCTCGCTGCGCATGGTGGCTTCACACGGTCAACGACTCGACCACCCGGTGCTGCCGGCAATTCCCGAGACCGAATACCTCAAGGGCTTTGTCCTGCAGGTGATGCCCTCGCGCTAAGACGCCTACGCTGTTCATTTTCAAAACCCTCCTCCAGCTACGGTGCGAGGTGGGAGAAGGGCGTGGCTGGGAGGTTGCGGAGGATGGTGAAGATGGCAATGATCGCCACTCCTGCCCACAGCCAGATAGGGTGGATGTTAGAAAAGGAGGGAGCTTTTTTTCCCAGCACCGAGATTCGGACGATCAGGTAGAGGCAGACCGCGATGAACAGGAAGGCGGCGGCTGCCAGGAGAACGTTGTGATCAAAGGCGGCACCGATGTTGCCATTGGCCAAGCTCTTGGCGCAGCGCGTTCCTCCACAGCCGGGGCAGTAAAAGCCTGTGTATTTCAGGACGGTGCATTGGGCTCCGCCTCCACTGAGCCAGTGGGTGATTCCGAGGAATGCCGTGATGATGGCCAAGGCCACGATTGGCAGCAGGAGCGGCCACAGGCGATGACGTTTCATTGAGCTGTTAGTCGTGCCTGTTGATGAGCCTGGTTAGGGCATGCCTGCGCCAGCGGAGGCACTGGCGAATGCGACGATGAAGCCAATGATGGCAAGCACCTGGATACCAATGCCGATGTAACCGCAAATGAGCCCCGCGATGGCCATGCCTTTGCCGGCGATGGGAGTGGCGCTGTTGTTGATTTTCTTCAGCGACATGTGACCGCAGATCACTGCCGGGATACCGAAAATGGCCCAGATGTAGCAGATGATCACGGCGAGAATGCCGCAGACCAGACTGGTGATTGCCAAGGCGTCGGTTGGGATCGTGCCGACGTCAGGCTGCTGCCCGGCATAGGTTTGTGGGGCGTTGTAAGGATTCGCTCCGGGGGCCGGGGTGCCATCGGCTGAGGTGGCGACCACGGACTGGAATTCCTGCACGTCCTTGAGCGGTAACCAATCGGCCATGCCCTCGCGCCAGATGATGGTCTCGGGTTGAACCTCGCCGGAGCTGATCAGGGTGCGGATTTCCAAATCAGAAACCGGACCGTGCTGCGTATTGTCTTTGCCGTAAAACCACTCTGCCATAACTGCGCCGAGCATTGATAAAACGGGCTGCGGATGCAATGCAGAAATGGAACATGCATCTGATCAGTTTGGGTGAGACTGTTTCATTCTTTGATGCCACAACAAGCTGACTTGGTGATTGATTCGTAAATTCATCTTTTCCAGTATCTTGCCTCATGTTCACGCTGGTCATCGCGCTCGGTTCCTTTGTTTTCTACCTGATTGCCTATAACACCTACGGCAAATGGTTGGCGAACAAGATCTTTAAGCTCGACCCCGAAGCGAAAGTTCCCTCGGTGGAGTTCGAGGATGGCAGCGATTATGTGCCCACGAGCAAGGGGGTGGTTTTTGGCCACCACTTCACGTCCATCGCCGGCACCGGGCCGATTGTGGGGCCCTCCCTCGCGGTGATGTGGGGCTGGCTACCGGCCTTGATCTGGGTGCTGGTGGGCTCCGTCTTTATCGGGGCGGTGCATGATTTCGGCGCGCTGATTGTCTCGATGCGGAACCGCGGTCAGACCGTGGGCGACATCGCTGGGCGGGTGATCTCTCCGCGGGTGCGAGTGCTGTTTTTACTCATCCTCTTTCTCGCGCTGACCATTGTGCTGGCGATCTTCGGACTGGTGATCGCGCTGGTCTTCCGCGCCTATCCTCAGTCGATCACCCCCTGTCTGCTGCAAATCCCCCTGGCGGTGATAATCGGTCTGTTCATTCACCGCAAAGGCGGAAACATGATGCTCGCCTCGGTGGGAGCCCTCGTCCTGATGTATCTCTCGGTGATCTTTGGCGATGTCGGTTGGCTCGGGGGGCTCAATGAGTCATTGAAATCGTGGGGGCTGATGACCTGGGTGACGGTGCTGTTAGTTTATTCCTACATCGCCTCGGTGCTGCCGGTCTGGACCCTGCTGCAGCCGCGGGACTACATCAATGCCCTGCAGCTGTTATCCGCCCTCGGCCTGGTGGTGCTGGGGCTGATCGTGGCAGGCCTTTGGGGCGGGGCACCGGTCGAGGGGATTCGGCCGAACTTGGAAATTGCCGCCCCGGCGCTGGAGTCCTCGTTTGAGGCGAAGCAGCTGCCGATGATTTTCCCCTTCCTCTTCATCACCATCGCCTGCGGGGCGATCTCCGGTTTTCACTGCCTGGTTTCCTCCGGCACATCATCGAAGCAACTGCGCTGCGAAACCGACGCCCGCTTTGTTGGATACGGCTCGATGCTGACGGAGGGCTTTCTCGCTGTGCTGGTGATCCTGGCCTGTGTGGCCGGGCTGGGGCTCGGGATTCAGTCGTCCGATGGCTCGGTGCTGTTAGGTGCCGATGCCTGGGATGCGCGCTATGCCGGCTGGAACGCGATGGGCCTGGGAGCCAAGGTCGGTGCCTTTGTCGATGGCTCGGCGAATTTCCTCAAGGCGATGGGCGTTCCCGGTCAATACGCCACCGCGCTGATGGGGGTGTTTGTGGCGTCCTTTGCCGCCACCACCCTCGATAGCGCCTGCCGACTCCAACGTTATGTGGTGCAGGAGCTGGCCGGGGGATTGATGCGGAAGGAGGTGGACGCCGGTGCCCCGCAGCCGATCGCCCTGAATGCCAATCCGCTCAGCTGGCTGGCGAATAAACACGGAGCGTCTATTTTTGCCATCGCCGTGGCCTGGGGGATGGCTTCCCTGCCTGCCGCCGCAGGAAAACCGGCTGGCACCGGAGGCATGATTCTCTGGCCATTGTTCGGCGCCACCAACCAGCTGCTCGGTGGCTTGGCCTTCCTAGTGGTGATCTTCTGGATGAAAAGAAACCGACTGCCGGTCTGGTTTGTGGTGTTGCCCGCCGTGCCGATGCTCGTGCTGCCGGCTTGGGCGATGGCTCATCAGATTTTTGTCAGCGCGCTGGGGTCAACAGAGAGCTGGATCGCCCAGGAGCGATGGTTGCTGGTGGGAATCGGGTCGGTCTCCCTGCTGCTCGAGCTCTGGATGGTGGTCGAAGCGGTGGCCGCCTAGCGGCGTTTCAAGGAGCCGGATGAGTGTGATTCGGCTGAACTTGCATCTTGATCAATCAAGGAGTTCGCTCTGGACAGCTCCCGCCGTGACGTGAATAATCTCTCCATGCGCGTTCGTTTTCTGATTCTTTTCATGGTTGCCATGGCTGGCTTTTCCAGCGTGGCAGAATCTGCCCAGCGGCATTTGATTCTCAGCGGCGGCCCGGCTCTTCGGAAGTGGGAAAATCTGCGTGTCACCCGCGATCAGCACGACCGCTGGTGGGCGAACTTCATCCGTGGCGCCACTCTGCGGATGGTGGAGATCCGCCGCGCCTACGGGTCGGACGCTCCGATCACCTGGATGGTTTACCGTCCCGGCTACGCTTCGAGAGGCCTGGAGGACCGGAAACCTTACACCACCTGGATCACCGAACTTGCAGAACGGCGCAAGGTGACTCTCGTCTGGGTCAGTAGTGGCCAGGATGTGATTAATACCATCAACCGTCAGCCGTCGCGCTCGGTCATTGGTTTCGATTTCTTCGGCCACTCGAACAAGTATTGCTTCCTGCTCGATTACAGTCGCGAGATCATTGGCGCGAGTAAAGCCTGGCTACACCAAGATGATCTTTCCAAGATTCGCGGCAGTGTTTTTGCGCGGAATGCCGACTGCACAAGCTGGGGCTGCCACACGGGCGAAAGCATGAGCGCCGTCTGGAAACGGGCCGTCGGCACCACCTTGGTGGGAGCCAAGGGCAAGACCAACTACGAATCTGTCGGCCAAGGGAAAATGCCCACCGTCAGCGGCCGATGGGTGCGCTAGCCTGAGGCCTTGCCTTTCTCCTCTGCGGCACCTACTGCCCCAGACGTCACCACTTTTCCAACCACCCACATTTTATCCATTATTACCTATGAAATACGACGAATTGCATCGCGTTCACAGCCTTCCGCTCTTTGAGCTTCTTAAAAAATCCCGCGAGGTGCATGAGGCGAATTGGCCGCAGAATGAGGTGCAGCTCTGCACCCTGCTTTCCATCAAAACCGGAGGCTGCTCCGAGGATTGTTCCTACTGTTCGCAGTCGGCGCGTCACAGCACTGGTCTGGAAATCGAACGCCTGATGGAAAAAGACGCCGTCATGGAGCGCGCTCGCGCAGCCCGTGCCAGTGGCTCCACTCGCTTCTGCATGGGCGCTGCCTGGAAGGGCGTGCGTGCCGGCACGAAGCGATTCGAGCAGGTGAAGGACATCATCGAGTCGGTCTCCGAACTCGGCATGGAAGTCTGCGTCACCCTCGGTGAACTCGGTGCCGAGGAAGCCGTCGAGCTCAAGGACGCCGGTGTCACCGCCTATAACCACAACGTCGATACCTCACGCGAGCACTATCCGAACATCGTCACCACCCACACCTATGACGATCGCCTCAACACCATCCGCCACGCCCAGAATGCGGGCATGAGCATCTGCTGCGGTGGTATTCTCGGCCTCGGCGAAACTTCGGAGGATCGCTTGAAAATGATCGAGACCATCTCCGAGTTCAACCCGCAGCCGGAAAGTGTGCCGATCAACTCCCTCATGCCGATGCCCGGCACCCCGCTCGGCGATTCCGATCCGGTCGATATTTTCGACGTCGTGAGAATGATTGCCGTCGCCCGAATCGCCTGTCCCAAGGCGAAGGTCCGCCTCTCCGCAGGCCGCACCCAGATGAGCGAGGAAGGCCAGGCGATGTGCTTCTTCGCCGGAGCGAACTCGATTTTCTACGGCGATAAACTGCTCACCGCCGAGAACCCGGCGATTAAGAAGGACCTCGCTTTGATTGAAAAACTCGATCTCAAAGCCCAGGCACCGAACCCTTCCATGGCGGCACCCTGCAAGGAAGAGGACCGACCCGCTTCGCCAGCCCCTTGTGAGTCGAACTCACCCTGCTGCGGCTAGTCGTCCGCGCCGAACATTCTGCCATGCACATTGCCATCACGGGAATTGGCCTGACGTCCGGCCTCGGCGATGGTCCGGACGAGCACGCCGCCAAGATCAGGGCGGGGGAATGCCAGCTGGCTCCCTTGTCTGGCTTGTTAGGTGCGGAGTCGGACTATGCCGAGCTCTCCGCCTCGTGGATTCAGCGGCGTGATCTGCTTTGTTCCAGGAAATGGGCACCTGCGTCGTTTCTGTCGCTGCACGTCGCACGGCAGGCGATCATCGATTCCGGCCTGACCCAGGACGATCTTCGCGATGCCGCTGTCATCGTCGGTAGCAGCCGTGGCAATATCGCCGGTTGGGTCTCGCCCTGGCCCGGTCGACGCCCCTTCGGCCTCATGGCCGCCAGTAATTCGATGCACGGCGAGCTTGCCTCTGCCGTCAGCATCGAGTTCGGTATTCGCGGCCCCTGGCAGGTGATCTCCAGTGGCTGCGCCGCCAGTTTGGATGCGCTCGGCATGGCAAACATGATGCTGCGGCAAGGTATGGTGAAACGCGCCATCGTCATCGGTGTGGAACTGCCGCTGATGGATGAGGTGCTCGATGTTTACGCACAAACTGGGGTGCTGTCATCCACCGCCGTAAACGACCCTTGGTCGCCAGAAACCTCCGGCTTTTTCCCCGGCGAGGCAGGTGCCGCGCTGGTGCTGGAATCATTTTCTAACATCGAGGAAAAACCCGACGCCGTCTCACTAACAGGATACTGGTGCAACTCGGATGCAGATTCGCCCATTGGCATGCCCGAGGACGGAGCCGGCCTCCGTGAATTGCTCACCAAGGCGGTCGCCGATCTGGAAAACGAGCCTGCCATCACTGCGGTTTGCCCTCACGCCAGTGGCACTCTGTTACACGGCAAGGCGGAGCTCTCCGCGCTGCACGAGTCGCTCCCCGCTGGCGACCCAGTTTCGCTGCACCCGCTCAAGCCATTCACCGGCCACACTGTCGGCGCCAGTGGCGTGCTCGATGTCGCTATCCTTACCGACTTCTTACGGAAGCGCGAACTGCCACCGAACCTGCCGAACCTCACTCAGCCGGAAGGGTTCAATCTGTCCCCGAACGATCTGGATCCCGGCGGCTCCACCGTGCTGAAAATCGCCGTCGGCATGGGCGGCCACAACTCCGCCGTCTCCCTCCGCACCCCAGCCCAAGCGTGATGCATATCCGAGTCTCTATCAGCGACCAAACGCTCTACCTCCTCGAGCAAGGTGAGCTGGTCATCAGCTACCCCATTTCCAGCGCCGCCAATGGTCTTGGTTTCGAGGAAGGTAGCTACTGCACACCCACCGGTCGGTTCGAAGTCTGTGAAAAAATTGGCGACGGCGAGGCTCCCGGCACGGTTTTCAAATCCCGGCTCCCCATCGGCCACTGGGACGGAGCCCCGTCCGATGCCGACCTCGTTCTCACCCGCATCCTCCGCCTGAATGGACTCGACCCGGAGAACGCCAACAGCCGAGATCGCTACATCTACATCCACGGCACCAATCAGGAACACCTGCTAGGTCAGCCCGCCAGCTGCGGCTGCATCCGCCTGAGCAACCAAGACGTCATCGACCTCTACGACCGCATCGAAGAAGGCACCCCAATGACCATCGAACCCTAAACTGCTAAGTTTCCGAACCGCGAATCGCACGAATCCAACGAATCGTCAGGATAAGAAAAAATTCGCCCAATTCGCCAGATTCGCGGTCCAAAAAACCTGAGTCATCAACCCCAGAGAATTTAGCGTCCTCCGCGTATTTAGCGGTCCAACTCCCCATCCTGATAGCGCCGAATAATCTCCGCGCAGCCGTCCTCTAACATATCAGCCACCTGCTCGAACCCCTCGGCACCGCCGTAATACGGATCAGGTACATCGGGAATGCGGTTTGCCTCCACCGTGCAGAAGCTGGTGAACATCTTCACCTTCGTGAGCGTTTCGGCATCTGGGGCTAAGGAGGAAACGTTGCTGTAGTTCTCCTCGTCCATGGTGAGGATGAGGTCGAATTTCTGGAAATCACAGACCGTAAACTGCCGCGCACTTCCATCGCTGGGCACACCGCGCGCCCGCAGTGTGGCACACATCCTCCGGTCCGGTCCCTTGCCGGTGTGGTAATTGGCGGTGCCGGCGGAATCGATCCGGATCGCGTCGGCTAGGCCTGCTTCCTTCACTTGATGGCGGAAAATATTTTCTCCGGCAGGCGACCTGCAAATGTTCCCCAGACAGACAAAAAGCACGTTGAAAGGCGTTCTTGGCATGATGCCTCCATGTTGTAGTCTCACATCCATGCTGACAAGAGTTCTCTATCTGATCTTCGCGCTCTGTTCCTGCCTGAGCGCAGAGTCGATCAAGCCCCATGTCATCCTCGTCCAGCTGGCCACAGGTGAAAGCAATGGCTTGGAGATGGATGTCTTGAAAGGCGAACACTGGCAGCAGCATCAAGGCCGCTACCTCGTCAGCCCCGGCCGTTCCGCCACGCAGGCGGCTTTACTTTTCGGCCTGCCCCCACTTCAGCTTGGCGTGGTCAAGGACCTCGATTGGCGACGTCAACCCGTCGCGTCTAACACGACGCCCTCATTAGCCAAACGCTTCGAGGAAAAAGGATACCGCAGCCACTTTCTCGGAGCTTGGGCCTTGGGTGCCTCCGCTCCCTTCGATCCTGCCAGCCGCGGTTTCACCCAAGCAAACGCCTTCGAAGCCGCTGAGAAAAACACCCTCACAGATCCCTGGGGCAGTGCTCCGCCGGAGTTCGTGTTGGCCAAGCCTGCCGCAGACATGCCCAGTTTCATCCACCTCGCCGAAGGCCGTCACCTGAGTCGCAGCAAGATCGAAGTATTGCTCAAAGCCTGGTTAGAAGAGCATCAGCATCCCACCGTGATCATAGTCGCCGAAATGCCATCGATGGAGGAGCCCGACTACCATCATCAGGCCACGTGGCACTGCTACACCTCCCAATACGCCCAGGAGCCAGAAGACATCTTCACCGACTGGGATCTCAACCACGCTCTGCGAAAAATGTTAGGATGGAAAGTGGCACCCGCAGCTAGCGCCATGATTTTTCACCGCGGCAACTGGCCAGTCAACGAGTCCCCGGAGAAACATCGCCACCATGGCTCCCTGGTTCTTGCCGATGGTCTGGCTCTGGCTGATGGCCTCAGCCTTTACCGTGCGAACAACCACCGACCCGATACCGCGCAGGAACTCGACATCGCCACCCATCAGCAAGCGCATCAAAAACTCCTCACCGCCCACGCCCAATGGTGGCAAAAAGCCAGCCGGGCGCTCAACGATCCTCGCGCCTTCACCGTGGGAGCAAAAGACAACCAGGTCACCCGCCTCACCGCGCTCGACTGGCGCAGCACCAAAATCATCGCGGCCGATGGCAGCTCGCCGCTCTCCGCTCCCATGGTCGGCCAGCAGCACCTGCTCGACGTGTTAGAAGGGCTGAAAACTAGCGCCAAATACAAGGAAACCTTCCCGGCCTATTCCGGTAGTTGGTCGGTGCACATCGCGCGCCCGGGTCGCTACAAGATCACCGCCAGCCTGCTGCCCGTCGAAACCCAAGACCCGGAGCAGAAAAAGCTGATGAAGCTCAAGGGTGGCACCGCCCACATTCGGCTCGGCCAGAACGAAGTTCAGCTCCGCCTGCACCCCGGCGCCACCGCCGTCAGCGTGCAAACCGACGCCGAAGCCGGCACCACCCAGCTCGAGTCCTGGTTCACCGGCCAGCTCTCCCTCACCAGAGAGCTCGGCGCCTTTTTCGTGGAAATCGAACGTGTGGGAGATAAAAAATTCGACCTCAAAGCCAAGGCGACTGAAGGGAAGTGATCAGAAGTCGCGCGTAACGTGCCAGTGGAGCACGCCCTCAACACAAGCAACCTCGAAGAGGTGACATAGACTAGCGCGGGGTGACAAGCCCGGGAATCAGACCGGCCCGATACATCGAGTTCCGGAGGAACGATAGAAGGCGAACGCGTAACTTAACTAGCCATTAGGATGCTGAAACAGGGCACACGGACGGTTTAAGAAGACAACAGGTTAAAATGATCTCATGATTGAATGCTTTGCCTTGATTCCAAAACCCAACAGGGCAACATTCTTCCGGCTCGTCGACCTCTTCGATGATGGCTTTGCCTTGATTCCAAAACCCAACAGGGCAACATAACCACGGAACAATAGCCTATCTCGTCGCCGCTTTGCCTTGATTCCAAAACCCAACAGGGCAACATCCATGAGTCTTTAGCCATCGGGTAGGACCAGCTTTGCCTTGATTCCAAAACCCAACAGGGCAACATCGCACCGGCCGCGTGGTCGAGGTCATTTGCGCTTTGCCTTGATTCCAAAACCCAACAGGGCAACATATACTGCGTGGTCAGTGTCCGCTTGTAGATGCTTTGCCTTGATTCCAAAACCCAACAGGGCAACATTCGATAAGATTATACCCCTCCCACGATGGGCTTTGCCTTGATTCCAAAACCCAACAGGGCAACATTAGACTCGCATCCCCCTTGAGCCCATCCATGCTTTGCCTTGATTCCAAAACCCAACAGGGCAACATCTTGGCGCATAGTTCAGCCCCTAGCTTTGGGCTTTGCCTTGATTCCAAAACCCAACAGGGCAACATTTTCGCACGAATGCCGAACCGTTTTAAGGTGCTTTGCCTTGATTCCAAAACCCAACAGGGCAACATCAAGATCCCGGTCATGTTAAGGGATCCGAGGCTTTGCCTTGATTCCAAAACCCAACAGGGCAACATGCATTCATCTATGAAAACCAGATCGGGCTTGCTTTGCCTTGATTCCAAAACCCAACAGGGCAACATTCCTCTACGTTCGATTTACGAGACATCGTAGCTTTGCCTTGATTCCAAAACCCAACAGGGCAACATTGTATCAATCACGTTGTCGCTGCCGTCATTGCTTTGCCTTGATTCCAAAACCCAACAGGGCAACATTCTTTGCGCTAGACATCACGATAAGCCCTTGCTTTGCCTTGATTCCAAAACCCAACAGGGCAACATCGTGGGTCACGTATGAAACCGAGTCAGCGCTTTGCCTTGATTCCAAAACCCAACAGGGCAACATAAGTCAATCACACGACCGACACCATCCAGCGCTTTGCCTTGATTCCAAAACCCAACAGGGCAACATCAGCTCCGCGAAAGGGGCATCCGATAGGCCGCTTTGCCTTGATTCCAAAACCCAACAGGGCAACATACCCTCAGGCGAGGTGATCCGGCAGTCATAGCTTTGCCTTGATTCCAAAACCCAACAGGGCAACATATCCTTCACCACCACCTCGTCATCTTCCTTGCTTTGCCTTGATTCCAAAACCCAACAGGGCAACATTAGCGTTGTGTGCGGCTCTTTATTCCGAAAGCTTTGCCTTGATTCCAAAACCCAACAGGGCAACATCTTCTTGTCAGCTGCGAAGAAGGCTTTGCCGCTTTGCCTTGATTCCAAAACCCAACAGGGCAACATTAGGTGTAGTGTGTAGGTTGTTTCTAGTGCTTTGCCTTGATTCCAAAACCCAACAGGGCAACATGGTTGTCTTGTTGGGTTCTTATTATCAATGAGTTACCATAGTAGTGTTTGGTCTGGGAGTGTCTCTGGAGGCACTTCCTCTGCGGGGCTTCCATGGATGATGTAGGAGCGTTCCCATTGGGCGCGGGTAATGTAAATGGCACGGACGGAGCCTTCTGGGGGCATGTGGGCTTTGACGCGGCGAAGGTGGGTTTGCTGGCGAGAGGCGGTGACACAGGGGCGAATGTAAACGCTGAATTGCATCATCTGGTAGCCGTCCTCGATGAGGAATTTACGGAAGTTTGTAGCGGCCTTCCGTTCCTTTTTTGTAGTGACCGGGAGGTCGAATGCTACCATCAGCCAGCCCATTTTGAATTTGAGTGTGTCCATGGTTTATAAAGTCCGGATTTTTGCTCGATGAGAGCTTTGCGGAAGGAGCGGATGACGCCTTCGATGCAGCTGCGGATATCGAGATGGAGCCCAAAGTAATCGATGAGCACTGCAGGGAAGCCTGTAACCCAGCGGCGGAACTCCGGACTAACGTTCCAATTGTCAGTTTCCTGACAATCTGGATGTTGTTTCACCCATTGCGCGACGCGCCAATCGACGCAAGGGCGGAAAGGCTCCATGAGATCGTATGCTAGTGGGGTGGAGCGTTCACGTACAACGTGGTTGATGCCGAACGTGGGGTCAATTCCAAGAGCGAAGCAGTTTTGCAGCACGGTGGAGAGCAAAACTGCGTAGCCGTAGTTTAGAAGCTGATTGATGCCCCCTTCATTCCGTCCGCGCTTGAAGTCATCGGTTTCGGCAACGGTATCACCGTAGATATCCCAAAACGCACGAGCGCAGATGGATTCCTTATGTTGCTTACGGCCTTTGGCGGTCATTTCGAGAAGGGGAATGGCTCGATGAGATGGGCCGATTTGCTGGGCGAGGCTTAGTTGGTTCAGAGTTTTGGCATTGATAGTTTTCTTCCAGAGATTGTCGCGGATTTTTTTGGGGAGGCTGATCTGGGCTCGGGTGAGAAGGGTGTCGGTGCTACGGTTTGCGGGAAGGACGAGAGAGGCCGGCTTGAAGGATTCACAGAGGACCAGGGCGACGCCGAGTTTGGCGGCTTCTAGCAGGAGCTTGGAGTGGATGGAGGCGGAAAATGAAGTTATTACAATGGCGGCAACGTCCTCAAGGGGGATGGAATTGGAGCCTTCTGGTGTTGTGCAGGTCAGTTGCCCTTTCTTGCATGAGATAGAGCACTCGGGGGTGTCGATGCTGACGATGTGATAGGACATAAATCTAACGGTATTATACACAATGCCCGATCTGCGTCGTAAGCGTCAACAATGAAAACGATGACACCAGATAAGCCCTGCATCATCTTTCCAAGGTTTTGGAAAGGGATGACAGTGCAGAGGAGTTTATCAATCCGAGCAGGTCGGAGATAATCGAGATACCGTGGGTATAGTTTTGCAGAGAGCAAGCGGCTTGCGCATAGCCCATCAAAGACTGTTTTTACGTGTCCCACCCTGAGTAAGTATTTGTGACAATTTCCATGCCACATTCAAGCAGAGGGTCGAGTGTTTTATTCATTCCCGACCAAGCAACTCCGTTACGGGCCGTGATATAGGCAGGACGGATGAGGTCGAGTAGAAATTTTCCCTTGTTGTTTTTGATAGATACTATTTTCCAGATGCCGATGTAATCCTGTTGCGAACGTGGAGGGTTCGCTTTCAGGCGAATGAGCATGCCGTTTCTTAAAATGCGCGGGACCTGTCCATTATTTATCTCTGTTATTGCATCAAGCTGACGTTGGACTTGGTGAAAAGGGATAACTTGGGGTTCGGGATCAAGCACAAGACCGAAGTTCTCCCCGATGATGAGAGCTCCATTGACAGCTTTGAGTTTACCCGAGCCATGGTGGGGCTTTGGACCTAGTAATTTATCTGGACGCTCGGTTCGGATTTTGTGAGTTTTTACTCTGATATTGCTTTCGGTGGTTGATGTTTTCTGATGTAGCTTGACCTGTTCTTGAGAATACTCCGTGATACCCCAAGTCATTAGTTCGGCTTTTGTCCCCGAGCGGTTGGCCGGAATGTGTTGCACGACGCGGCCTTGGGCGAGGTGATGAATAACTTGCTCTTTGACGTCCTTGTGCAGCGGATTAAGGCTGAATTCTGTGCGGACTTTGGAAATGTCTTTTTTGTCTCTGCGCTCGTGTTCACTGAATAGTTTGAGCGACCGGAGGAACTTTTTCTCCTCCTCAGTTTTGTTGCGGTTAACGAGGGCTTGCCAGATCTTGCCTGACTGGTTCTGGCCAAATTGGGTGAGCGGGAAGTAATGGGTGATGAGCCCGATAGTCAGGGCATCGAGAGCGTGGTGCAGGTGCGTCAGGCTGCGGATTTCGTCTTTGGGTTTTGGCACACGGCGCAGGATGGCGTGGCAATGTGGGCAATGGGCTTGGGAGACAGAAATATCCTCTGGCCAAGATAGAGGCTTTTCACACTCGTCATTCGGACAGACGGGTGCTGCTTTGACGGCTTTTTTGTTTGCAGGATCGGGTGTTCCGAGGGCTGGAAACTTGTTGTATCCATCAGTGACGAGTTGACCTGTTTCCCGGTCTCGTTTTTCCAACCAACGCATGGCTTCGTTTCCGCAGACATTGGGATGGCCGAGAGTGCCGAGTAAACTCCATGATTTTCTGATTTCTCCCGTGGCGATGCCTGGGATGGAGACAAGGTTTGCATGGGGGAGTCGTTTAATTAGACCGCGCATGGCGAGTTTAATGAGGTGACTGGACTGTGTGAGTGAGCCTTCGGTGAACCCTTGTTCCTTCTTCTCGAACGTAGTGACTTCTAGTAGTGCCTTACGTGCGCGTTGGCGTTTGCGGTCATCGTCGTGGCCTTTAACTTTGAGTTTACCTACGAGTTTGAGGTAAGGCTTCTCGCCTAGAATCGATAGTAGTTCCTTGTTAGGCACTTTTTTGCCGCCTTCATCGATAACAAACTTTCTGGCTGTGCGGTTACCCTTCCAGCGGTTGACTTCTGGCCATGTCAGTACGAGCGCGTGCAAGGCATTGGTCTTGCGAGAGGAAAACGGGATGATGTGCTCGAGTTCAAGTTTGGGTAGTTCGTAAGCATCGTATGACTTCCCTGTAAACGGGCAAGTCCAGCCCATATCCATGGCTATGCGGCACTTGCGGATGAGCCCCCCAGTTACAGGTAGGGTAGGAGCTTCTTTTTCGAGGTGCGAGACAGCGGCCTTGAAGTCTTTGAGTCGACCATTAAGCTCGCTTGCTATCTCCTTGGCAGTCTTGCCCGACAGTTCTTTGACTTCGCGGGCAACCTCTACGGTGATTTCGTTAATGGATTTTTCGTCGTTCGGGGCAAACTCCTTGATCATATCCTCAAGAAGACGTTCGAGAATGAGAAGCCTATGCCGGACAAGCGGGTTGTTGGTTAGTTTTTCAAGAGGGCGTTTTTGCAGGAGTTGGTTAACCTCTGAATTAGGCACGGAAAATTCGTAGAGAACACCATCGGATGGTTTTCGTTCTCCTTTTTCTTGGTCTGTGGCCAAGCAGGCTTTTGTGGCATCAAAGCCAGCGAGGATTTCTTGAGTAACTTGTTTCAGCACGGGGCGGGCAAAAGGAGCACGCCCTGTCGGCCACTTCACGGAGGCTTTTGTGCGTTGGCAAAAATCATCAATATCGGCGAAATTCTTTTTCGCTTTTTTGAACTGCTTTTCGATTTCGCTTTCCAGGGCGGCTTCATTACCTGTTCCCTTGGTTTGTTCGATGATCCAGTGAAGGTTGACCGAGTCGCCCTTTTGCCAAGTATCAACTGCTGATGCATCCGTTGATTCGGGAAGGAATTTCCAGAATGGGGAGAGTTTAGCACGTGTTCCCTTGGCCTTGTGAAGCTCGTGCATCACGGGATCAAATACGAGCGCTTCCTCGCTATCCGGGTGCAGCTGGAAGTAGGTGTGAATGTTTGTGTTAGAATTGGGGTGATGCTGCTGAATGATTGTTTCCAGATCCTTGTGAGTGAGCCTGCCCTGATCTTGGGCTGTTTTGAAAATGGCTTGTCTGGTAGCGGCAGAGACCGGTTCGCCGTCGGCCTTGAGGTTGGCTAGAATCCTGGCTAACCGATATTCAAGAAATTCAGGACATTTTTTAGCAGGAACTTTGGCATCACGTTCCGCAATGCGGCAGGCCTCTTTTTCATCGGTGCCTTTTTCAATCTCTGCTCTGTAGATTTTCGCCCAAGTGATGGGACAGCGCGATATGATGCGGTTATCAAAGCGGGGAACGAGTTGGCCGAACAGCAGTCCTCCATGATACCGCTTAGGAAGCTTGATCTTTGCTTTGGTAAGTAATGTCCGTTCCTCGTGAGTCAAATCCCTGTCGGGAAAAATAAGTTTGCAGGTGGTGGAGTCCAGACCTGCGATTTGGTCGCAGTGCAGATCGAGAATGCGTGATACCTCCTCTGTTATTATCGAGCGAGGATAGGCTGTATTGAGTGTTTTGTATGGAAGGAATGAGGATATTTTTTTATCCACATCGGCAGGTTTGAGATCGAGTAACTGACAGACAGTCTCAGCCATTGTATGTGTGCCGAATTTGTTGAGTTGTTCCTTCGCATTTTTGACTTTTTCAGTGTCCTCAGAATCATCATCGTCCTGCCGCGACCAGCGGGAGTTTCCGTCGTAGCCGCGGTTGTGGGCATACCAGCGGAGGACGTGCCAGAGTTCGAGTGCCGTGAGTTTTCTCACACCTGTGAGGGCAGCTGAGGCCAAAAGAAACGGCGCTGCATGACCCGGCTGGTCAAGTTCTTCTCGGGTTAGGACGTTTCTGTGCTCAAGCCAGAGCTTGAGCCGCTCAATACGCTGCCGTGTGGCACGAATATTGCGTCGCGTGCGGCGGTGATCGCGTCGTGTGGATGCAAGGCAATCATCTGCGGGAAAAGTCACAACTCCCGCCCCTAGGATTTTTGGGTGTAGGTTTGGCGTTTTTTCTAAAACGGCCCAGCCGATGGATGAATGACCAATGTCGAAAGAGAAGGATAAGTTTTTGCTTGAGGGCATAGGATAAGAATGTTAGAAATTTATTCGGAATCAAGACAAAGTTTGAAACGCAAGTCGGCTCACTGCATTGCACACCGTCATCAAAAGCGTTTACTTCCTGTGGCCCCGCCTTTCTGATCAGAGGCGGGGTCGCTTTTTATAAGGGGAGAAGATTCTCGGGATTATCAAATGAGCCTATTGGCTCTATCTCCCGCTCCTAAACAACAGCCAAAGAAAAAACGGGCCACCTAACAGTGCGGTGATAATGCCTACGGGGACTTCGGCGGAGGTGGCTAGGGTGCGAGCGATGGTGTCGCATAGGGTGAGGAAACTGCCGCCGAAGAGAATGGAGGCTGGGATTAGGTGGCGGTGGTTGGTGCCGATGAGCAGGCGGCAGATGTGCGGGGCCATGATGCCAACAAAACCAATGGGACCACAGACGGTGACGATGCCGGCAATCATCAGCGAGACTGCGATGAAGAGGGTGAAACGCATGGGTTCCACTCGCAGCCCGTAACTTGCGGCGAGGTCGTCATCGATGGTCAGCAGGTTCAACTCCCGGTGCAGGTAGGCGATGATTAAGGAGCCACTGAAAATGAAGGGGAGGACCTGGAAAACAGTGTCGTAGCTGGCACGACTGAGGTCGCCCATCAGCCAGTGGATGATGCGGAAGGTGTTGCTAAGGTCGCCGAGGTATTGGAACAGCAGGATCAGGCTGGAGAAGAAAAAGCTGATCGCCACACCGCCTAACAACATTGTCTGCGGTGAGGTGTTTCCCGTGGCTTTGGCAACGCCGTAGACCAAGGCAATGGAAACTATGGCTCCCAACAGCGCGGCAAGCGAGAGCCCGGAGACACCGAGGAAGGTGAACTGGATGCCGAGGAAAAGCGAGAGAGTCACACCGAGCGAGGCTCCACCAGCCACGCCCAAGGTGAAGGGGGTGGCCAGCGGGTTCCTGAAGATGGCTTGAAACACGACACCACCAAGCGACAGGCCGATGCCGGCGAGCATGGCCAAGAGCACCCGCGGCACGCGGATTTGCCAGAAGACGAGGGCATCGAGATCCTCGGCTCCAGGGCGGGCGATCACCGACCAATCAGGGCTGCTGATCCCCACCCAAGGGGCGATCAGTAGAGTCAGCACTGCCACAGGAAGCAGCACGCCGAAGATGGTTTTCCTGGGTGACTTAGTCATGGCTCGGGTGGCGGTGATGTCTGGGGACGACCATGGGAGCTCCGCTCTCGGGGTGTGGCTGAACCGACCAGCGGGAATCGAAAATTTCCTCCAGCGTCTCCGTGGTGATGAAATCGTTGGGGGTGGCGTCGTAGAGGACTTCGCCATTTTTCATGCCAATGATACGATCGAAATCCATCGCCGCCCAGTTGAGGTCGTGGGTGACGCTGACGATGGTGCGTTTTTCGCCCTGGCCGATGTCTCCTAACAACTCCTGAATCGATTCGCGCTGTTTCGGATCGAGATGCGCTGCCGGTTCATCGAGCAGGAGGATGGGGGACTGCTGGGTGAGTGCGGCGGCGATGTTGACCTTCTGCCGTTCGCCACCGCTCAGCGTGTTCAGGCTTCTTTGGGCGAGGTGATCCACTCCGGCGCGCTGCATCATGTCCTTGGCGATATGCCGGCCATCGTGATCGTGGGGTAAAATCCCGGGGCCGATGGCTGCGTGGGAGTAGCGGCTCATCAGGATGAAGTCCTGCACGGAAAAGGGAATGTCTCCGCCGAGGCCCTGAGGGACGTAGGCGATTTTTTGGGCAATCTGCGCGCGTGTGAGCCGGGTGATGGTTTCTCCTTGGATGCGGACCTCGCCGTGATCGGGGGTGATCAATCCTAACAGGCAGCGCAGCAAGCTGGTCTTGCCCGCCCCATTGGCCCCAACAATGGCCACCCGCTCGCCACTCCGGATCGAGCAGCTGACTCCCGTGAGGAGCCGCTGCGCGCCAATGGTTAGCGAGAGCTGATGGATATCGAGTGCGGGCATGGACGTGTGAATCTTGGGGAAATGGTTTCCCTTTCCTACTTGGGTGAGATGGCTTGGGCGAAGGCTTCGAGGGTGTCAGGGAAGCGGGGGCCGGGGATGTGATGTTGGTTTTGGTGAATGATGACGATGCGTTGGTTTTGCACCGCCTTCAGCTCGGAGTAGCTCGACCATGCTTGCAGGAGCTGATCACGGTCGGCCTTTTCCCAGACCTTCTCAGGGATCAGGTCGATGATGACATCAGGGTTGATCTGAATCAGTTTCTCGCGTGAGAGCGAGGGGTAGGCGATGGCTCCACGATAAGCGTTCCGACCGCCGGCCATGGTGATGTATTCCTGATGCACTCCGGCATTGCCTGCGGCGATGATGCGGTCGGGGTGCGCTGAGCTGGTATCGCGGGAAATACAGACCAGCACCCGCGGCGGTGGTGACGGGGCTGGGTATTGTTGCCGCACCTGCTGGACCCGCTCACGGATGTGGCGGACGATGCTGTGGGCCTTGTCCTCTTTACCGAAGGCTGAACCCAAGACCTCGATGGAGTCGATGATTCCGGTGGTGCTGGTGTGATCCACCGAGATGGTTTCGATGCCGAGCTGCTGCAGCCGCTGCGCCAGCGACTCCTGCTCGACGAGTAGCAGGACGTGATCGGGCTCGAGTTGGAGCAGAGCTTCAAAGTCGAGATCGAGGTAGCCGCCGACGACTGGCTTGGAGCTGACTTCCGGTGGGAACTGGCAGAAGCGGGAGACACCGACGAGTTGCTCGGCAAGGTCTAACTGGTAGATGATTTCCACGGCGCTGGGTGACAAGGCAACAATGCGCGGCGTGCTCTCACTGCGGTCGGACGGCGGGTAGGATCGGGCGACCGCTTGGTCCAAGGATTGTCTCCACCAGTGGCTGGCGGCAAAGATGGCGACCACAGCCACGACCATGATGACAAGGCCCTTGTAGCGACGGGGATGGGTCGGTTTGGACATCACGCGTGGAGTTGCTGGTGCAGCCACTCAGCGGTGTCGAGGATGCTGGGGCCGTCTTGAATGATATTCTTGCCGGGGGTCACCGTGGAAAGGATGATCTGAGAGTCCATGTCCCACTGGCGTTGGAAGATGAGCTCTTCCGCATTGAGCTCGTATTCCGGCTCGTGGAAGAAGAGATAGACGTCCGGCTTCTGGCTGGCGACGTAATCGAAATCGGGGACGAGGTAATCCGTGCTGTTGTCGCGATAGATGAGATCGCCACCTGCAATGTCGACCAGGTCCTGGATGTAGGAACCACCACCGACGGTGTGCATTTCTCCATCGACCCAGATCTCCACATAGACCCGAGGTCGCCGTGCGGGGGCATTTTGCCTCAAAATATTCACCCGCTCGGTGAGTGACGCCGTCAGTGTGCGGGCTTCCTCAAGCTGGTTCATCAACCTGCCGAGAACGCGGATGTTTTCCAGAATTCCGTAGAAACTCTGCGGCAGCGGGAGGACAAAAACCGGCAGGCCTTCCCTAGCGAGCTGGTTGGCGAGATTCCTTTGAATCCCATTGGTGGTCAGGATGAGCGAGGGCTTCAGAACCTTGATCTTATCGATGTCGCAGTAGACATATTGCCCCACCACCGGGGCCTCGAGCTCCGGCACGTAGCGGCGACAGTATTCGGAGGCACCCACCAGCGAATCAGCGAGGCCCATCGTGTGAAGGGTCTCGGTGGCAAAGGGCAAAAGGCTAACGACTCGAGCCGGACGAGTGGCAAGAATGAAGTAGTGATCAATTGCTTCGCAATAAATGGTCCGGTTCATAGATGGGCGGGGGCAGGATCACCTGATCGGGCGATCCTGCCAAGCAGCGAATGCTTACCATTCAAAAGTAATGCCGCCAAAGAGACCGCGGCCTCGTCCTGGGTAGGTGGTTTGATACAGACCACTGCCGAAATTGGCGAACTCGTAGTCCTCATCGAAGACATTGGTCACTCTGGCATTCAGGGTGATGCCGGGCCTGATCTGGTAGTTGGCATGCAGGTTGACGAGGGTGTAGGCATCCACCTCGTTGCCACCCCAGCTACGGTCGTCGAGGTAATTGACGCTGAAGCCTGCTTCCAAGGTGTCGGTGACATCGGTGCTGACACGCAGACCGGCGGAGTGCTCGGGCTGGTCTTGCAGTGACTCGGCCAGCCAGGTGTAATTCACGCTGCCGCGGACGCGGCCGTCCAGCCACGTAGCGTGCGCTTCCAATTCCACGCCACGGGTGACCGTGGTGCCGGGGGCGTTGGTGGTGATCGGAGCGTAGAACGGAGGGCCTCCATAGGTGGTGGTGATCTGGTCCTCGATCCGGTTTTCAAAATAGCCGACGCTTACGAGATACTGACCATCGCAGAACGATTGATCGACACCGAGGTCCCAACCGATCGATTGCTCAGCTTCCAAGTCGAAGTTGGAGGTGCCACCAAAGCCGTAGATATCGATGAAGGACGGAGGACGGAAACCTTTGCCGACGCTGGCGCGGAACTTGGTGCCGGTGGACTCGATCCGATACGCTGCTGCTGCGCGCCAGGTGACCTCATCGCCGTAGGTGTCATAATCCTCCCAGCGAACTCCGCCAGTCAGGGTGAAGGCCTCAGTGATGTCCCAGCTGTGGTTGACGTAGGCGCCGTACTGGCGGACGTCACGTTGGTCCTCGGTCAGGCCGTAGTAGTAACTTTGATATTGGAAATCAGTGGTTTCATAGACCAGGCCAGCCGTTGTGCTGTGGCGATCGTTCCACTGCACGGTGTTGTCCCAGTAAATCGCCTTTTTCTCCCCGTCGGTGCGGTAGAAGTTGGCCGAGGCGTAGGTGGTGGAATCAAAATCCTCCTCGTAAAGACCGAGTGTGAGTTTGGATTTCCAGATTTCGTTCACCTGCAGCTCGCCGTAGATGGTGGCGAGGGTGCTGGTGGTGTCATCGTCGGCATCGCGGGAGAAGCTGGGGTCCGAGTAAATAGGACGACGGAACTCGGAATCGAAGCCCCGCAGGGTCAGGCCTATGTCGAGAGAGTCATTGACCTGGTAATCGAGACGCAGCGCGTAGCTCAGCTGGCTGAAGTCGTTATTCGGCAGATCGTTGTCCGTGCTTTCGTAGCCGATACCGAAGTTGTAGGAGAGTTGGTCGATTTGCCCTTGGAAGTTCAGGCTGCTGGAAAAGCTATCGAACGAGCCGGCTTCCAGTCGCAGCGAGCCACTGGGAGCGCCGCTGCCTTTGGCGGAGTAGAGCCCCAATACGCCACCGATGGCATCGCCGCCATACAGAGCACTCTGGGGTCCGCGGAGGATTTCAACGCGGGATAATCCGAGCAGCCCGGAGCCGCCGAAGAAACTGCCCGAGGTGATGTTAGGGCCGGAAACACGCATGCCATCGACCCGAATGTGAGCGTGGCCGGTGGTGGTGCCACGCAGCAGCAGGGATGAAGCTGAGCCGCGCTGGCCGGAAATGGATTCTGAGATCACGCCGGGAGCAAATTTCAGGGCGTCGTCCAGGTGATAGATGCCGTCGCTTTCCAGTCCGCTGACATCGAGCACGGTCACTGCGCTGCCGACTTTGGAAAGATCCGTCTCGGCGCGGTTAGCGATGATGGTGGTGTTCGGAAGTTCGTTCTCTTCCTCATTGGCACATGCCATGCCGAGGCTGGCGGCGGTGGCTGCAATGGTGATGATCCCGGTGTGACGCTGAATGTTAGGCGTAAGACGGGCCGACGATGAGGCACTTGAATCGAGTGCTGATTGGTTATGTTTCATAGGTCTGAGTGGTTCCTGTTAGTCGCAGGAAGGTTCTCGGATCCTCTCAGGCTGGTGTTCTGGCTCACCGGATCGTGTTTGATCCTGGCTCACAGTGGCGTAACCGCTCCGGAATGGCATCGACTGATGTGTCACCGGATTCCCCATCGATTTCCTGCCCGTGCTACGGGCCTCCCGAAAGGTGCTGCCGGATGTCCGACAGCGCGCGGATACTTGGACGGGGTTCAATAAATAACAATGAAAATCCGTTGCATCGCTCAGAGTGGGCGATTTGACAAAGATTTGATTACAGATTATCCTTCAGAATCATCCCTAATAGTGATGCCTGAGCCATGAATAAAAGCGAACTCAATAAGATACGGAAGGCCTTGGTGCTGCAGCGCCAAGAGGTGCTGGAGGATTTGAACCGTCACGGTGTCGCCAACACAGGCACCGCTGGCGCACTTGCTGACGAGGCGGATCGCGCTGAGAAGATTGCCGAGTCCGTGGTGGAACATCAGCTGGGATACACCGAAAGTAAGCTGCTCGAGAAAATCGACTTCGCACTCCAACGCATTGATGAAGGAGGCTACGGTATTTGTGAAGAATGTGGTGGGGAAATCAGCATGGCCCGCTTGGAGGCCAAACCTTCTGTCTCTCTGTGCATTGATTGCCAGAGCGCCAAGGAAAAGTCGGCTTGAAGTGTAGGGATCAGCCTCAGCCCGTGGGAGGGAGCAAGGTATAGCTCTCCATTCAACGTCCCAAGCTGTTAGCGCAGGCCTTTTTTCACCTCCTTGGGTTTCTCGAACTCCATGTAAGTGATGCCGGTGACTTTCTGGGTGCCGAGTTTGTAGGTCTCCACATTCATTTTTTCCAAGGTTTGCACATCGCCCACCTTCATCAGGTTGGTCACGTGGAAGCGTTTGAGGAGCTGGCCATCGCGGTTGTAGCCGGAGACTTGCATCAGGGCTCCATATTTTTTGTGCACCCAGATGTAGACGATGCCATAGCTACCGTCGCGTGTGGGGTTCACCAGGCGGATTTTATAACAGTCCTGAGTTTTGATTTTCTCTGAACCCTCGATCGTGGCATTGGGCCAGTAGAGAAAGCGGAATGCGAGATCTTCGTAGGTGAGATCTGTTCCCATGATCGGCTGGCTGAGTTTGCTGCTGGGAAAGCGCAGAGTCTTGCCATTTTTCAGCTCGAAGAGATCGAATTTGTCTTTCTTCAAACGCATGTGAAATTTCTGCCAAACTTTACCATCGAAATATTGGAACTGAATGTTCTCCCCGCGCAGGAACAAAGCGATGGGGGAGCGCTTGCCATTTTTGCGCAAGTTGCCGGTGAGATTGTTCTGCTGGAGGGTGGCGGAAAGGCGCACTCCCTCAAGAATCCGATCGGCGGCTTCATCCGCACGGACGTTAGAAACCAAGCAGGTGGCGACTGCAAAGGCCGCAGCGATCAAGGGGAGAAAGGATGGACGGATTGTCATGCTGGAAAAATAACACTTCATACTCCTATAGACGACAAGAATAAAATAGTTATTCACAAAATGATTCATTTGGCTGCAAATTTTAAAATCATGCTTGAGCGTAACGGTTTCAAGGCATTTCATGAGCGCAGATTTTTATCACATCTCTGTTCCCCGCAGATTTGTCTTACGCGCCCCTCCCAAACTACATCATGAGCTTACGCACGCAACTCAACGACACTCTCACCGAGTATCTTCCTGCGAATCCCAAAGAAGCCATTAAGGGCACTGAGCTAATTCGACTGATTCGGATGAAACTGGACGGCAATTATTCCGATGCCTCGCTGCGTTATCATTTTTCGATCATGTCCTGTGATCCCACCTCGCCAATTGCCAAGGTGGAAAAAGGCCAAGGTTATTATCGCCGCACCGCACCCATTCCGGCGCTCTCCAGTGCCCAAGAAATCTACTCGCAGTATCAAGGGCGACTGGATGATATCCAGGGCGATCAAGCGCAGGTCGATCATGCGATGATGCGCATTCGCAAATTCCGCGCCATCGTGAACAAGTGGTGCGATGTCAATGGACGTTTCCCTTTTCCTTTCCGCGAACCCTTTGCCGCTGACGCCCCTATCGGAAATCTTTGGAAGTTCCCGGAGATGTTATTGGTCGATTGGGAAAGTCGCGAAGGTGATGAGCAGGCGATGCCTCTGAGAAAGCTGAAAACGCAGCTCGGTCTGCCACCGTTTCGCTTGCACGCAGCACGTCTCCGCATCCTGCCGGCGCACCACTCGTTCCGTGAAGATTTTTTCCAAACCCTGAGTGCCTCGGTCTGGGCGCAGGGCGGTGAGCTGATTTATGCCGCGCCGATTGAGGACGAAGCCCTGGCCGATTCCATTCGCCGCTTGAGCATCGCCTTCGGCATCGGTGTGACCACCTTCGGTCTCACTGCGGAAATCCTCGATGACCTGCCACGCCCGGCCAACATTCTCAACGCCCACCCACGGGAAACCGAGGCTCTGATGGAGCGACTGGATGTGACGCGTGTGTCCGCAGTGAAATCGAGAAGCCACATCGACTGGTCGTCACTGGAAGCGCTCCGTGGCGACAGCACCGAGGTGGATGACCTGTTAGCCTGGCTCTCCGAGAGTGCCGATGTCGGCAGCATGAGCCCATACGGTGGCGGCGAGTAGGCCGTGCTACGGCTTACTGCTTGGCCTTCGCTGGCTTCACGGCATCTGCCGGTGGTGGCGGCGGTGGATCGAGGATATTGAGTAGGGCGGTGACGGTTTTCCCCTCGGGGATGTCGCTATAACGTTCACGCGCTTTTTTCAGCACGGAGATCGCCATGGCCTTGTCCGCTGCAGCCCGGTGGACGTCTGCGGTGTAGAGCCACTGACGTAGTTGGTCGGCAGGTTGTATATGTTTTTTCGCGGCGGAATCGAAGAAGGCCATCGCCACCTTGTCCTGGTTTCTAGCGCGGAACCAGAGGCCAAGGTATTCGTAGAATCGGGCTTTGCCCTTGTCCGCCGCCACGGTGCGCAGTTTTTTCACCATGGTCTCCGGCTCCTTGCCCCAGCGTTGATTGGCCACGCGGATGGCGCGGAAGTCGCGGTCTTCTTCGGCGACGGTGCCGCCGCCATTGAGGTGCAGGAAGGGGCGGTAGAGGGGATCGCCTAACACAACATTCTGCCACGAGAGGTAAGGGACGGACATGTAGGCGGCTTCAACCAAGGAATGACCTTCGATCAGGCGCTGATGGAAGATGTCAAAATAGTGGGTCAGCTGCAGATAGGGTTCGTAAACATTGCCCAGCGTCGCTGCGGCTCCTTTTTCCAGAATGGGACCGACCCATTTTTTATTCGCATGGCGGAGGTCGGCGGCGCTGAAGGAGTGAAGGTGCACGGCGACTGCGCCACGGCGGAAACGGAATGCCGGATTGAGCAGCGGGCCATTGCGATTGGTGGTGTACCAGCCGAAATACAATGCCGCATCATTCATCGGATAATTGGTG